>ONBN01000031.1:22035-51030 GCA_900316115.1 uncultured Eubacteriales bacterium
AGGTGATCCCTCATATTATAAATGAGATCAAAAGCCGTTTTTACAGGGCAAAATCTCCGGATGAAGACAGGATTGCCATTATTGAAGTTGGTGGTACAGTAGGAGATATTGAAAGCCAGCCTTTCCTGGAATCCATCCGTCAGTTCCAGCATGATGTGGGACATGAAAATGCCATTCTGGTACATGTAACCCTGATCCCATACCTGAAGGCTTCCGGTGAGATGAAGACAAAGCCTACCCAGGCAAGTGTAAAGGAGCTGCAGGGAATGGGAATCCAGCCGGATGTGCTGGTATGCAGAAGTGAATATCCGTTGACTGAGGATATCCGTGGAAAGATCGCTTTGTTCTGTAATGTGCCTGTAAGCCATGTACTTCAGAACTTGGATGTGGAATATCTTTATGAAGCACCTCTTGCAATGGAAAGAGAGAAGCTGGCAGATGTGGTTCTCCAGTCTCTTTGCCTGGAAAACAGAAAACCGGATCTGACAGACTGGATCCAGATGGTAGACCATCTGAAGCATCCGGAGGACAGTGTAAACATTGCCATTGTAGGAAAATATACACAGCTGCATGATGCATATTTAAGCGTTGTGGAAGCATTAAAGCATGGTGGGATCTCCTGTAAGGCAAAGGTTGAATTTACCTGGGTAGATTCTGAAGAATTAAATGAAAAAAATCTGGACAAGCAGCTTCATGATGTAGATGGGGTTCTGGTTCCAGGCGGCTTCGGCAACAGAGGTACAGAAGGTATGATCCTGGCTGCCCAGTATGCAAGGGTTCACAAGATCCCATACCTTGGTATCTGCCTTGGCATGCAGATGGCAATTGTGGAATTTGCCCGTCATGTGCTGGGATACGAGGATGCCAACAGTATTGAGCTTGCACCTGAGACAACCCACCCAGTGATCGCACTGATGCCGGATCAGGAGCAGGTAGAGGATCTGGGAGGAACCCTTCGTCTTGGAAGTTATCCCTGTGTATTAAAAGATGGTTCCCTGTCACTCACTCTGTTTGGAAAGAAAGAGATCCAGGAGCGTCACAGACATCGTTATGAGGTAAATAACGCATACAGAGAAGAGTTAAATGAAAAGGGAATGAGAGTAGCCGGTACATCACCGGATGGGCATATTGTAGAAATGATCGAGATCCCAGGGCATCCGTTCTTTGTAGGAACCCAGGGCCATCCGGAATTCAAGTCAAGACCAAATCATGCACATCCGCTTTTCCGTGGATTTGTACAGGCGGCTGTAGACCGGAAGAAAGAAATCGAAAGTAAGACCGTACAGAAAGGATGAGGAAATATGAGAGAAGTGGCAAATGATCAGCAGGGTCTTTACCGTTCAGAATTTGAGCATGATAACTGCGGAATCGGTGCAGTTGTAAATATAAAAGGTAAAAAAAGCCATGAAACAGTTGCCAATGCCCTGCGTATTGTAGAAAATCTGGATCATCGTGCAGGTAAGGATGCAGAAGGAAAAACCGGAGACGGTGTGGGAATCCTTCTGCAGATCTCCCACAAATTTTTCAAAAAGGCCTGTAAGAAAGAGGGCATTGAGATTGGCGGAGAAAGAGAGTATGGTGTTGGACAGTTCTTTTTCCCACAGCATGAGATCAAACGTGCCCAGGCTAAGAAAATGTTCGAGATCATTGTAGAAAAAGAGGGTCTGGAATTCCTTGGATGGCGTACAGTGCCTACAGTACCGGATGTACTTGGACATAAGGCAAGAGAGTGCATGCCATATATTATGCAGGCATTTATCAAAAAACCGGATGATGTGGAGAAGGGGCTTGATTTTGACCGGAAGCTGTACATCGTCCGCAGAGAGTATGAACAGAGTAATGATAATACCTATGTAGTATCCATGAGCAACAGGACCATTGTATACAAAGGAATGTTCCTGGTTGGACAGCTGCGTACTTTCTTTGAAGATCTTCAGAGCCCGGATTATGAATCTGCCATTGCAGTGGTTCATTCCCGTTTCAGTACCAATACAAATCCAAGCTGGGAGCGTGCACATCCTAACCGTCTGATCGTACATAACGGTGAGATCAACACCATCCGTGGAAATGCAGACAAGATGCTTGCAAGGGAAGAAAATATGGAATCTCCATATCTGAGTCAGGAAATGTCCAAGGTTCTTCCTGTTGTAAACAGAAGCGGTTCTGACTCTGCTATGCTTGACAATACTCTGGAATTCCTGATGATGAGCGGTATGGATCTGCCTCTTGCAGTGATGATCACTATCCCGGAACCATGGGCAAACAATGATACGATTTCCCAGGAAAAACGTGATTTTTATCAGTATTATGCAACCATGATGGAGCCATGGGACGGACCTGCATCCATCCTGTTTTCAGACGGTGATGTAATGGGTGCTGTTCTTGACAGAAACGGCCTTCGTCCATCCAGATATTACGTTACATCAGACGGCTATGTGATCCTGTCCTCAGAGGTAGGTGTGCTTCCTGTACCGGAAGAAAAGATTGTATTAAAAGAGCGTCTTCATCCTGGAAAAATGCTTCTTGTAGATACCGTTCAGGGCAAGATCATTGATGATAATGACCTGAAAGAAATGTATGCAAAGAAACAGCCTTACGGTGAATGGCTGGACAGCAATCTTCTGTGCCTGAAGGATATCCATATCCCGAATGAAAGGATCGAAGAGTACACAGAAGAGCAGCGTGCCCGTCTGCAGAAGGCTTTTGGATACACTTATGAGCAGTACCGCACTTCTATCCGTAACATGGCATTAAACGGAGCTGAAAGCATTGGAGCAATGGGTGTTGATACACCTCTTGCCGTACTTTCCAAACAGAACCGGCCATTATTTGATTACTTTAAACAGCTTTTTGCACAGGTAACAAATCCGCCTATTGATGCGATCCGTGAAGAGATCGTTACCAGCACTAGCGTATATGTTGGAAAAGACGGCAACCTGCTGGAGCAGAAAGCAGAAAACTGTCAGGTATTAAAGATCAACAATCCGATCCTTACCAATACTGATATGCTGAAGATCAAGAAAATGCATCATGAAGGCTTTAAGGTAGCGGTTGTTTCTACTCTTTATTATAAGAGTACAAAGCTGGAGCGTGCCATTGACCGTCTGTTTGTAGAGGTAGATAAAGCATATCGTGACGGAGCAAATATCCTGGTGCTTTCTGACCGTGGAGTAGATGAAAACCATATGCCGATCCCTTCACTTCTGGCAGTGTCCGCAGTGCATCAGCATCTGGTAAAAACAAAGAAAAGCACTTCCCTGGCAATCATCCTGGAGTCCGGAGAGCCAAGAGAAGTACATCATTTTGCAACACTTCTGGGCTATGGCGCAAGTGCGATCAACCCATATCTTGCACAGGAAACTATCCGTGAGCTGATCGATGCACATATGCTGGAAAAAGACTATTATGCAGCAGTAAATGATTACAATCAGGCAGTGCTTGGCGGTATTGTAAAGATCGCTTCCAAGATGGGTATTTCAACCATCCAGTCCTATCAGGGATCTCAGATCTTTGAGGCTATCGGTGTGTCACAGGACGTGATCGACAAGTATTTTACAGGTACCGTAAGCCGTGTAGGTGGTATTACACTGGAAGATATTGAGGACAATGTGGAGCGTCTTCATTCTGAAGCATTTGACCCGCTTGGACTTGCTACAGACCTTACCCTGGACAGCGTAGGTGCACACAAAATGAGAAGCCAGGGAGAAGAACACAAATACAATCCGCAGACCATTTCCCTGCTTCAGCAGGCTACATGGACAGGAAGCTATGACTTGTTTAAGGAATATACAAAGAAAGTTGACGAGGAAAATCATGGCAATTTAAGAGGCCTGATGGACTTTAAATATGCCAAAGAGCCTGTACCAATGGAAGAAGTGGAAAGTGTTGATGAGATCGTAAAACACTTTAAAACAGGTGCTATGTCCTATGGATCCATTTCCCAGGAGGCACATGAAACACTTGCCATTGCAATGAACCATCTCCATGGAAAATCCAATACAGGAGAGGGTGGAGAAAGCGAAGAACGTCTGGATTCAGCAGGAACCGACAATGATCGCTGTTCAGCTATCAAGCAGGTTGCCAGTGGACGTTTTGGTGTTACAAGCCGTTATCTTGTATCTGCAAGAGAGATCCAGATCAAAATGGCACAGGGCGCAAAGCCAGGTGAAGGTGGACATCTGCCTGCAAAGAAAGTATATCCATGGGTAGCAAAAACCAGACATTCCACACCTGGAGTAAGTCTGATCTCCCCGCCGCCTCATCATGATATTTATTCCATTGAGGATCTGGCAGAGCTGATCTACGACCTGAAAAATGCAAACAAATATGCAGATATTTCTGTAAAACTTGTATCTGAAGCAGGTGTTGGAACGGTTGCGGCAGGTGTTGCAAAAGCAGGCGCACAGGTAATCCTGATCTCCGGTTATGACGGTGGTACAGGAGCTGCACCAAGAAGCTCCATTCACAATGCAGGGCTTCCATGGGAGCTTGGACTTGCAGAAACACACCAGACACTTCTGATGAACGGACTGCGTAACCGTGTACGTATTGAGACAGATGGAAAGCTGATGAGTGGCCGTGATGTGGCTGTTGCAGCTCTTCTTGGAGCAGAGGAATTCGGTTTTGCAACTGCACCACTTGTGACTATGGGCTGTGTGATGATGCGCGTATGTAATCTGGATACCTGCCCGGTAGGAGTGGCAACACAGAATCCGGAACTGCGTAAAAGATTTAGAGGAAAACCGGAATACGTAGAGAATTTCATGCGCTTTATTGCACAGGAATTAAGAGAATATATGTCAAAGCTGGGAGTCCGTACCCTGGAAGAAATGGTAGGACGTACTGACCTTCTGGTTGCATCTGATAAAGTAAAAGAGCCTCATAAAGGAAAAGTGGATCTGAGTGCGATCCTGAACAATCCTTTTGCTGCTAAAGGTGAGAAGGTTACTTTTGACCCGAAAGCAGAGTTCAATTTTGAACTGGAGAAAACACTGGATGAGAAGGTGCTTCTGAAGAAATGCGGCAAGAATATCATCAGCGGAAGCAAGACAGAAATCTCTGTAAATGTTACAAATACAGACAGGGCTTTCGGAACCATCCTTGGCGCTGAGATCACAAGAAACCATAAAAACGGTCTTGCAGATGACACTATCGTTGTAAATTGTACAGGTGCAGGCGGACAGAGCTTCGGTGCATTTATTCCTAAAGGTCTTACCCTGAAGCTTACAGGTGACAGCAATGACTACTTTGGAAAAGGCCTTTCCGGTGGAAAGCTTGTTGTAAAGGTTCCGGAAAAAGCCGGCTACAAAGCAGAGGATAATATTATTGTAGGAAATGTTGCCCTGTATGGCGCTACCAGCGGAACTGCATTTATCAACGGAATGGCAGGAGAGCGTTTTGCAGTACGTAACTCCGGCGCATGTGCAGTCGTTGAAGGTGTAGGCGAGCATGGTTGTGAATACATGACCGGCGGTCGTGTGGTTGTTCTTGGAAAAACCGGGAAAAACTTCGCAGCAGGTATGAGCGGCGGTATTGCTTATGTGCTGGATGTGGACAATGTGCTTTACAAAAATCTGAATAAGGCCATGATCTCCATTGAAAAGGTTGAGAATAAATATGATAAAAAGGAACTGCGGGATCTGATCGAAGCTCATGTACAGGCTACAGGGTCAAAACTGGGAGCAAAGGTACTGGCAGACTTTGATGAATATCTCCCTCATTTCAAAAAGCTGATTCCAAATGAGTATAAGCACATGGTGACTTTAAGTGCGAAGCTGGAAGAAAAAGGATTAAACAGCGAGCAGGCACAGATGGAAGCGTTTTATGAAAGTATTAGGAGGGCATGACCGTGGGAAAACCAACTGGATTTTTAGATTATGACAGAGAGACGGCAAAGGTTCTGCCGCCAAAAGTAAGGATTGCTGATTTTAAGGAATTCCGTATTCCATTAAATAAAGAAAAACAGAAATTACAGGGAGCACGCTGTATGGCATGCGGCGTTCCCTTCTGCCAGTCAGGCATGATGCTTGCAGGAATGGCTTCCGGCTGTCCGCTGCACAACCTTGTGCCTGAAACAAATGACCTGGTTTATACAGGCAACTGGAAACAGGCATATTTAAGACTGAGTAAGACTCATTCTTTCCCGGAATTTACATCAAGGGTGTGTCCTGCATTGTGTGAGGCTGCATGTACCTGTAATATTAACGGAGAGCCTGTATCTACCAAGGAAAATGAGCGTGCTATCATTGAAACTGCTTATGCAAATGGATGGGTACAGCCTCAGATCCCGAAAGTACGTACAGGAAAGACCATTGCCATAGTAGGAAGCGGCCCGTCCGGACTTGCAGCAGCACAGCAGTTGAACAGGAGAGGCCATCTGGTAACTGTATATGAAAGAAATGACCGGATCGGTGGACTTCTCCGTTATGGAATCCCCAACATGAAGCTGGATAAATCTGTGATCGACCGCAGGATCCATTTAATGGAAGAAGAAGGAGTTAAGTTCATAACAGGAGTAAATGTTGGTGTGGATATTACCCCAGCAGAGCTTCTGAAACAGTATGACCGTGTGATCCTTGCATGTGGAGCTTCCAATCCAAGGGATATCAAAGTACCTGGAAGAGAAGCAAAGGGAATTTATTTTGCAGTAGATTTTCTTTCCAAGGTTACAAAAACACTTCTGGATTCTGATTTCCAGAAAGCTCCTTATGAAGATGCAAAAGGAAAGCATGTACTTGTGATCGGAGGCGGAGATACAGGAAATGACTGTGTAGGTACTTCTATCCGTCTGGGTGCAAAATCCGTTACCCAGCTGGAAATGATGCCAATGCCGCCTGTACACAGAGCACCAAGTAATCCATGGCCACAGTGGCCAAGAGTGCTGAAAACAGACTACGGCCAGGAAGAGGCCATTGCTGTATTTGGCCATGACCCAAGGGTTTATCAGACAACCGTAAAAGAATTTATTGCTGATAAAAACGGAAATGTATGCCAGGCAAAGATCGTTAAGCTGAAAAGTGAGAAGGATCCAAAAACAGGTCGTATGATGATGGTGCCTGTAGAGGGAACAGAAGAAGTGATCCCTGCAGAACTGGTACTGATCGCTGCCGGTTTCCTTGGAAGCCAGAAATATGTGACAGATGCATTTAAGGTAGCAGTAAACGGACGTACCAATGTGGAAACAAAACCGGATGAATATGCAACAAGTGTTGATCGTGTGTTTACAGCAGGAGACATGCACAGAGGTCAGTCTCTGGTCGTATGGGCAATCCGTGAAGGAAGAGAAGCTGCCAAGGCAGTAGATGAATCCCTGATGGGTTATTCTTATCTGTAAGTTCAACATAAAATTTATCATACAGTCACAGATCTTTATACAGGATCTGTGGCTGTATTTTTTTTGATTCACAGTGATAAAGGAGTTGACAACCAATAATGCCGTTGCTATAATGTTCAACATGAACAAGGGCGTTTTTCATACAGGGGTTGTATGGAGTATGCTCTTTTTTATTATAAAGGAGAGAATGAGATGGGGAATTATACACGAGAAGAAGTTTTGCAGATGGCGGAGGATGAAGACGTAGAGTTCATCCGTCTGCAGTTTACGGATATGTTTGGAACACTGAAAAATATTGCTATTACAGCAAGAGAGCTTCCAAGGGCATTAAATAATGAATGCGTGGTAGACGGATCTTTTATTGCTGGGATTGCAGGAGAGAAGGAGCCGGATATGTATCTGTATCCGGATCTTGATACCTTTACGATCCTGCCATGGCGTCCCCAGCAGGGAAAGGTTGCCAGACTGTTGTGCGATATTTACACACCGGCCGGAATGCCAAATGAGCGCAGTTCCAGATATATATTAGAAAAAACAGCGGAAAAGGCAGAGCAGGAGGGTTACACCTGCTACATCGACCCGGAATGCGAATTTTTCCTGTTCCACACAGATGATAACGGAGTGCCTACCACACTGACTCATGAGAAGGCAGGTTATCTGGATATCAGTCCTGTGGATCTTGGTGAGAATGCAAGAAGGGACATGGTGCTGAATCTGGAAGACATGGGTATGGAGATCGAGTCTTCCCATCATGAGACTGCACCTGCACAGCATGAGATTGATTTCAAATGTGATGAGATCCGTAAAATGGCTGATCACATTATGACCTTTAAAATGGCAGTGCGTACCATTGCAAAACGGCATGGGCTTCACGCTACCTTTATGCCAAAGCCGAAGGTAGACGCAAACGGATCCGGCATGCATATTCATTTTTCTTTATTTAAAAATGGAAGAAACATTTTTGTGAATTCTGAGAATCCGCAGGAATTAAGCGAAGAGGCTTATTATTTTGTAGGCGGTCTTCTGGCTCACAGCAGGGAAATGGCAGTGATCACGAATCCGCTGGTAAATTCCTACAAGCGTCTTGTGCCAGGCTATGAAGCACCTACAGAGCTTACCTGGACGACCAATAATCAGAATTCACTGATCCGGATCCCAGGCGCAAGAGGAAGCAAAACAGGGATCGAGCTTAGAAGTCCGGATGCAGCAGCTAATCCGTATCTTGTATTTGCCTGCTGTCTGGCAGCAGGACTTGATGGAATTGCAAAGAAGATCTATCCTACAAAGTCTTCCAACCGTTCCATGTCTGAATCAGATCAGAAGGCAATGAATATAGGAAATCTTCCGGAGAATCTTCGTGAGGCTGTAGAGGAATTTGAGAACAGCCAGTGGATGAAAGAGGTTCTTGGAAAGGAATTCTGCGAGGAATATACAGCCGCAAAGAAGAAAGAATGGCTTCGTTATACCAGACAGGTGACACAGTGGGAGATTGAAGAATACCTGTATCGTATTTAAGGATATGAAACAGGAAAATCCACGCATCAGCATGAAGGTTTGTATAACAAAGACGAAAGAGAGTGGCGGGTACGTATGAACAGCAGCATTGTAATTGCGCTGCCTAAGATCGAAGATGCAAAAAAAATCCGGGCGATCCTGCTCCGTTATGGTTTTTCTGTTGCTTCGGTATGCAGCACAGGTGCAGGTGCTTTGGCAAGCATGTCTGAACTGGATGGCGGGGTCCTGATCTGCGGCTATCATTTGCCGGATATGTATTACCGGGATGTACTTGAATATCTGCCTCCCTATTTCCAGCTGTTGCTGCTTGCATCAGCCAGAGTGATCGGAGAGGCACCATCTTCCGTCTTATCTGTGGAAATGCCTATGAAAGCCAGTGATCTGGTAAATACAGTTGATATGGTACTTTCACAGCTGGAGAGACGATGGAAAAAGGACAGAAAAAGGCCAAAGCCCCGTAGCTGGAAAGAACAGAATTATATATCTAATGCAAAATTTTTATTGATGGAGCGAAATCATCTGAGTGAAGAGGATGCATACCGTTATATACAGAAATGCAGTATGGATTCCGGTACCAATATGGTAGAAACAGCGCAGATGGTGCTTATGCTCCTGTATGATGAGGTTTAATATTTAATAAAATGCCTGAAAAAGGCAGCAATTCACTGTGAATATGGAGGATGAGGAAATGGAATTTTTGGATGGTAAATGGGAAAAGAAAGAATGCAGCTTTGAAGAACTTTTAAGTGACCACATCCTGAATCAGCAGGCTTGTGTGGCAGGTGCGATTCACAGTATCCGAAATATGGGTGAAATTGCATTTGTGATCTTAAGAAAAAAGGAAGGGCTTTTTCAGACAGTGCTGGAAGAAGGAAAGGCAAATGTTTCTGTCCACGATCTGAAAGAAGCCATGACAGTAAGAGTAACAGGAACCGTAAGCCTGGAAGAACGTGCACCGCAGGGAAGGGAGCTTCTGATCTCCAATGTGGAGATCCTGTCAGCACCTGCAGAGCCCCTTCCCCTGGCAATTGACAAATGGAAGCTGAACACTTCTCTGGAAGCAAAGCTGAACTTCCGTTCCATTTCTCTTCGTAACCTTCAGGAAAGGGCAAAATTCAGGATCCAGGAAGGCCTTACAAGAGCTTTTCGTGATTATCTTTATGAGCAGGGATTTACAGAGATCCATACACCGAAGATCGGCTCCAGAGGCGCTGAAGGCGGTGCAAATATGTTCAAACTCAGTTATTTCCACAAACCTGCTGTTCTTGCACAAAGCCCACAGTTTTATAAACAGATGATGGTTGGTGTGTTTGATCGTGTATTTGAGACAGGGCCTGTATTCCGTGCAGAAAAGCATAACACCAAACGTCATTTGAACGAGTATACAAGCCTTGATTTTGAAATGGGATATATTGACTGTTTTCAGGAGATCATGGCCATGGAAACAGGCTTTCTTCAGTATGCTATGAAACTTTTGAAAAAGGACTATGCAAAGGAACTGGAAATGCTGAAGATCCAGCTTCCAGCTGTGTCCCGGATCCCACAGGTACGTTTCGATAAAGCAAAACAACTGGTGTCTGAAAAGTACAACCGCCAGATCCGTAACCCATTTGACCTTGAGCCTGAGGAGGAAGCGCTGATCGGCCGTTATTTTAAAGAAGAATATGATGCAGACTTTGTATTTGTTACACATTATCCTTCTAAAAAGCGTCCGTTCTATGCTATGGATGATCCGGAGGATACCAGATATACCTTAAGCTTTGACCTTCTGTTTCATGGTCTGGAGATCACAACAGGAGGACAGCGTATCCATGATTATCAGGAACTGTGTGACAAGCTGGCTGCAAGAGGTATGGAAACAGAAGGTATGGAGGAATACCTGGATACCTTCAAACATGGAATGCCGCCTCATGGAGGACTTGGAATCGGCCTGGAACGTCTTACCATGCAGCTGCTTGGTGAGGATAATGTACGTGAGACCTGTCTGTTCCCAAGAGATATGAACAGGCTGGAGCCGTAAGAGGAGATGAAAAAATGGCAAAGATCATAGATAATGAAACAATGGAAAATGTATGTATCCTGGCAAAGCTTTCCCTTACAGGTGAAGAGCGGGAAAAGGCTAAGGAAGACATGCAGAAAATGCTGGATTATGTGGAAAAGCTGGATGAACTGGACACATCCGGTGTGGAGCCGCTGTCCCATATTTTCGGGGATGAAAATGTATTCCGTGAGGATGTGGTAACAAATGGTGATGAAAGCGAGGCAATGCTTAAGAACGCACCGAAGGCAAAAGATGGACAGTATCAGGTGCCCAAGACCATAGGATAGGAGAGAGGACCATGGATTTGGAAAAAATGACAGCGTTGGCTCTGGCAGAAAAGATCAAGCAGCACCAGATCGGTGTGGTTGATGGCGTAAAATCTGTGTTTGATCAAATCGAGAAAAAAGAAGGCAGAGTGCATGCGTATCTGGATTTATATAAAAAAGAAGCATATACAAGGGCAAAGCAGGTAGAAAAGGGCATTGCAGACGGCACTTATACAGGTCCACTTGCCGGTGTACCCATTGCAGTTAAGGATAATATCTGTGTACAGGGAAAGCCTGCTACCTGTGCATCAAAGATCCTGGAAGGCTTTGTACCCCAGTATCAGGCAGAGGTGATCGATCGTCTGGAAAAGGCAGGAATGATCATTATCGGTAAAACAAACATGGATGAGTTTGCCATGGGAAGCACCACAGAAACATCTGCATATGGGATCACAAGAAACCCATGGAACCTGGAGCATGTACCAGGAGGATCTTCCGGAGGCTCCTGTGCAGCTGTGGCAGCTGGTGAGGCTTATATGGCACTTGGTTCAGATACCGGTGGTTCTATCCGTCAGCCAAGCTCCTTCTGCGGAGTGACAGGACTGAAACCTACTTATGGTACGGTTTCCCGTTATGGATTGATCGCTTATGCATCTTCCCTGGATCAGATCGGGCCTGTAGGAAAGGATACTGCAGACTGTGCAGCCCTTCTTCAGGTGATCGCAGGTCACGATCCTAAGGACAGCACATCCCTGAAAAGGGAGGATCTTGATTTTGCGGAAGCTTTGAATGGCAAGATCACAGGCATGAAATTTGGTGTTCCAAAAGAATACCTGGCAGAGGGAATTGATCCGGAAGTAAAAGCAGCCTTTATGGAGGTGCTGAAAACACTTACAGAGCTTGGGGCGATCGTGGAATTTTTCTCAGTAAAAACCATGGAATATATGATCCCTGCTTACTATATCATTGCCAGTGCAGAAGCCAGCTCCAACCTGGAGCGTTTTGATGGTGTGAAGTACGGCTACAGGGCAAAGGAATACGAAGGTCTTCATGATATGTACAAGCGCTCCAGAACAGAAGGCTTTGGAGAAGAAGTAAAAAGACGTATCATGCTTGGATCCTTTGTATTAAGCTCTGGTTATTATGATGCGTATTATCTGAAAGCACTGCGTACAAAAGCACTGATCAAACAGGAGTTTGACCAGGCATTTGAAAAATATGATGTACTTCTTGCACCGGCAGCGCCGTATACAGCGCCAAAGATCGGAGAAAGCCTGAAGGATCCACTGGCTATGTATCTGGGAGATATTTATACAGTTGCCGTAAACCTGTGCGGATTGCCTGGAATTTCTGTTCCATGTGGCAAGGATCATACAGGACTGCCGATCGGTGTGCAGATGATCGGTGACTGCTTTATGGAAAAGAAGATCCTGCGGGCAGCTCATGCTTATGAGATTGCAAGAGGAGATTTTGGAACTCCGGAAGAAGGAGGTGCAAGAGCATGAAACAGTATGAGACAGTGATCGGTCTGGAGGTTCATGTAGAGCTTGCAACCAGAACAAAAATATTCTGCGGTTGTTCTACCGCATTTGGAGGGGCGCCAAATACCCATACCTGTCCGGTATGTACCGGTATGCCAGGCTCTCTTCCCGTATTAAATAAAAAAGTCGTAGAGTTTGCATTAAAAGCAGGTCTTGCCACCAACTGTGGCATTAACCAGTACTGTAAATTTGACCGGAAGAATTATTTTTACCCGGACAATCCTCAGAACTATCAGATTTCCCAGCTGTATCTGCCTATCTGCCATGATGGCTGGGTAGAGATTGAGACTTCTGCTGGCAAAAAGAAGATCCGTATCCATGAGATGCATATGGAAGAGGATGCAGGAAAGCTGATCCATGATGAATGGGAAGACTGCTCCCTTGTAGATTACAACCGAAGCGGTGTGCCGCTGATCGAGATCGTTTCCGAGCCGGATATGAGAAGCTCCGAAGAAGTGATCGCATACCTTGAAAAACTGCGCTGTACCATGCAGTATCTGGGTGTTTCTGACTGCAAGCTGCAGGAGGGTTCCATGCGTGCAGACGTAAACCTTTCTATCCGTGAAGTGGGTTCAGACACATTTGGAACAAGAACAGAGATGAAGAACCTGAACTCTTTTAAGGCCATTGCAAGGGCTATTGAAGGGGAGAGAGAACGTCAGATCGAGCTTTTGGAAATGGGCAGGTCTGTGGTACAGGAAACAAGAAGATGGGATGATAACAAGGAATCTTCCCATGCCATGCGTTCCAAAGAGGATGCAAAGGATTACCGTTATTTCCCAGATCCGGATCTTCCACCCATCCATATCTCAGATCAGTGGATCCAGGATCTGAAAGCACAGCTTCCAGAATTCTGTGAAGAAAAACAGCAGCGTTATCAGCAGGAATATGGACTTCCGGCTTATGATGCAGGAATCCTTACAGAATCCAGACATCTGGCAGCGTTGTTTGAAGAGACAGCAACTCTGTCCAAAAACCCGAAAAAAACAGCAAACTGGTTTATGGGTGAGGTGCTCCGCCTTGTAAAAGAAAAGGGAATGGAGCCGGAAAAGGTACACTTCAGTGCAAAGCATCTGGCAGATCTTCTGGACATGGTGGAGAAGAAGCAGGTCAGCGCCCAGAATGCCAAAAAGGTGTTTGAAAAAGTGTTTGACCAGGATATTGATCCTGTGGTATACATTGAAGAGAAAGGTCTGAAAATCGTTGAAGACACAGGCCTGCTCCAGAGTACCGTAACCCGTATCCTGGATGAGAATCCAGGACCGCTTTCCCAGCTTCTTGAAGGCAAGGATAAGGTTATGGGCTACTTTGTAGGACTGATCATGAAGGAGTTAAAAGGAAAAGCAAATCCTGCCGGTGTGCGGGAGGCGCTGACCGCTGAGATCAGTAAAAGAAAATAAAATAAAGATAAGCCGGGCTGCCGTATAAGACAGCGTCTGGCAGGCAGGAGAAAATTATGGTAACAGTAAATCACAATTATCTTAAATTACCGGGCAGTTATCTTTTTTCAACCATTGGTAAAAAAGTAAAAGCATATCAGGCAGAGCATACAGATGCAAGGATCATAAGCCTTGGTATCGGAGATGTGACACAGCCTCTTGTACCGGCTATTATTGATTCCCTTCACAAGTCTGTGGAGGAGATGGCGCATGCGGAGACTTTCCGTGGTTATGCGCCGGATCTTGGATATGATTTCCTGAGAAATGCAATTGCAAAAAATGATTACCAGGACAGAGGATGCCAGATCCAGGCAGATGAGATCTTTGTTTCAGACGGTGCCAAAAGTGATTCCGGAAATATCCAGGAGATCTTTGGGCTGGACAATAAAGTGGCTGTGTGTGACCCGGTTTATCCGGTTTATGTGGATACCAATGTTATGGCAGGACGTACAGGACTGTACAATACCAAACGTGAGAATTTTGACGGGGTGATCTACATGCCCTGCAGGGAGGAAAATGGCTTTCTGCCGGAGCTGCCAGAGGAAGTGCCGGATCTGATCTATCTTTGCTTCCCAAATAACCCTACAGGCGGAGCCATTACAAAAGAAGGGCTTCAGCAGTGGGTGGATTATGCCAACAAAAACGGCTGCGTGATCATTTATGATGCAGCTTATGAAGCCTATATTTCTGAGGAAAATGTGCCACATTCTATTTATGAGTGTGAAGGTGCAAGAACCTGTGCTATTGAGCTTCGCAGCTTTTCCAAAAATGCAGGCTTTACAGGTGTGCGTCTTGGATTTACCGTGATCCCGAAAGAACTGGTACGTGACGGGGTAGCACTTCATAGTCTTTGGGCAAGACGTCATGGCACAAAGTTTAACGGTGCTCCTTATATTGTGCAGCGTGCAGGAGAGGCTGTATACTCACCAGAAGGCAAGGCTCAGTTAAAGGAGCAGGTAGGCTATTACATGAGAAATGCCAAAACTATCCGTGAATCTCTTGCAAAAGCAGGATTTTCTGTTTCAGGTGGTGTGAATGCGCCTTATATCTGGCTGAAAACACCGGGGAAAATGACTTCCTGGGAGTTCTTTGACTACCTTCTGGAAAAAGCAAATGTAGTAGGCACACCGGGCTCAGGCTTTGGTGCACAGGGCGAAGGCTTCTTCCGTCTTACTGCATTTGGTACTTATGAGAATACACTGGAAGCCATTAACCGGATTGTAAAGGAGGTTTCTTTATGAAAGTAAGTCGTATTGAACATATGTGTGAGGGCAATGGCCATGTGATCATTAAGGAAATTCTGGAAGAGCCTTATCTTGCAGGAAAATGCGGGCTGTATGCAGAAGTAACACTGGAGTCGGGCTGCTCTTTGGGCTATCATGAGCATCACGGCGAGAGTGAGACCTATTATATCCTTACAGGGCAGGGAGAATATAATGATAACGGAGTTTACCGTCCTGTAGGAGTGGGAGATATTACTTATACTCCTTCCGGCAAAGGCCATGGACTTGCAAATACAGGCAATACAGACCTTGTATTTATGGCGCTTATCATAAAAGACTGAGAGACAGGCTGTTGTACCCGGGCGGTGCAGCGGCCTTTTTATGTGAGTTTTATCACAGGCAGAGAATCCTTCTGATAGCAAAGAGAATCCTTCCGGTTGCGGCAAAAGGGAATGTGGCGTATAATCAGGATATCATACGGATGAGGAGATTTGAGACATGTACAGAAAAAATACTGAGAAATTACTTGAGTTTATAAAGAAAAGTCCATCTGCATTCCAGGCAGTAGAGCAGATGAAAAAGCGTCTTCTGAAAAAAGGCTTTACAGAATTATCTGAAAAGGAATGCTGGGACATCCGTCCGGGAGGCAGATACTTTACTACAAGGAACCATTCCGCACTTGTGGCCTTTTCCATACCGGAAAAAGGAGCAGATCATTTTCATATCCTGGCCAGCCACAGTGATTCTCCTGCATTAAAGATCAAGGAGAATCCGGAAATGGATGTGGAGGGGATGTATGTACGCCTGAATGTGGAACAGTATGGAGGAATGCTGATGGCACCCTGGTTTGACAGGCCTCTTTCTGTGGCTGGCCGTGTGATCGTCAGGGAAAAAGGGGAGATCAGACAGATCCTGGTGGATATGGATGAAGATATGGCCCTGATCCCAAGCCTTGCCATACATATGAACCGGGAAGCCAATAATGGGTACAAATATAATGTACAGAAGGATCTTCTGCCGCTTTACGGTCTTGGGGCTGCAAAGGGCAGCTTTATGAAGCGGATCGCAAAGGCAGCAGGTGTAAAGGAAAAAGACATTCTTGGTCATGATCTGTTTTTATATCCCAGAACAGAGGGAAGCATCTGGGGAGAAGATGAGGAATTTGTTTCTTCCCCAAGACTGGATGATCTGCAGTGCGCCTTTTCTTCCCTGGAAGGTTTCCTAAAAGGAAAAAAGGAAAATTCCATCTGTGTCCACTGCGTACTTGATAATGAAGAGGTGGGCAGCAGTACAAAGCAGGGAGCAGCATCTACATTTCTGAAAGATTGTCTGCTTCGCATTTATCTGGGGCTTGGGAAAAGCTATGAAGAATATCTGGCAGCAATGGCAGGAAGCTTTATGATCTCTGCTGACAATGCCCATGCACTTCATCCAAACTATGGAGACAAAGCAGATCCTGTAAACCGTCCGGTGATCAACGGAGGAATCGTAGTGAAATATAATGCAAATCAGAAATACTGTACAGACGGCCTGACAGGGGCGATGTTCAAGAATCTGTGCCAGCAGGCTCAGGTGCCTTATCAGATCTTTGTAAACCGTTCTGATATTGCCGGCGGTTCCACGCTTGGAAATATTTCAAATAATCAGGCTGCGTTAAATACCGTGGATATTGGACTGCCACAGCTTGCCATGCATTCCTGCTATGAGACGGCAGGCGTAAAGGATACCACATATCTGATTCAGGCAGCGGAGGAATTTTTCAGTTGAAAAAAGAGGAGTTTTCACAATATGAGGAAGAAGTAATCCGTCTTCGGAGACATTTTCATCAATATCCTGAGCTTGCATTGCAGGAATTCAAAACTTCTGCATTAATTCAGGAATATCTGGAAAAACTGGGGTATCAGATCCGGCATGTGCCTCCTACAGGTCTGATCGCAGAGCATCCATGTATGCAAAACAGGGAAAAACTGGTGGTTTTGCGGGCTGAGATGGATGCACTTCCTGTACAGGAATGTACAGGCCTGCCTTATGCATCCAGGCATAATGGCTGTATGCATGCCTGCGGCCATGATGGGATACTGGCTTCTGCGTTGACCCTTGCTAAGATCCTTGCACAGGAAAAGGATTTTCCTGTGGCAGTGCGCTTTCTGTTTGAGCCTGCAGAAGAAATCGGAGAGGGTACAGTGCGGATGCTTGCAGCAGGGGCACTTGACAAGGCTGACGGTGGGAAAGCAGACGGATTCTTTATGTTTCATTATGCCTGTGACCAGCCCCTCGGCATGGCGGTTCACAAAGGGCAGGCATCCGCTATGATCGCAAAAATGGAAATTCTTGTAAAAGGCAGATCCAGCCACTGGTGTCAGGCAGAAAAAGGGATTGACAGTATTTATGCAGCAGCCCTTGCAGCCGGGAAAGTACATGAGATCAGCCATGCTTATGTGGGAAAAGGACCTCATGTGGCCGGGATCGGCACCATACATGGAGGGGAATATCCCAATATTATTTCTGACCAGGTGAAGATGGTGGGGAATATCAGAGCCTGTTATGAAGAGGATTTTGAACAAATAAAAAAGGCCCTTAAGCAGGCCTTTGAAGAAATCGAAAATACAACCGGTGCACAGGTATGCTTAAGCTTCCCGAAAGATCCTGTAATGCCTTTTGCAAATGACCCTGTACTCACTTCCATAGCAGCCAGAACAGGACAGGAAATATTCGGATCACATTTTCTGCTGGAAGGGGAGGATGAACTTTTTCTTACAGGAGATAATGCATACCGGTATTATCAGGAGACAAAAGGGCTTTTCTGCGTTTTTCTTGCAGCTGTTCCAGGGGAGGAGCATCCCTTCCACCATCCGAAATTCCAGATTGATGAAAGGATTCTTCTGCCCAGTGTACAGGCGCTTTACCAGATCATGAGAGAATACGCCTGATATGGTTTGGGAATGATATCAGATCACGCCCAGGGTACGGCACAGGAACAGCCATGCGGTAAGTGTAAAGGAACTGAGCAATGTGGTAAGCATTACCACGCCTGAGGTAAAAGATCCTTCGTAATCTGTATTTTTTGCCATGATATAACAGCTGGAGGTAGTTGCGGAGCCAAGCATGATCAGGATGGCTGCCAGCTTGTCATTGGTAAAGCCAAAGTGTATGGCTGCAGGCAGGAAAATGGCAGCGTAACCCACCAGCTTTAAGAAGACACATGCAAGTACTGCCCGGATCCTGGAAAAGGCTTTTCCGAATTCCAGGGCGCCTCCCATTGCCATAAGGCCAAGAGGTGTGGCTGTTTTTGCCAGATTTCCAACGGTAGAGGAAAGGATCTTTGGCATAGGAAGACGGAGCAAGGACCAGATGGTGCCTGCAACGATCCCAAGGATAATAGGATTGGTAGCGATCCCTTTCAGTGTACGCTTGATCACAGGCATGGAAATTCCTGAATTGCCAGGACGGAAGAGGCACAGTACAGTGACAGCCATAATGTTATAAAGTGGCACACTGGCAACGATCATAAGGGGAGCCATTCCGGCATTTCCATACATATTCTGGATAATGGCAATGCCAAGGACTGCAGCACTGCTCCGATAGGATGCCTGGACAAATTCTCCCTGGATATCCCTTGGTTTTAAAAGAAAAGAAAATCCTATGGAGATCAGAATACTGATCAGTGTGGCAAAGAAACAGAAAAGCACCATCTGGGTGTCCCATACACTGTAAATGTCCATAGCTGCAATATCCTGGAAAAGAAGTGCAGGAAGTGCGGCTTTAAAAGCAAATTTGTTCATTCTGCTTACAAAAGCCTCATCAAACAGCCCGGTTTTCCTGAAAAAGAATCCAAGCATCAGGGTGAGGAAGATAGGAATGGTTGCATTAAGGCAAAATATCAGGTTTTCCATTTTTATTATTTGTTCCTTTCTGTAGAAAAACTGTGAATTGATTCCATTATAGTCATACAGGAGGAATTGTCAAATTTTCCGGAATGTGTTATCCTTTCAGAATACAGCAAAGCGGAGGAAGATTATATATATGAGATACGGTAAGATACGTATAGAAGATGGTTATCTGGCATACAGCCGTCACATGATGCTGAACAGCCTTCCCTGTAAGGATATTGTGTGGGCGTATATGCGCCGGGAGGGGGAGGATTCCCCAAGAGGCAGCATAAAGCAGATCATCTCCAATTATCTGGTGGTTGTTACCAGACGCAAAAAGCGATATATGTTTGACATGACAGAAAAAGAGGTGCAGGAATGCCTGCGCCTTCTGAAAGCACTGAATCCGGAAATGGCAGTAGGTTTTCCAAGGGGCGGCAGGCTTCCCTTTCAGTCCCTTCCAAATACCAGGGACCTTGGGGCACTTACATCCAGGGATGACCGTCATATCCTGCCCAGAAAGCTTCTTTGCAGCGGAGAATTATATCATGCTTCCCAGGCGGACAAGCAGCTTCTTACAGAAGAGTACCGGGTGAAAACAGTGGTGGATTTCCGTTCCAATACAGAGAGAAGAGAAAAGCCGGATGTGATCCTGAGAGGTGTGGAATATTATCATATCCCTATCCTGGATGAGGAGAATCTGGGACTGTTTGGGGATGGCAGGGTTTGCAATCAGCTTCTTACCTATCAGGGAGATGGGAAGAAGTATATGGAACAGATGTATGATAATCTGATCCGTGACCGTTATTCTGTGAATCAGTATGCCAGATTTCTGGACGTACTGATCCGCCATAAAGAGGGAGCTGTGCTCTGGCACAGCTGGGACGGCAAAGGAAGGGCAGGAGTGGCCACAGCACTTTTGCTTTGTGCCCTTGGCATCCCGGAGGATACGGTAAAAGAAGATTTCATGCGCTCCAATACATACATGGAAGCAGAACTTCAGTATATGCTTTTATATCTGGAGGCAATGGGCATGGACAGTCCACGGGTTGCTGAGAATATGAGTATCTTTTTCAAGGTAAAGGAAGCCTATATTGACCGGGTATTCCAGATCATCCGCCAGGAATACGGTACTATAGAGCGGTTCCTGCGAAGGGGCCTGTACCTTACTCCAAGAGCAGTGGAAGAGCTTCGGGACAAGTATCTGATCTGATTTTCTGACGAAGAATATAAGATTTTGTAATGAATTAATGCAATAAAGTGGTTTTTCGCATTGACAAAAAGTTTTATGTTGATATAATGATAAAAAAGTAAAAAGCCTATAGGTGGCGGGAGGGAGTCGATTTTGCAGAAAAGGATTTTATCTTTGCTGGTAGACAACACTTCCGGTGTGCTGAGCCGGATCGCCGGTCTGTTCAGCCGCCGCGGCTATAATATAGACAGCATTACTGCAGGAGTGACAGCAGATGAGAATTTTACACGCATTACAGTAGTATGCAGTGGTGATGATGCCATTCTGGGACAGATTACGAATCAGCTTTCCAAGCTGGTGGATGTAAGGGATATTAAGGTTCTGGATCCACAGCAGAGCGTTGTTCGTGAGACAGTGCTGGTTAAAGTTGCAGCGAAGCCGGAGCAGCGTGACGGGATCATCTCAGTGGCCAATATTTTCAGAGCAAATATTGTAGATGTAAGCAGAGATTCGCTGATCGTTGAGATGACAGGAAGCAAGAGTAAGCTGGAGGCCTTTATCAATCTTATGGGAGACTATGAGATACTGGAGCTGGCAAGAGCCGGTGTGACAGGTCTGTCCAGAGGCAGTGGCGGAGTTTGTTATTTCTGACAGATGAAAGCCCACAGAAGCAGTTCGCTAGGAGATGTCTGTATCCCAGGGTACTGGGCATACTCTTAACAATATATAGATAAACAGTAGGAGGAAACAAAAATGGCAGCAAGAATTTTTTATCAGGAAGACTGTAACCTTTCTTTGCTTGAGGGTAAAAAAATTGCAATCATCGGTTACGGCAGCCAGGGCCATGCACATGCACTGAACTTAAAGGAGTCAGGATGCGACGTGATCATTGGACTTTATGAAGGAAGCCGTTCCTGGAAGAAAGCAGAGGAGCAGGGCTTTAAAGTATACACAGCAGCAGAGGCTGCAAAACAGGCTGATATCATCATGATCCTGATCAACGATGAGAAGCAGGCTGATATGTATAAGAGAGACATTGAGCCAAACCTGGAAGAGGGCAACATGCTGATGTTCGCTCATGGTTTCAACATTCACTTCGGATGCATCGTACCTCCGAAATTCGTAGATGTTACCATGATCGCTCCAAAAGGACCTGGACACACAGTAAGAAGTGAGTATCAGGCAGGTAAAGGTGTTCCGTGTCTGGTAGCTGTAGAGCAGGATTACACAGGCAAAGCTCTTGATATGGCACTTGCATATGCACTTGGTATCGGCGGAGCAAGAGCTGGTGTTCTTGAGACTACCTTCAGAACAGAGACAGAGACAGACCTGTTTGGTGAGCAGGCTGTACTTTGCGGTGGTGTATGCGCTCTGATGCAGGCTGGATTCGAGACTCTTTGCGAGGCTGGTTATGATCCGAGAAATGCATACTTCGAGTGTATCCATGAGATGAAGCTGATCGTTGACCTGATCTATCAGTCAGGATTTGCTGGTATGAGATATTCTATCTCCAATACTGCTGAGTATGGCGATTACATCACAGGACCGAAGCTGATCACAGAAGAGACAAAGAAGACTATGAAGAAGATCCTTTCCGATATCCAGGATGGTACTTTTGCAAAAGAGTTCCTGCTTGATATGAGCCCGGCAGGCCGTCAGGTTCACTTCAAAGCTATGAGAAAGAAAGCTGCAGAGCATCCGTCAGAGAAGGTTGGCGAGGAGATCCGTAAGCTGTACAGCTGGAATGGTGAGGACAAGCTGATCAATAACTAAGTATAATTTGTAAAGCAGGTTTTATCTTGTTTCGATTATCTTAAGAACTTACTGGAAGAACTGTCTTAAAAGAGGCAGTTCTTCTTCTTTTTTTCTGCATACAAATCCAATCTGCCGCACCGGGAAGGCAAATCCCATAGGCACTTCTACAAGAGAACCGCTATTTAGATCCTCTTCTATAAATTCACGGATCACACAGGCAATCCCAAGACCGATCTTTGCGAACTGGATCAGAAGATCCATGGATGTGACTTCCAGGATATGGCTTAATTCCATGCGATTTTCCTTTAAAAGGGAATTTACGGACTGGCGGGTGATATTTTCCTCATCCAGCATCATGAATGTGGCAGTGTGGATCAAAGGCTCTGAAGGGAAAAGCTGTTGCTGGTTTTTCAGATACTGTCTTGTGGCTACAAAGGTATCCTGGATACCAAGAAGAGGCCGGAAGTGATAACCTGTAAGCTTGCGGGGTTTACCGATCAGCCCAAGGTCGATCTTGTTATCATCCAGAAGCTTCAGGGTCTGGTAAGTAGACTGACAGGAAATATTGATCCGCACCTGTGGATTAACAGTAATGAAATCCTGCAGATAGGACATCAGTACATACTTACACAGGGTAGAACTGGCACCAAGCCGCAGCCTGGGGATTTCCCTGGAATGATTATGCAGGATGGCTTCTTCTCCTTCTCCAAGCAGGGAGAAGGCTTCTTTTACTTTTTCATAAAGGATCACACCGTCTGCAGTCAGCTCCACACCTCTGGAATTACGTTTGAAAAGGACAGTGTCCAGGTTCTGCTCCAGCTTTTTGATGGCATGGCTGATGGCAGGCTGGCTGATGTACAACTCCCTTGCTGCCTGTGAAATATTTCCGGTACGGCCGGTAACGTAAAAGATATGGTATAATGATAAATTTTCCTGCATAACAAAGCCTCCCATAAATACAGGTTATAGTAAATATGATAAATATGTATTTTCATTATAGCAGAAACTGTGATAGAATACCAATAAAATAAATACTGTTCACAGGGGATATTCTGTTTGGAATGGGTGAACAGCAATACAGAATTGTTACAGGAGGAATCAGAGAATGGGAATGACAATGACACAGAAAATTTTGGCAGCTCATGCAGGGCTGGATCATGTGGAAGCAGGACAGCTGATTGAAGCAGATCTGGATCTGGTGCTGGGAAATGATATTACCTCACCGGTTGCTATTCATGAGATGGACAAAATGACTGTTGATACAGTTTTTGATAAAGACAAGATCGCACTGGTAATGGATCACTTTATCCCTAACAAGGATATCAAATCTGCAGAGCACTGCAAATGCGTCAGGGAGTTTGCCTGTCGTCATGATATCACCAATTATTTTGATGTAGGACAGATGGGTATTGAGCATGCACTGCTTCCTGAGAAAGGCCTTACTGTTGCAGGTGATGTGGTGATCGGCGCAGACTCACATACCTGTACTTACGGTGCATTAGGAGCATTTTCCACAGGTGTGGGAAGTACAGATATGGCAGCTGGTATGGCTACTGGCAAAGCATGGTTCAAGGTTCCGTCAGCTATCAAATTTAATATTGTAGGCAAACCCAAGAAATGGGTCAGCGGAAAAGATGTGATCTTACATATTATCGGCATGATCGGTGTAGACGGTGCGCTTTACAAATCTATGGAGTTTGTAGGTGAGGGTATTAAGAATCTTTCCATGGATGACCGTTTCACAATTGCCAACATGGCTATTGAGGCAGGCGGAAAGAACGGTATCTTCCCTGTAGATGAGCTGACAGAGCAGTACATGAAAGAGCATTCCGTAAGACCTTATAAGATTTATGAGGCAGATGAGGATGCGGTTTATGAGGCTGAGTATACCATTGATCTTGGAGAACTGGAGCCTACCATTGCGTTCCCACATCTTCCGGAGAATACAAAGACTATTTCACAGATCACAGAGCCGGTTGTGATCGATCAGTCCGTGATCGGTTCCTGTACCAACGGACGTATTGATGACCTTCGTGTGGCTGCCCAGATCCTTAAGGGACGTAAGGTGAAAAAGGGAGTACGCTGTATCGTGATCCCGGCTACCCAGGCCATTTATCTGCAGGCTATGGATGAAGGACTTCTGAAGATCTTCATTGAAGCTGGTGCAGTTGTAAGTACACCTACCTGCGGACCATGCCTTGGCGGTTACATGGGTATCCTGGCAGCAGGAGAGAGATGTATTTCCACTACCAACCGTAACTTTGTAGGCCGTATGGGTCATGTTGATTCAGAAGTATATCTGGCAAGTCCGGCAGTAGCAGCAGCCAGTGCTGTTACAGGAAAGATTTCCGCACCGGAAGAACTGGGATTATAAGGAGGAATAAAAGATGCAGGCAAAAGGAACTGTTTTTAAATATGGAGACAACGTAGATACAGATGTAATCATTCCTGCACGTTATCTGAATTCTTCAGATCCGGCAGAACTGGCTACCCACTGTATGGAAGATATTGATAACACATTTGTGAAAAGGGTTAAAAAAGGCGATATTATCGTAGCAGATAAGAACTTTGGATGCGGCTCTTCCCGTGAGCATGCGCCTATCGCGATTAAGGCAGCAGGTGTAAGCTGTGTGATCGCTGAGACCTTTGCACGTATTTTTTACAGAAATGCTATTAATATCGGACTTCCTATCATTGAATGCCCGGAGGCAAGCAAGGGTATTGAGGATGGGGATCAGGTAGAGATTGATTTTGATTCCGGTATGATCTACAACCGTACAAAAGGTACAGAGTTTAAAGGTCAGGCTTTCCCGGAATTCATGCAGAAGATCATCAAAGCAGAGGGCCTTGTAAATTACATTAACAGCAAGCAGGCATAATCAGGAGGCGTCAGCAATGAGCGAGGATATTGTCATCCGCCAGTACAAAAAAGAAGATATTCCGGCCATGAACCGGATCTGGAATGAAGTGGTAGAGGAAGGAGTTGCCTTTCCTCAGGAAGAATATCTGGATGAACAGTCAGGAACAGATTTTTTTGCAGCCCAGACCTACACCGCAGTGGCTGAAAATGCAGCTACAGGGCAGATCCTGGGGCTGTACATCCTTCATCCCAATAATATTGGCAGATGTGGACATATCTGTAATGCCAGCTATGCGGTATCTTCCGGATGCCGTGGACTGCATATCGGTGAGAAGCTGGTAAAAGACTGTATCTGTCAGGGAAAAGCCCATGGCTTTCGTGTCCTTCAGTTTAATGCTGTTGTAGCATCCAATGTACATGCAAGACATTTGTATGAGAGGGTAGGTTTTAAACAGCTGGGTCAGATCCCTGGTGGTTTCCGCCTGAAGGATGGCAGTTATGAAGATATCTGCCCATATTATATTGAGCTGTAAGGTTGGTTGGCAGTTCTTCTTTATAAAGGTTGTCCTGGCAGAGATCATGCCAGGACCGGCAGCCCCTGGATCATGATCTTTTACGTATATCGGGCCAGATCTGCAGGACTTTGAATGGCACTGGTTTCCAGCCAGTTTTCGATCACACCCATACATCCTGAGCGTACGTAAGCAGAATAGATCTCACAGAGTACAGGATCAGCATTTGCAAAGATCCTGTTCCAGTCATTCTGCATACGTTCTCTCAGGATTTTTTTTAGTTTTGAAACAAATTTCTGTTCCTGGATTGTTACAAGTACCAGACGGACAAAATTCTGGTTCTTTTTCAGAAATTTGAAAAGATCATATAAAAGAGGATAGGGCTTTCCATTCATTTCAACAGCACTATGGGCGTGGTTGATCTGGAGAAATTCATCCAGCAGGTCATTTTCCATATGCTCCAGCAGATCAAAAATATCTTTATAATGCAGATAAAAGGTGCCTCTGTTCAGATTTACATAGTCAGTCAGTTCTTTTACCGTAATATTCTGCACCGGCTTTTCTGTCATCAACTCTGTCAGACCCTGCTTTAACAGTGCCTGTGTCCGTGCAACACTTCGATTATTTCCCTTTACGTTCATAGAATGGATCATTATACGTCATTTATTTTAAAACACAGAAAAATGATCATTTTTCTGTTTACTGTGCTTGCAGTGATCTGTCTGGGACTTTCTGGTAAGGTAAAGGTTAATTACAATTTTGCGGATTATCTTCCAGATGATGCTGCATCTACAAAGGCACTGCAGGTAATGGAAGAGGAATATGACCAGCCGATTCCAAATATGCGTGTGGTTGTACATGATGTAACCATACCGGAGGCACTTTCTTATAAGAAACAGATTGAAAATGTGGAAGGTGTAAAAGAGGTAAGCTGGCTGGATGATTTCATTGATATTTACCAGCCCATTGAAGACGCTGATCAGGATACTGTGGATGAATGGTACAAAAATTCAGATGCCCTGTATTCTGTTACAGTTGCAGACGATGAGACAGAAAAAAGGAAAGCAGCAGAAGGGATCCGGGAGATCATCGGGGATGAAAATGCAATGTCCGGAACTGCTGTTACAGATGTACTTTCACCAGTACGGACTTCACAAGATATTCAGAAGATCAGGCTGATGGTAATTTCCATTGTTTTTATCATCCTGATTCTTACAACCACATCCTGGTATGAGCCGGTTCTGCTCATGCTGACAATTGGAATTACTATTTTCCTGAACCGTGGAACAAACCTGATCTTTGGAGAAATCTCCTTTGTTACCAATGCAGCAGGAGGTGTATTGCAGCTTGCAGTTTCCATGGATTATTCTATTTTCCTCTTGCATCGTTTTTCTGAAAACCGGGCACAGGGAAAGGATGTTCAGGAGGCAATGGTAGAAGCTGTACGGCAGTCAGCAGGCTCGGTAATGTCCAGTGGATTGACTACAGTTACCGGATTTGCGGCACTGATCCTGATGCGGTTTAAAATTGGCCCGGATATGGGCTGGGTTATGGTAAAGGCCATTGTTTTCAGTTTGATCTGTGTTTTGTGTTTCCTGCCTGCAATGGCGATTTCCACATATAAACTGATCGATAAAACACAGCATAAAGCCTTTTTCTGGATTTCCATAAATTCTCCGGTGTTTTAACGAAAATTTGTGTTCCATTTCTGATCATTGCAGTGGTTCTTGCGCCGATCTGCTATAACATTCAGAAAAAGAATGATTTTCTTTATGGGGGAAGCCGGATCTACAGTACCAACGAAACGCAGATGGGAAGAGATCTTCTTAGTATTGAAGAGGAGTATGGGGCTTCCATACCTGACGGGTTTGTGCCTTCCCAGTCTCTTTCCAAGTTGTATTCAGACCATTACAACAGATTTGTAGTAACACTGAATACGGAAGAATCTGATTCGGAATGGAAGGCAAAGCTGGAAAATCCTTATGATATCTGTGAGGACTATTACGGAGATGAAGCATTGATCGCAGGAGATCTTGCCAGCACAAAGGATCTTCAGGATACCATTACACAGGATAATGAAAGAGTAAATCTTCTGGCAATTGGATTTGTGTTTGTGATCCTGCTGTTTAACTTCAAATCCCTTCTGCTTCCGGTGCACAGCAGCTGTCTGATGGCACGAAAAGTGCAGTCAATGGTGTACAGACTCTGAAAGAGGGTGCACAGGAACTGGAAGAGGGCAGCAGTAAACTGACAGACGGTTTAAAGGATCTGGATGAAGGAACCGGGAAATTAAAAGATGGAACCCAGGAATTCAAAGATAAAACAGCGGATATTGATCAACAGGTAGACGATTCTCTGGATGAGATCCTGGATAAGATCTCTGGAAGTAATTATGAGTCAGTGTCCTATGTTTCTACAGAAAATACAAAGATCGGTCTGGTGCAGTTCGCTATTCACACAGATGATATAAAATAATGGAAAACGGGTCCTCGGCTTTTACCGCATAAAAATAAAAAACAGTTGCTTTTTCATGTGAATACTGATATAATAGCATCTGTTGCGGGGTATGGCGTAGCTTGGTAGCGCGCACGGCTGGGGGCCGTGAGGTCGCAGGTTCAAATCCTGTTGCCCCGATTAAACGCAGTGAAATCAGGGGTTTGGAGCATTTGCTCCAAACCCCTTTTTGCTACTTTAATCATAGGTTTAATCAAACTCGCTGATATAGGGAGTTGTTTTGGGAATGAATCATTTACCATAATGGAAACGGCAAGCCAGAATATATACATTCTCTTCATCAATTTTATAAATTAATCGGTCTTTATCATTAATTCTACGGCTCCAATAGCCAGTTAAGTTTCTGATTAAAGGTTCGGGCTTTCCAATACCTGTATTTCCGTTTCTGCATATGTCTTCTATAAGGGCGTTGATTTTTTTGAGGGTTTTCCGATCTTCTGTTTCCCAGTAAACGTAATCTGCCCATCCGTTCTCTGTGAATACCTTATTCATCAGGATCAACTTCTTTCAAATTGTGAATGGATACATGCCCGGATTCCAGTTGAGCTTTTGATTCCATTAACCAATCATAATTTGCTTTGTTTCCCATTACATGAAGATTTTCAAGGAGATTGTTGTAGGACTCTTCGGACATCATTACAATATTTCGGTTGTTTTTTCTGGTGACGATCATAGTTTCGTAATCGTCTATAACCTTATCCATATAGTTTTTCATATTATCTCTCAAATTGGTGTAATTAACTGCTAACATATAATCACTCCTTACGTACAGTATTCTGTACTTATATTGTACTGAGAATATAGGAGAAAGTCAACGGTCTTGGTAAAAATATTTAGGGTCAATCATTTTTTTCGTGGGATTGACGTTGCCACGTTATAGTTTTTCTAAACCGTCCGCCAGCCTTGACAGAAACCTCAGGCAATGCCTTTGGTAA
>ONBN01000075.1 GCA_900316115.1 uncultured Eubacteriales bacterium
TTCTTTTTATAACAAGACAGGAGAGATCCAGGCAGTACGTGGTATTAGTTATACACTGCATAAGGGAGAGGTATTGGGTATCGTCGGCGAGTCCGGAAGCGGCAAGTCTGTTTCCAGCCACGGCATTTTAAGGCTGACCCCAGATACAGGAAAAGTGAAGCAAGGGGAGATCCTTTTTCATGGAAAGGACATTCTGAAAATGTCCAAGAAGGAACTGCAGGAACTGAGGGGCAATAAGATCGCCATGATTTTCCAGGATCCTATGACTTCCCTGGATCCGCTATTTACGGTTGAATATCAATTGAATGAATCTTTGAAAAAGCATACAGATCTGGACGGTAACGGCCGCAGACTCAGGATGATCCATCTGCTGGAGCTGGTAGGGATCAATCAGCCGGAGCGGAGACTGAAGCAGTACCCGTATGAGTTTTCCGGCGGTATGCGGCAGCGTGTGATGATCGCTATGGCACTTTCCTGTGATCCTGAGCTTCTGATCGCAGATGAGCCTACTGGAGTGGTATCCGAGATCTGTGACAAGATCATTGTTATGTACGCAGGGAAGGTCGTGGAGGAAGGTACCAGCCGTCAGATCTTTTATCAGAGATGCCATCCGTATACTGAGGGGCTTCTGGCCTCTGTGCCTAAGCTGGACAGTGATGTAAACGAAAAGCTGAAGCCTATCAAGGGAAATCCGCCGGATATGAGCTGTGTGAAGCCTGGATGTGCGTTTGCACCCAGATGCAGCTGCGCTATGCAGATCTGTGTTAAGGAAGAACCGCCCCAGTATGAGCTGGATGACACACATGTGGTATCCTGCTGGCAGACCATTAAAAAAGCATTGCAGGATGCATAAAGGATAGGATGGACAAGAGTATGGGAAACAATGAAATTCAAAAAGGAGAGATCCTCCTTCAGGTAAAAAATCTTAAGAAATATTATCCGGTGCGTACTGGATTTGTAAAGAAGACAGATTTAAAGGCTGTAGATGATGTAAGCTTTTTTGTGCGAAAGGGCGAGACCCTTGGGATCGTAGGAGAAAGCGGCTGCGGCAAGACTACTCTTGGAAGGACAGTGCTCCGTCTGGAAGAGCCTACCTCCGGAGATATCATCTATGAGAATGAGTCCATTATCGGCAAGGACATGAAAGAATACCGCAAAAAGATGCAGATCGTATTCCAGGATCCATATGCATCTTTGGATCCAAGAAAGACGGTATCTGATATCATTGGTGAGGCAATGGATCTGCAGAAGCTTTGCAGCAGCAAGGATGAACGCCGGGAGCGTGTGCTGGAGCTGATGAAGCTGGTAGGACTGAATGCAGAGTTTTATAACCGTTTTCCACATGAGTTTTCCGGTGGCCAGAGGCAGCGTATCGGGATCGCAAGAGCACTTGCAGTAAACCCGGGATTTATTATCTGTGACGAGCCGGTATCTGCTTTGGATGTGTCTATCCAGGCGCAGATCATCAATATGCTGGAAGAACTTCAGGAAACCAAAAATCTTACATATCTTTTTATTGCACATGACCTGGCTGTTGTAAAGCATATCAGCACCAGGATCGGAGTTATGTATCTTGGTCATCTTGTGGAGCTGGCTGACAGTGCGGAGCTTTACCGCAATCCGCTCCATCCGTATACAGAGATGCTGTTGTCTGCTATTCCTATTGCAGACCCGGATCTTTCTGCAGCAAGGAAAAGGATCAAGCTGGAGGGAGAGGTACCAAGCCCACTGAATCCTCCATCAGGCTGCCCGTTCAGGACCAGATGTCCCAAAGCGTATCAGGCCTGCCGTGAGAGTATGCCTCCCCTTCGGGAAGTGGTACCCGGACATTTTGCAGCATGCCATAATGCATAACAAGGAGAATCAAAATGCAGACTTCAAGATATATTGTTAAGCGAGTGCTGCTGGCATTAGTCAGTATCTTCGCGATCATTACCATTACTTATTTTTTAATGAATCTGATGCCTGGAGACCCGTTTATGTCTGAGAAGGCTTCTGAAGAGAACAGGGCGATCCTGATCGCAAAATACGGACTGGATCAGCCGGTGTATGTACAGTATGGAAAGTACCTGACCAATCTTCTTAAGGGAGATATGGGTACCAGCTACGTGCTTCAGAAAGGCCGTGCAGTAAAGGATATTATTTTCCAGTCATTTGCAGTATCCATGGGACTTGGTGTAAGGGCGCTGATCCTGGCAATTGTATGCGGGATCATTCTTGGATGTATCGCTGGTCTTTGCAAAGATAAATGGCCGGATGCAGCGATCCGTGTATTCTCGTCCATTGGCATTTCCATGCCGGGGTATGTAATTGCTTCTGCGCTGATGATTCTTCTGGCAGTAAGCTTTAAGGTGCTTCCGGTGAGCTACAATAAGCCAGGCGGATGGATCATGCCTATGGTTACACTTGCCATTTATCCTACTTCGTATCTGACCCGTCTGACAAGGGCCAGTATCCTGGAGGTTATGAACCAGGATTATCTTCGCACAGAGAGGGCGAAGGGAATGTCTGAATTTGTGGTTGTATTTGTCCACGCATTGAAGAACTCCCTGATTCCTGTTATCACATACCTGGGACCTCTGACTGCATCCATTCTTACCGGTGGGTTTGTTGCAGAGAGCGTATTCAGTGTTCCCGGGCTTGGAAGATATTTTGTTAGTTCCATCAGCAGCAGGGATTACACCATGATCATGGGTGTGACCATCTTCTACTCAGCACTGATCGTATTTATGAACCTGATCTGTGATATCCTGTACAAGATCGTAGACCCAAGAATAAAGTTGGATTAATTAAAGGAAGACGCCATGAAGAACATTTTAAGCATACAAAACAAAATTTCACCGGAAGACTTTGCTCCTCTGGATGAAAACTATTTTAAAGAGGAATCTCTTGATACGGAGGAGATCGGATACTGGAAGGCCAGCTGGATCCGTTTGAAGTCCAACAAGATCGCCATTGCAGCTCTTGTTGTGATCGTGATCATGTTTATCTTTGCATTTATAGGTCCCCTTCTTTCCCCATATTCCTATGACCAGCAGGTAAGAGGTGATGAAGCACTTTGGCCCTGCCTGAAGCATCCCTTTGGTACGGATCGTCTTGGCCGTGACATTCTGGTACGTTGTATGATCGGTACCAGGATTTCCATGGTGGTAGGTCTTGTATCAGCCGTGATCGTTATGATCGTGGGAAGTATTTACGGAGCGATTTCCGGACTGGTTGGCGGTAAAGTGGATATCGTGATGATGCGTATCGTAGATATCATTTACTCTGTACCTGAGATCCTGCTGATCGTTGTTATCAAAATGGTGATCAGTGAGCCGCTGCAGTCATTGATCGATACGGTACCTATGTTTCGCGGATTGCAGAAGATCGGTTCCGGTCTGATCGCTATATTCATTGTATACGGATGTTTGTACTGGGTTGGTATGGCCAGGATCGTCCGCGGCCAGATCCTTCAGCTGAAAACGCTGGACTTTGTTACAGCTGCGGAAGCTCTTGGATGTGGAAAAGCAACCATGATCAAAGAGCATCTTCTTCCCAACTGTATCGGCCAGCTGATCGCTACCGTGATGCTTCAGATCCCATCCGCTATTTTTACAGAGGCATTCTTAAGCTACCTGGGAATCGGTGTTTCCGCACCTATGGCCAGCCTTGGTTCCCTTACCTCTGAGGCATTAAATGGTATTACTACATATCCATACCGTGTTATTTTCCCGGCAGCCCTGATCAGTCTGATCATCCTTTCCTTTAACCTGTTTGGTGATGGACTGAGAGATGCACTGGATCCGAAGATGAAGAAATAATATTCTGATATATGTTTCCGCTTGCGGAGTATATATAAAGATGTCAGGGAAATACTTTTGCCCCTGGCGCTGATATGAAAACCTATCAAAAGGAGGAAAAATTATGAAAAAGCTCACAAAATTAGTTTCAGCGCTTACGATTGCCGGCCTTGCCGCAACTACCGTTCCCATGAATGTATGGGCAGATGGTGATAAGATCGAGATTTCCGTAACTGGCGGCGGAGAAGATTCCATGCAGCTGAATACAGCTACCAGCGGATATCTGAATGGTCTTTCTGCACTGAGACATCTTTACGAAGGTCTTTATAAGCTGGATGCCAACGGCGACACTGTTCTTGGACAGGCGGCTTCTGCAGAACAGAGCGATGACGGTCTTACATGGACTTTCACACTGAGAGATGATATCACCTGGTCTGATGGACAGCCTGTAACAGCAAATGACTTTGTCTTTGGCTTTGACAACCTGGCTGCACAGGGCGGTGACTACTGCACCATGATCTCTGATATTGCGGACAGCTACGAAGCAACCGATGACAAGACACTGGTACTTCATCTGAAACATGCATGCTCATATCTTCCTTCCGTTCTTGCATTCCCGTCTACTTATCCTGCAAGACAGGATTATGTAGAAGAGTACGGTGATGCCTATGCAACAGATCCGGATAAAGCAGTTTATAACGGACCTTATGAAATGGAAAGCTGGGCACACGAGTCAGAAGTTGTTATGAAGCTTCGTGATGACTACTATGATGCAGATGAGATCCAGGTTGGTACTATCAACTGGGAACTGATCACAGAGGAGAGCTCTGCACTTGCTTCCTTTGAAAGTGGCGATTATGTATACTCCGATATGTGTCCGGATGAGGAGAAACCTCGTATGGAGGGCAACGGACTGGTTTACACAGAAGGAAATAACAACTACTGTGTAATGTTCAACCTTGGTGACAAGGGAAATGATGTACTGAAGGACGTAAATGTTCGTAAAGCACTGTCTCTTACCATTGACAGAGAGAGGATCATGAATATCCGTGGTCTGAACGATGAGGTTGGTGTAACTCTTGCCTGCAGAGGTTATGAGAATGCTGACGGCACAGACTTCGTAGATTACTGCGACCCATGGGAAGATGTAGATGCATATGATGAGAACTGTGAGACAGCAAAACAGCTTCTTGCAGAGGCAGGATATGAGAACGGCGAAGGCTTCCCGGCTCTTACTTACATTGTAAACAACGACAGCCGTAAAGAGATCGCAGAAGCTATCGTAAACGATTGGAAAGAGGTTCTGGGTATTGATTCCATCACTGTAGAGAAAGTTGAGAACTTCTCAGCAGCAAGAAGATCCGGTGATTATGACCTGGCTTACTATGGATGGTATATGGATTACAAGGATCTTTCCAATATGTATGATTCCATGTATGCAACAGCTGATTCAAACTCCTTCTATCAGGGCGATGAGTATGATGAAACCTTCTTAAAGGCTACAAGCGCAGCAACAGAAGAAGAGCAGTGGGAAGCATACAAAGAGTGTGACGCTATCCTGGCAAGAGATCTTCCGATCACTGTTATCCTTCATTCCATGAGCACATATCTGTTTGATGATACAAATTACGAAGGACTTGTTTATACATGCGGTAACTTTGTATTTACTTACCTCAAAGCGCTCTAATATAATATAACGCAGGGAAAAAGCCAAAGGCGGCTGGTATACTGCTGACAGAAAATAAGGGCTGTCGTCTTAGGGAATCCGGTATGATTTCGGGAAAACCAGAGGCGGCAGCCTTTTTTAAGGAGTAAATAAATTATGAAACTGAAAGAAATTGCAATCGGGTACATTGAAATCCCTCTTGTTACCCCCTTTAAGACAGCTCTTCGCACAGTAAACAGTGTGAACGACCTGATCGTAAAGGTAACAGCAGAGGACGGAACAGAAGGTTATGGGGAAGCACCTCCTACAGCAGTGATCACCGGAGACACAAAGGAATCCATTGAGGCGGCGATCCGTTATTATATTGCCCCTTCTATCAAAGACATGGATTTGGACGACCTTCCGGCTATTATGGCAAAAATGGAAAAATGTCTTGCCAAAAACACCACTGCAAAGGCAGCTGTGGATATTGCCCTTTATGATCTTTATGCAAAGCTTCAGAAAAAGCCACTCTTCCGCCTTCTTGGGGAAAAAGATCCTTCTGCAGTAAAAACAGAGCTGGAAACAGATATTACCATCAGTGTAAATGATACAGATGAAATGGTAAGAGACAGCGTAAAGGCAGTGGGAGAAGGCTTCCGTGTCCTGAAGGTGAAAGTAGGAAAAGGCGGCGAAAAGGATGTGGAGCGTATCCGTGAGATCCGTAAGGCAGTAGGAAAAGATGTGGTGATCCGTGTGGATGCCAATCAGGGATGGACCCGTGAGGAGGCAGTTTCCACCATCACAGCCATGGAAGATGCAGGTCTTGGGATCGAGTTGGTGGAGCAGCCGGTATCCTACCATGACTTTAAGGGAATGCAGTATGTAACCGCACATGTACAGACCCCTATTCTTGCAGATGAAAGCGTATTCTCTTATGAGGATGGTGTACGTGTGATGGAAGAGCACGGCGCAGATCTGGTGAACATTAAGCTTATGAAAACCGGTGGTATCCATGAGGCAGTGAAGATCTGTGATGCTGCAGATAAATTTGGTATTAAATGTATGATCGGATGTATGCTGGAAAGCAAGGTTTCTGTCAGTGCAGGAGTCCATCTGGCAGCAGCACGTTCCTGTGTAACCATGGCGGATCTGGACGGCCCATCCCTGTGCAAGGTTGATCCTTATGAAGGCGGCCCGATATACCAGGGATCGAAGATTTTATTAAAGGAAGATTACGGAATCGGTATTTCAAAGGTTCCGGTAAACTTCGAGAATATCTGATAAGAAAATCTGAAAAAAGATAAGAAAGGCTCTGAAGTATGAAAGAATATCTGGCGATTGTGACAGCAGAGCATGCCTATCTGAGGGCAGAGGCTGAAAATGAAAACGGAGAAAATCTAAGCGGTATCGAGGATGAGATTTTTTCCGGATGGGCAGTAAAAGTTCTGGAAACGCTTCCGGGAAAGAAGTATGTAAAAATAGAAACCCATTATGGATATTCCGGCTATGTAAAGGAAGAGGAATTAAGACCGGTTACAGAGACTGAGTTAGAAGAACGGCAGGATAAAGAACGGTTTTTCAGGCTTGGGATCCCAGAAGCAGATCTTCTTGAAGCACCGAAGGTGCAAGGCCTGCCGCTGGAGCTTCTTCTGAAAAGCTGTATCGTAGAACTTCTGGAAAAAGAGGTTGTTCCAGGATGGAGCAAAGTGAGAAGCGCAGCAGGACGGGAAGGCTTTATCCATACCATGAACCTGCGGGAAAGAAAAGATGACGATGGATACCTGTCTGAGAAAAATACAGATGGAAAAGGTTATTTTCATGCATTGAGAAAAAGACTGGCAGTGGATGAAGAAATCTTCCGTGAGATGGTAAAGAAAAGTGCATTGGAGTATATGGGCACCCAGTATCGTTGGGGTGGAAAATCCTCCCAGGGGATCGATTGTTCAGGGCTTGCGTTTATGAGTTACCAGAACAGTGGGCTTCTGATCTACAGGGATGCGTCCATCCGTGAAGAATTTCCAGTGTACCCGGTAGAAAAGGAAGATCTGAAAAAAGGAGATCTGATCTTTTTCCCCGGACATGTGGCACTTTATCTGGGAGATGGAAAATACGTCCATTCCACAGGCTATGTAAAAACACCTTATGTAACCATCAACAGTCTGCGGGAAGAGGATGAAGATTACAGGGAAGACCTGGCACAGAAAATAACAGGATGTGGGAGTGTATTTATATGAGAAGGTTTTCAGGAGAAGAATTGAAATCCCTGGCACTGGAGCTGCCAGAGGATGTTTTGAAATATAAGGATTTCGGAGATCTGGAAAAAGCAAAGGAAGCAGCAGATCACTGGCTGGAGCAGCCTATTGGGGAAGAATTAAAAACAAGACTTCGTTATGAGAAATTTATTCTGGAAGAACTGCCAAGGCAGTTTCCTTATACAAAGGCAGATGTGATCCGCCTTTTTAAAGAAAAGGTTCCGAATTTTTCGAAGGAAGATATCCGGAAAATGGAAGAAAAGAATCTGGCAGAGTGGGTTTATATTAACGGCGAAAAGCATTATATCCACAATCTTGTGCGGAATATTATGGATAAAGATGATGATATCCGGGAGCGTGCAGGGATTTATGAACAGCTTTCAGAGGATAAAAAGCTGCTTCTTCAGAAGGTGCAGGAGATCCGTGAAAAGGGAGAAGCAAAAGAAAGCTTCCGTATCCGTGCAACTATCCGTCTGAAGGACGAGCAGTTTAAGCCTGGGATGAAGGTGAAGGTGCATCTGCCCATTCCGGCAGAAGCCTATCAGATCTCAGATGTGAAGATCCTGGATCATACACAGGGTAATGTAAGCATTGATAAACCGGATTCTTTGTATCGCTCTATCTGCTTTAAGGACCAGCTTCAGGAGAACCGTACATTCTTTGTAGAATATCAGTATACTGTAACTGCAAAATACGTGGATCTGTGGTCTGGGGAAACAAAGAAAAGCAGCGTACCGGAAGGGATGGAGGAGTATCTGAAAGAGCAGTATCCTCATATCCGGTTCAGCCCTTATCTTACTTCTCTTGCCCATGAGATTGCAGGAGAAGAAAAAGATCCCCTGGAAATTGCCAGAAGGATCTATGATTATATCACCACAAAGGTGAAATATTCCTATATGAAAGAGTATTCCCTGATCCCGGATATTCCACAGTACTGTGCGAGAAATCTCAGGGGTGACTGCGGTGTACAGGCGCTTTTGTTTATCACGCTTTGCAGGATCTGTGGTGTACCTGCCAAATGGCAGTCCGGTCTTTATGCAAACCCTGCATATGTAGGGCCTCATGACTGGGCAATGTTTTATGTGGAGCCATACGGATGGCTTTATGCAGACCCATCCTTCGGCGGTTCTGCCTTTGCTTCCGGGGATGAGGCAAGGCGCAGATTCTACTTCGGAAATCTGGAAACCTACCGGATGGTGGCAAACAATGCTTTCCAGCAGGATTTTGCTGTTAAGAAAGAATTTATGCCAATTGATCCTTATGACAACCAGACCGGTGAGATAGAGTCTGAAGAAAAAGGCTTTGCATCCTATGAGGTGGAAAATACCAAGGAAATGATCTAACGGATCAGCACAGCCATTTTGCCAAGCTGGTCATAGATCCTGGCAAATGTGTCCTCGCTGCGCCATACAAGGCCGGACAGGGAGTCATTAATAAGAACCATGTGCCCTGCAGGAGCATATCCGCAAAGAACAACGCAGTGTTCATTATGGTAGAAATGCCAGGTTTTTCCTGAGACAGTATAGGAAGCTACATCTACAGGAGTTTTCAGGTAAACAGAATTATATACGATCACAGGTGCAGACTTGTCCAGGTACTGATAAAGCTTTGTAAATTCAGTGCCGGTCAGGTCTGTTGCTGTCTGTGGGCAGTGATTTGCCTGAAGATACCGGGAGGCCGTTTCTGTAAGGCCTGGTGCGTAGATGCCATCACCGGAGATTTGGTAAGGATCCCCTTTGTAGGTGGTTACAAAATTCTCAGGATCACGGATCAGATATTCGTCTGCAATGGTGGTTTTGGAAAGCTTCTGCCCATAGTAATTCAGAACCATGGTCAAGGCCACAGACTCACAGCCTGTGGGAAGCTCCGGATCCTGCAGGATATTTTCCATGGGAAGGATCACAGCATCAGGACCTGGCACAAAGGCAGGAAATTCTTTGTCCGGTGCCTGGGTATAACCAAGGATGTACCGGTCATAACCGCCGTATTTTTCCTTGCGCTTCAGGATCTGGAAGCCTTCTGCCTGTACATTGTGAAGGCTGTATTTGTTAAAGGGAGATACTGTAGTAAGAACAGTTACATCCGGCATCAGATCTATTGCATAGGAAACGCACCTGCGGATCAGGGTGCGCTGCAGGCCGTGGCCTCTGTAGTCCGGGTCTACCACAATAGTATCCAGAGTGACACAGTGTGAAATTTTTTCCCTGGACCAGTCAAGATCCCAGCCGTTATTCTCAGGTGCATCATTTGGAAAAACAAGAGAACCATAGGCAATCAGTTTTTTGCCATCAAAAACGCCGATAATGGTATTAGGGAAAATAAGAAAATCCCTGTTTTCTTCACGGCTGGTAGCAACAAAAAGACGGGTATCATCCATGGTCTGGCAGATGTGTTCCTGCAGATCCATGATCTTATCCAGATCCTCGAGGGTGCATTTACGGATTTCAGGCTGAAAATCAGTTATATTCATCAGAAATACCTCCAAAAAGTTGTACTTATTGTATGTTCTTTTTCAATAGTAAAAGTATAAAGTAAAGAAAGAAGAAAATCTATATAAAAACAGGTTTTAGTGATTGATTTTTTTGAAAAAAGCGTATAGAATGACTTGTGTAATGGAATGATGTTAATAATATCATATATTTTTATTTCAGAAAAAAGGCAGGTGAACAGAGTGGACAGTTGTGATTCTCATGGGCGAAGTAGTAGCATAGGATGGGAAAATTTGATACCCTTGAAGCAGC
>ONBN01000063.1 GCA_900316115.1 uncultured Eubacteriales bacterium
AATAGCCTCCCGGGATACCACCTTCCCACTCTGCTCAAACAGGATCTGCATGATCCGCAGTTCATTCTTGGTAAGATCTGCACTTTCCTCTCCATTGGCAACTGTGCCATTTCCCAGATTCAGCACTGCCCCTTTATGCTCCAGCACATTGGCAGACATTCCAAAAGAATAAGTCCTGCGTAACACTGCCTGTACCTTTGCTGTCAGCACATCCAGGTCAAAGGGCTTAGGAATAAAATCATCTGCACCCCTGCTCATAGCCATCACCATATTCATATTATCACCTGCTGAAGAAAGAAAAAGAATAGGCACCTGTGAAACCTTACGGATCTCCTCACACCAGTGAAATCCATTAAAGCAGGGCAGTTTCAGATCCATCAGCACCAGCTGGGGATCTTTTCTGATAAACTCCTGCAGTACATTTTCAAAATTCTCTACCTTATCCACCTGATATCCCCAGGACTGCAAATGTCTTTTCACACCTTCTGCGATCACTTCGTCATCTTCAACGATCAATATCCGATACATGTCATCCTCCTGTGACAGCCTTTTGCCATCTGCTGCTTTACGATCTGATTTTATAATCTGATTTTACGATTTGATTTTATAATCTGATTTTTCAATCTGCTTTTCCCATGTGTGGATTATAGCATTTTTTATCTTGTATTAAAACCTGGTTTTTGTTAGAGTATATAAAGAATTGTCCGTTTAACTGCTGTTGATTTTGTCTTTACAGACTGCTTGTCATAACTTACAGGAGGTTCTTATGATCATAGATTTTCATACCCATATTTTTCCGGATAAGGTGGCTGCTGCCGCCATCCCCAAGCTTGCATCCGTTATAAATATCACCCCCAGCATGGACGGCACCATCCAGGGGCTTCTTGCTTCCATGGACAGGTCAAAGGTGGACACCAGCGTGATCCTTCCAGTGATCACAGATCCCCATCAGTTTGATTCCATCATCCGCTTTGCTGCACAGATCAATGAAAGCCAGGACAATACCCACCCAAGGCTGATCTCTTTTGCAGGGATCCATCCGGCCATGGACAATTATAAAGAGCTGCTCCACCAGATCGCAGCCCAGGGCTTTTCGGGAATCAAGCTTCATCCCAATTACCAGGGCACATGTTTTGACGATATCCGTTATCTGCGGATCATCTATACAGCCTCTGAGCTTGGACTGATCGTGCAGGTACACACAGGAGAAGACCCCTATACCCCGGGTGAACTGTACTGTTCCCCTGACATGATCCTGCATGTAATAGAAGAAACAGCCCCGCCAAAGCTGGTGCTTGCCCATATGGGAAGCAACGAAAACTATGACGAGGCTGAAGCCAAGCTGTGCGGTCAGAATGTGTATCTTGATACCGCTTATTCTATCTGGCATATGTCTGAAGAGCAGCTGGTACGTATGATCCACCTTCACGGGGCAGAGAAAGTACTTTTCGGCAGCGATGCCCCCTGGACAGACCAGAGGGCAGATATTGAACGCTTTAAATCTTTTACAGGACTGTCCCTTTCAGAAAAAGAACAGATCCTTCACGAAAACGCCCAGCTTCTTCTGGGCATTTAACCAGGCACACAGGGATCAGAGAGGAATATCTCCATGTTTCTTTCTGATCCCTCTTCTGCTTACATGACCACTGGTTCGCAGCCAGTCAGACAATGCTTTTCTTGTTTCTTCCGGATGGATCACATGGTCAATGTATCCCTGCTCCAGGCCAAACTTCAGGTCAGAAGCCATCTGGGTATATTCCTGTACCTTTTCATCGTAAAAAACTTTAGCCTGATCCTGGGGCATGTCTTTTATTTTCTTTCCATAAAGAAGGCTGACTGCGCTTTTGGCGCCCATAACAGCAATCTCAGCAGTAGGCCATGCAAAAACCTCTTCTGCGCCCAGATGCTTGCTGTTCATGGCTATGTATGCACCGCCGAACGCTTTTCTGATAATAATATTCCCCTTTGGAACACTTGCCTCTGCAAAGCCTTTCTTTACTTCTATAAAACTGCCCTCATCAAACACACAGTTGATCAGTTCATGCACATCATAAACCCTTCTTGGGTTGTCTGGAAGCTGGAAATGGAAGGAAGGCACTTTATAGGAGGTTTCTGCCTTCTGTCCGCTTTTATAATTCCTTGGCAGGATCTCTACCAGATGGCGGATTCCTTCCAGGCATTCCGTCTCTGAATCGTACTCAAAATCCGCATTTCCATTTACATGGCTGTGGATCCTGCTGCCACCAAGCTCCTCCATGGTTACAGTCTCCCCGATCACTTCTTTGATCACCTTGGGGCCTGTAATATACATCTGACTGATATTTCTTACAGTAAAAATAAAATCCATGATGGCCGGTGAATAGGCTGCCCCTCCTGCACAGGGGCCAAGCACTGCACAGATCTGTGGGATAAGTCCGGAAGCCTGTACATTCTTGCGGAAGATCTCTCCGTAATAAGCCAGGGCGCCGATTCCTTCCTGAACCCTGGTGCCGCCGGAATCATTGATGCAGATAAAAGGGATTTTTTTGCGGATCGCATAATCCTGGGCCATAACAATATTCCGTCCGTGTACTCTTCCAAGGGAACCACCTTTCCAGGTAAAATCCTGGGCAGCTACTACTGCTTTCTTTCCGGCGATCTCTCCGGTACACACCCATACACCATCCCTGTTTTCCTCTGAAGTCAGTTCGCTGTATACTCCGTTGTCAAAAAGCAGTTCCAGTCGTTCCCTTGTATACAACTTTCCTTTTTTATGTTGTTTCTCAACCAGTACATTTTCATCCATTGTTTTACCCCAAACCTGTAAACCTGTCACTAAGCTGTCAATTTGGTATTTAACGTCTTTCTCTGACGATCTCCATATCCGGGAAACAGATCCACTCCCCTTCTTTTTTATAAGAAGGACGGATCGCCAGATAGTTTTTATTCACTGTGCATGCAAAAGTGCATCCATCTGGATATTATAAATGGCATTTTCAACCTCTTCCTGCTGCTGGGTATATTCCTTTTTGGTTCCGTCTGTATAGGAAACACGGATCTGGTACTCCTCCTGGAAGATTCCCATTGGAAATAAAGGAGATAACTCCAGTTCTTCTTTTGGAAGAAGTCTGGTGCTGATCTTCAGCCTTTCCCCTTCATGATGGTAAATCCTTTCCAGAGTCCCTGCCTCACAGATCTCCTTCTGGGTAAAGTCCTGATCAGAATCCTTCTCAAATTCCAGATCCTTTTCCACATTCTGCTCAAGCAGACCTTCCAGATAAGGCGGATTCATGCTTGGCCATAATGCAGCAAACTGAGGATTTCTCCGCCCTGGGAAAAAGGCTGCTCCAAGATCTGCGGAATAATCACAGTTGTAACCGTATTTCAGTTGTTCCTTTTTCACCTGGCACTCTACAAACTGGCAAAGGGCAAAGGTATAAGGCACTGCATCTGTCTTTATGGTAAGCCTTGTAATACCTTCCGGGATCCTTACATACCCTTCTGTCAGTTCCACTGTTTTTTCCAGCTGATCCTCTGCATACATATTTACCTGCAGGGATCTGCGCTTCATGGATTTTTCCCGCTCCAGCACAAATCTTCTCCCACCGGACAGCTGGAAAGAGAAAAAAGCCTACACATCGGATTCCCACAACCTCTCCGGATATAATATCGATCAGAAATTCAAAACGGTCTTTTCCCACACTCCTGGTGGTAATGATCACATGACTGTTCAGATACTCCACAGGCTGGAGAAGATTTCGTTTGTTTATACTCTGCATTCCGTTTACCAGAGAATTGGTATCCGGCATGCTGTCACTCCATACACAATCCAGGATCGCAGGAAGATAATTTCGAAGGATCACTTCTCCGTAAATAGTCGGTCTGTCATCCAGCACTACAAAGCCTGTTTTTTTCATCATAAACAGGGAAAGCTTATTATTCTTCCCTACCTCGGAGATCATCTCCGTGCATCCCATTTCCCTTACTTTTGCAAGCACCAGCATAAACATATCCGACAGGAAAAATACAGAAGAACGGTATGACTCGTCAATGATAAGTCCGGACATCACGATCTGACGGCTGTTGGCAGCTCCCTGGGATCCCAGCTTATAAGCAGCCACATAGGTCACATATTTATCATCAATCTTTCCTACAACACCAAAGCAAAAACCTTTTGCATTCTGGTATTCCCGGAAGGTTTCCCTATCCAGGGAGCGGTTGTACTTGCCCATCCAGAAATTGTTTTTTACCATCAGGGCTGCAACCCCATCTGCATCTTTATCCTCAAAATAGCTGTACTGTATCACTGTTTTCATATCTGTTTCTCTTTTCTTGTCATTCTAAGTGTTGCCAGAAGATAGAAGACAACGCCGGTTGCTGCAAGCACTGCAAGATGTACCCTGGGCTGGGCTGTATGGGAATTATATACAAACACAACACCGGTTGTTTCTTTAAATTCCGTCAGTGTCTGTGCAGGCAGATCTGCAAATCCTGCAGCCATTCCATCCTGCATCAGAAGCTGTATGAAAAGTGCTGCCGCATGGGCACATGGGAAGCATTTGATCACCCACTGTACCCCTTCCGGAAGACTTCCCATAGTCACATAAGCGCCTACTAAAAAGCCGATCAGGGTTCCAAGAAGGATACTTACCATGGTATAAGCATTGTTTGTTTTCAACAGAGAAACAATAAAGCATACCAATGCAGAAGAAGCAAAGGAAGACAAAAGGATCACGCCCAGTACCTTTACAAGCACTGTAAGGCTAAGAAATTCGCCCCCTCTTGCCACAATATAAATCTCACCAAAGATCAGGGTAAATACAGACATGATCACGCTTACAAAAAAGCCTGCAAGCATATATCCTGCTGTTACACTGCTGCGTTTCAAAGGAGAGGAATAGAAGTCCTTTATACACTTTTTCTCCTTGTCATTTACCATTACCGCATAAGCACCCATACTTGTGGTAATCGCAGAAGAAGCAAGCATTCCCGCCACTACCCAGGAGTTCATTACGTAGTCCGCATTGTCCAGGAAATCCAGTCCTTCTGTAATTGAATCACCGATAAAAAAGAGAAACAGGCAAAAGATGATTGCTACTCCCAGCAAAGAAAAGAACACCGCACCTTTGTCTTTATAATAAATCTTAAGATTTCTTTTGATCATGTACTTCATTCTCTTATTTTCCTTCCTGTTATATTCAAGAAAACATCATCCATGGTTCCATGCATAGCTTCCAGGCTTTCCACCTGATCCTTTACAGGAGTGATAAGTTCAAACAGATCCATGGTATTTTCCACACGGACATCCAGGATCTCATCTCTTTTCTCCCATTTCAGGCCTTTCTCTTTCAGGTATTTTTCCATCTTCTTCTCATTCTTCGCCTTGATCCTGAGACGGTCATATGCATACTTGCATTTCAGTTCATAAGGAGTTCCTTTGGCTACGATCTCACCATGGTCCATGATCACTACCTGATCGACTTCCACAGCCTCTTCCATGTAATGGGTAGTCAGGAAAATGGTCATGTTTTTCTCTTTCTGAAGTCTTCGGATGGTTGCCCATACATGCTGTCTTGTCTGTGGATCAAGACCTGTGGTAGGCTCATCCAGAAACAGGATCTGGGGAGTGTTCAGAAGTGCTCTTGCAATATCTGCCCTTCTCCTCTGGCCTCCTGACAATCTGCCGTAAGGCCTGTCCAGAAACTCTGTCGCCTCTGCATATTCTGCTGCTTCACGCACTGCCTGCTGGATCTGCTTTTTATTGTGATAATAAAAGCCTGCCCTTAATGACAGATTATCTTTGATAGAAAGATTCCGGTCCAGAACACTGTCCTGGAATACCACACCAATACTCTGACGGATCTTTTCCGGATTACGATCCATGGAAAAACCTGCGATCTCAATCTGTCCTTCATCATACTTTGTCAGGGTACACAGAGCATCGATCGTGGTAGATTTTCCAGCTCCGTTAGGCCCTAAAAATGCAAACATGGAACCGCTTTTTACTTCAAAAGAGATGCCCTTTACTGCCTGTACTTTTCCGTATGATTTTTTCAGATTCCGTACCTCTATTACATACTGCATCTATTTCTTTTCCTCCCATTCTGCTAAGAACCTTTCGATCTGCATCACTGCATTTTGCTGTGCCAGGTTCTCTTTCTGGTCGTATTTTCTGATGATCTTTGCTGCTTTTTTGGCTGCTTCCTTATAGGACGGATCCTCCAGCATTCTGACCATTACCTGATGTACCATCTCTTTTGTGGTCTTTTTGCTGTATATCATCTCCCCACAGGGAATGTTGTGGATCAGGTTCTCAAAATTATGTCTCTGCTCAAAAGCCTGGGGGAAAGCAGCTGCAGGGCAGCCTTCCTTCAGAACATTGTAAATAGTTCCCTGTCCTTCATGGATTAGTGCCAGGTCACATTGCTTTGCAGCTTCTGCCAGGGAAATCTTCTCATAGAAATGAAAATTATCAGGATATTCCTGTTTTTCCGCCTCTGTAAGATACCCTACATCTGTTATATAATATTCATAATCAGAAGCCATAAGGGCTGCCTGTAAAAGCAGTACAAGAAGACTTTTTCCACAGCTTGATCCAATGGAGATCAGCACCTTTTTCCTGTCTGTTTTCATTTCCGGCACAGGATAATCTTCATAATTCAGGATGGGGCCGATAAATCTCCATGTCTCATTTTCCCGGATATCCGGAAACAGTTCCGGTGCATCTGCCATTAATGTAAGATCACCTGCATACAGCATCAGATCTCCCTTAAGTCTTGGTCTTCCATGCTCTTCCAGAAGCTTATTCCAGTCCTCGATGGTGCCTTTTCCATGTCCCAGCAGCCTTCCGCATGCAAAGCTGTCTTCAAAGATACACTCTTTTTCCCCGCTGGAGATCACTGTACCGGACCGGTTGCTCAGCCGCTTTTTTGTTTCCTGATACAAAGCTGTGATAAAGGGCTGCGACATAACTGCAGACATACACCACACCAGGGGTACCTGACAGATCCTGGCAGAAGCTGTAAATGTCATCCGATAGCCTGTAAGCATCAGATCCGGCTGGATTTCCCGGATCAGTGCTATTTCTTCATTCACTACCTGTTCCAGTTCCTGTGCTGAACCGATACGTCCTCCGTACCGCCCCATATCCATCATCCGGTCAATATGCTTCTGGTCATACCACCAGGTATCGCACTGCAGATATACCCGTTTATAGGGTTCATCTGCGATCAGCCTTTCATAAGGTCCTTTACCTGCAAAATATACCTGCCAGCCATTTTTCCATAGCCCGTCTACAATGGTGATCATCCTCTGTGTTTCGCTCCAGTTAAAAAGCGCTGCTCCCACAAGCACTTTCTTCTTTTTCGAATCCAATGAATAGTTCACCTCCCATGATCAGGCTGTGATCTGTGAACCGCATAATGGAAACTGCGAATTTCCACAGATCATCCTTTATCTTTTTTCCGCTTTTTACCTGTACGCACAGCTCTTCGTAGAGCTGTGCCATATGCTGAAATTTCAGGTTCATACCTGTGATCTTCCCAGGTATTTCCCTGTTAAAACCTTTCAGATTACCGGTGCAGATATACTCTGTAACCGCCTTTTCACACCATACAAGATACATGGGGTGATGGACGATTCCATAAGCATTTACATCGGTTACACCTACCTTAATCTTCATTTTTTTCAAGTACAACTGCCATGCATGCACCACCAAAAGTAAGGCCGCTTACGCAGGCATTTTTCACCTGTGCTTTTCTGTTTTCTCCCTGTGGATACTTTCCGGCTGCATGCTCTCTAAGTGCATCCCAGCCGTCCGGTGTTCCCGGAACTTCCTGTTTTTCAAATGCATACAGAGCATCCAGTACATTGTATCCGGAGCTGCTTCCCTGGGTAGAACCAATAAGAGGCGAGGCAGAAGAATAAATGGTATCCTCACTTAATATGCCTGTCTTCTGCAGTTCTTCTATTGTCATAAGATCTGTATCGTCAGCTTCTTTTACACCCATCGCAGAGCATACATACAGGTCTGTATGGGGGATTCCGCTTTCTTTTACTGCCTGGGTCACACACCTTGTAAGCTCTTTTTCAGAATGGATCTCAATGGGATCATTCGTTCCGGAATATGTACTATAGCTCTTTACAGAAGCCCGGATCTTTGCCTTTCTTGCCTTTGCATGGCTTTCTTTTTCAATAACAAGAGCCACTGCACCTGGAGCCAGTGCTCTTCCATCTGCCTTCTGTGTAAATGGGTGGAACTCCCCTTCAGGAAGGAGTCCCAGCTTGTCCTCTGCTTCCAGCATGTCATCATTGCACTCATCTGCACTGATCACAACCACTGCATCTGCACGGTCATTGTCCAGGATCTCCATAGCATAGGTAAATGCCAGGAGGAAGGAGCAGTCTCCTACAGACATTGTAGAAGTAGGTCCTTTCAGCATGTTGGCAATACAGAAGTTTCCAGGTGCTGCATTGATCACGCTGTTTGGAAACTCAGAAAGGCTGATAGAATCAATTCCTTTCTCCACAATACTCTGGTCAATATTCAGGATAGTCTGCATTGGGCCGGTGCCTGTACCATAGATCACACCGATACGCTCCATATTATCCCTTGTAACCTTAAGACCAGAGGAAGTAAGAGCCTGTTTTCCAACGGTCATAGTAAGCTTGGTGATCTCATCAATTCGTCTGATATATTTTCCGGGAATGTATTTTTTCCAGTCAACTGCTTCCATGATTCCGCAGGAAAGTGTCTGTCTGTCACGTACCTTTACCTGCTTTACAGAGGACTTTCTTTCTGCAAATGTGCTCCACAGTTCCTCAATATTTCTTCCGCCGCTTCCACAGCAGCCCATTCCTGTGATCACGATATTTTCTTTTGTTTTTTCTGCTACGTCCCTGTTTTCTTCTGCTTTTCCAAGTACCAGAGAGCAGTTATTTCCACCAAAAGCAAAAGAGTTGGACATTACCACCTGGCAGTCTCTTTCCTGGCTTTTATCCGGTACAAAATTGTATGCCTGATCCTCTTCCCCATGTACAAAATTAATGGTAGGAGGAACCTTTCCGTTGTTCAGGCTCATAATGCAGGCTGCTGCTTCCTGTGCACCAGCTGCACCCAGACAATGTCCGATTGCGCCTTTAATGGAACTAATGGGAATCTGACTGATCCTGTCCTCAAATACCTTTTTGCAAGCCAGCTTTTCTGCATGGTCATTGGCTACTGTACCTGTACCATGGCCGTTTACATAAGCAACTTTTTTCTTTGGTACATTTCCGTCAGCAAGACCTGCTTCCATTGCCCTGGAAGCACCGCCGCCTCCAAGATCCGGTGCTGTAGGATGATAAGCATCTGCGCTTAATCCATAACCAAGAAGTTCTCCGTAAATCTTTGCCCCACGTTTTTTTGCATGCTCATAATTCTCCAGGATAAAGAATGCACCGCCCTCTCCCAGGTTAATATCCAGACCTTCTTTAAGCCACTGTCTGTGGAATTTCTGTCCGCTGAGCATTCCTCCAAGGGAGGTACCGATGGCAGTTCCCACACGGTAAGGATCCTCTGCCGGAAGTGTAAGTCCTGCCATTTCAACAGCCTCTTCGGCTGCATGAAGGACAAACTGTGCACACCGGTCATAAGGGATGTTATGTTCCTCAAACCAGCTGTCGCAGGCCTCATAATCCTTTACCTGTCCTACGGTTCCTTCTACTGTATTTTCAGGAGTTCCAAAGCCTTTTTTCCCCAGTCCACACTGACCGTCAAAAAGCTTTTCCTCTACTTCTTTGCTGCTTTTTCCAAGTGCATCAATCACACCTTAACCGGTTATTACTATTCTGTTCATGAATCTTTCCTCTCATCTGCACCTTTTACTGTCTTTTGCTTCTTACTCCATCACTGTATCCCAGCTTACCGGTCGGAGATAAGGTGCAGAAACAGTATCTGCTGTGATCTTCTGGCCATCCTTTTCGATCTCCACAGTGATTCCGGAAACACTGATCTCATCCTTTACAAGAATCTTTCCAAGTACGCCTTCCAGACCATAGCTATAAACTGCCTTCTGTACAGTACCTACTTCTTCTCCGTCCAGATATACCTTGCAGCCTTCCAGATTTTCTTTTGTACCTTTTGCAAGGAAGCCTGCGCATCTTAATTCCAGTTCTTCCTGGAACTGTTCCATCAGACGATCATGACCTGTATATTCTTCTTTATCATACTGTACAAACCACTGGTTCCCGGACTCAAAAAGATTCAGGCTTTCCTTCTCCGGATATACGAAGTATGGCTGTAAAACCTCCATCATACAGATTTTTAGTGCACTGCTTCCGCTAAATCCCAGTTCTTCCCCGAAACGATCTATAAATGCAACAAGCAAAGCCTTTGTATCCTCTGGTTTTCCAAGGAAAGCATATCCATACTCACCAGATCTTCCGATTCGGATCATTGTGAAGTCTTTTCCCTCATAGCTTACTGGTGCTGAATCACGAAGTGCCAGTGTCTCGATAGGGAACTCCAGCAGGTCACGAACCATTTTCCAGGAAAAAGCACCCTCAAGGAAGAACATTACCTGCTCCTCTGTAAGATTTACCAGTTCCACATCATCTGTCTTTTTCTCTTCCATCCAGTTCCAGATCCCCTGTGCATTTTCCCGGGATACAAGTACCAGGAAATCAGTTTCATTGTTCATTACATAAGCAGAGCCAAGTGCTTCTGCCTTTTCATCCAGGAAAAAGCATTCGCTTACTTTTCCAGGATTCAGATAAGCAATATCCCTGGTGGTCAGTCCGTCAAGAAACTCTGCTGCTCCGTCTCCTTTTACCTGGAATACGCCAAGTCCGAAACCATCAATGATTCCTACATGTTTACGAAGTGTTTCATATTCTTTTTCTACCTCTGTATATACAGATGCAATCTCTTTTTCTCCAACTTTTTTGTACTGTGTACTCTCCGGATATAAATCTGCCAGAAAACTTTTCATTTTATTTTTCTCCTCCTGCTTATTCCCTTTCGCTTACAGAAATGATGCCGCAAACGGCTTCTTTACCGTCCACATAGGCAGATACTGCCACCTGCATCAAACTTCCAAGCTGTACTTTTTTTCTTACTTTCAAAACCATCTGATCCCCAGGTACAACGATCTGTTTAAACTTCATATTCCGGATCTCGATAAGGTATCCTACCTTTCCGGCTATGTCAGCACCGTCAACCTCTTCCACGGATTTTCCTGTATCCTGTAAATACTTTGCACAGTACATTACTGCTGTAAGCTGTGCCAGACTCTCTACGATCAGTACTCCGGGAACAATAGGATTTCCCGGGAAATGTCCCTGAAAATAGAACTCATTCATGGATACATTTTTAATTCCTGTTGCAGATTCCCCAGGCATTACATCTGTCACCCGGTCGATCAAAAGGAATGGATATCTGTGGGGTAAAAGCTTCATGATCTCCTGTATATTCATATCCATCACCCTTAAATCTCGTCATCAGACAGTTCCTCTTTCTGATCCTGGGACTGGTTTTTACTCTGCTCAATAATGTAATCCGCAATGGCATTTACAGATGCAAAAATCTTTGCATCACCATCAGAAACAGTTACTGAAAACTCATTATAAATTCCTACTGCCAACTCCAGGGCATCAATAGAATCCAGTTCTAATCCCCTTCCAAACAATGGCTGGTCATCGGAAATAAAATCCGGTTCCATATCCAGATACAGCTGATCTACGATGATCTGTTTGATCTTCCGGCACATCTCTTTTCTGTCTGCAGCGTATTGTAATACTTCTCCTTTATTCACTTTCACTTTCTCCTCGTCTTATATAATTTTTTTACTGATAACAATTCGTTGCTCACCACCAGCAGGTGGAAGCCATCTTACAACTGTTTTACTTACATGGTCAGTCCGCCATCTGCCACCAGGCACTGTCCTGTGATATAGGAAGCCTTTTCCGATGCAAGAAAGGCTACAGCTTCTGCAATTTCAGAAGGTTTTCCAAATCTTTTCAGAGGGATAAACTGCATATACTGGTCTTCCAGAAGCTTCCTGTTTCCCTTTGTCATCTTTGTTTCTACAAAGCCTGGAGCCACTGCATTTACCCTGATATTTTTCCCTGCATATTCCTTTGCAACTGTCTTTGTAAAGGATACGATTCCACCTTTTGAAGAGGAATAATTGGCTTGTCCGATCTGTCCGGAAAGGCCGCTTGTGGATGCAATATTCACAATGGAACCGCCTTTTTCATTGGAAACCATCAGTCTGACTTCTGCTTTTGTACAGTGGAAGCATCCGCCAAGATTTGTATTGATCACATCCATAAAGTCCTCTTCTGTCATCATCAGAAGGTATTTATCTTTAATGATCCCTGCATTATTGATCAGGACATCCACAGTGCCAAACTTCTTTTTTACCCTTGCAAACAGGCTTTCTACCTGCTGGGGATCTGCCACATCTGCCTGGGCGATCACACCGTCGCCGCCAGCTTCCCTTACCATTTTCAGGGTTTCCTGGGCAGCCTCTTTATTCTTGCGATAATTGATAACGATCAGATTTCCTTCTTCTGCCATTTTCACAGCAACAGCCCGTCCGATTCCCTCGGAAGTTCCTGTTACAAGGACGATCTTTTTGTCTTGTTGTTCCATGTCTTATCCTCTTTCCTTTATAGATTTAAGCAAACGTCCGTTCTGCCTTGGATCTGATGCCGGATAGCATGGCTTTTCCGGGTCGATCTTACGCATCAGGCCTGCCATTGTTTTGCCATATCCTGCTTCTACAAAACCATCTGAAACAGCAATTGCTTTCTCCATACAATCCACCCAGCAAACCATATGGCAGCACTGATCTGTCGGGTCTTTTTTAATATCCTGTACGCTTTCTGCAAAGCCTCCTTTGCAGTTCAGAAGCAACGGGATCTGTGGATCTTTCATGGGGATCTGCTCCACAAAGCTGGCAAATTCTCCCTCGATCTCACTCATTACAGGTGTAGGGAAAGCTGCTGCAACATTCAATTTCACTGCCTTTATGGCACCTGCTGCCATGCACTTTTCGCGCACAATATCTACCTCCTCTTCATAACCGCCTACAACAATCTGATCCGGCGCATTATAAAGAGCAATGCAAACCTTTTTCCCTTCAGGATCCACCTCCTGGCAGATATCTGAAATAGCCTGTGTGGACATTCCTTTTACAGAACAAAGGCTGCCTTTTCTTGTGATCTTCTCCATCAGTTCCCCTCTTTTTTTGTAAGGAGAAACAGATTTTCCAGGTCGATTACCCCTGCTGCATACAGTGCAGACAGCTGTCCAAGACTGTGTCCTGCAGTGAGTGCCGGGGTTAATCCCTGGGTTTTCAGTCTGCTGTAATATGCAATATTCATAGCTGTCACTGCCAGCTGTGTATTCAAAGCTTCTTTTAATGTTTTATCTGAAGCATGAAGACAAAGCTCCTTCAAATCAATCCCGGATACCTTTGTTCCCACCTCAAACACGTGTTCTTCTTCCTGGCTTAATCTGCCCAGTTCCCTGAGCATTCCCGGTTTTTGTGTTCCTTGTCCGGGAAACAGAAAACAGATCTTCATTCCACTTCTCTCCCCTTTTCATTTACAAACAGAAGCATGCTGTTACATATTTTTTCGTCCCATTTCCGGATCATCTGCCCCTTTTCATCTATCAATGCAGTACTTACTGTTGTAGTGTTTTCCTGTCCATCTGCACATTGATGAAACTCCATTACAGGCACTGGCTGTATGATCATCCTGGTACGGATCAGAAGCTCTTTCCGACTTGTATATACCGTCAGAAAACCGCATTGGTTCTCTGTCCCAGAAAAACAGCTGCTTCTCCATTTGCTGCTTCTGCAGCATGGCACTTTTTTGTTCATCCATAGAAATCCAGCTCATTTTCCCATTCCCCTTTCAGCACGGTATGCATTATACAAATCCTCTGTAAATTTCCTTCACAGCCGTATGTAAAATAGCTGTAAACTGTATTTTTATAGATTAGTTTCGTATTATTTTTATTAGTCTTCACTAACTATTCGTAAGAATACTCATATTTGTCATGTACGTCAAGTAGTTACGGTAAAAAAATACATTATTGAAAAATTCTGTTCATTAACGTATTAAAGTTCTTTTATCAAGAAAAAAGAACTGTTGCCTGTGCAACAGTTCTTGTAAAATCTGATCGTTTTTGTTATTTTTCTGCTATTTTACATTTCTTTCTGTTTTTTTATAATTCTTACAATTGTTATCAGAATCACTCCCATGGTCAGCAATAACAATGTCTGCCACAAAGCAGCATCACTGGTATCCCCTGTTTTCGGGGAATTGGTGCTGTAACCTGAATCGCCGGAACCACCGTTTCCACTGCCATTTCCACTGGTAACCTGAATCGCCGGAACCACCGTTTCCACTGCCATTTCCACTGCCGCCGGACGGCCCTTCTGTTACTGTTGGTGTAATTGTTGGCTTCGGGGTATCAGAAGGTTCTGCTTCTTTGGTAGGCGTAGGTGTCTTGGATACTGTCACTGACGGCACTGGTGTAGCAGAAACTTCCGGTGCTGGTGTTGTTGTGATCTGTGGGGTTGGCGTTTCCGCTGGTGTATTCGTCGGTGTAACCGTTGGCTCCTCCGGTGTTGGGGTTGGCTCCTGATACCGGTTGGTCACTGTCACATCACAGTCCGTAGGAAGAAGCTCTGTCACATTTCCTTCACCGCTCTTTCCATCTGTGGAAGCCCATCCGGTTGTCCAGTTCTCCTGCTTTGTTTCGGCTACACGGTAGGCGGTGCACTCCTGCAGGGTGCTGAACTGGATAGTTTCTCCTGCCTTTAACTGGAACTTATATTTCCCTGTGCCGTTTTCTACAGGGGTACGCTTTCCGTCTGTCAGCTGATACAGATTGCCAGTATAAGCATTTCCCTGTCCGTCCAGAAGTTCCATTTCAAAGTCAAAGCTTCCCTGTGCATCTTTTCCTTCTACTGCTTTTGTCACTGCAAAATCCTTAAATACAGGAAGATTGAACTTAATGGAGCAGTCAGAAAGAGTTCCCCCTCTTTCCAGGTAGAAAAAGCTGAAGGTATGTTTTGTTCCTGCTGCCCATGCGGAATCATCCCATTTGCCGATGGCTTCCGGATAATCTGCAAAAACAGAAGACAATGCCTGGGTTCTGGTATCTCCGGTAACACTGCTGGTCACTGTAAAGGTTCCCTTTGTAAAATTAATACTTCCAGACACAGCCTCATGGATACCGCCCATATCCAGTACCAGCTGTCCATCTACAAACAGCCAGGCATCATCATCACCACTAAAAGAAAATACCATATCCTTCCGTGCGGAAACATTTCCCTGATCATCTGTGATGGCTACTGTACCTTCCTCCGGAATGATAAATTCCTTTTCCATGCTCATTCCAAAATGATAATCTACGGTTTTCAGCTGATCCAGAAGATAAATGCCCTGGGTATTTTTCTGAACGGTTCCCCATACGCCTTCGTCCTCAAAACTGTTAAACGGGAAGAAACCTGCTCCTTTCTCATCCCAGCCTTCAATACCGATGGCTTTATCATACTGATAGATCTTGTTTGTTCCAGCGTCGTAACCTGCATGATTGATGCTGCTCTGGTAACTGTACTCATTGGCTGACGGATCGTACACAAAATCAAAGCCTACATTCTGGTATACGCTTTTGGTACCGCCATTTACAGCCGATGGAACCACGGATGTATCAAACAAGGAAAATGGGGTTGTGTAATTAAATACAGGCAGCCCGTCCTCTCCCAGCTGGTTCTTCAGGATTCCCGGGAATACATTACTGTACCAGGTATTTACTGCTGTGTTTTTTACGTTTTTCGGGTCATACCGGAATCTGTATTGTGCAGTCTGCGCCCCAAGTACAAAATGCGCCCATTCACCAAAATCATAGTCAAACAGTGTTACCGGCAGGGATCGTACATTTGTCAGCCTGCTCACTGTCTCGCTGCCCCCTGCATCCACATTTTTCGGGGATGTGGCGATCACCAGCTGTTCTGTCTTTGGATTCTCCGTTGGGAAATGGGATATGGTTCCGGTAAATTCATGCCTGCTGGGATGCTGTACATCTGAAGGTATCTGGCAAGACCCGGACACAACATCAAACTCTCTTGTATTATTCAGCCAGATCCTGTAGGAGAATGTATACAGATCAAATTGCGGTACAATAACGATAGCCTCGTTATCCTTCAGGTGGGCATGTACCTTATAGCCATTCTCTGCATAAAGCAATCCTGATTCATGCCAAGATCCCGAGTCCAAAATATTAATCCAGTCACTGGTCTCATTCTTTTTCTCTATCTTATGCCAATTTCCTTCTTCATCCTGGCGATACAACCATGCATTAAAACGCATACGTCCACATACTTCGTCACAAACTCCGTCCCTCGCCATATCAAGTTGTACATTAAATTCAGCAAGTTCCTTGGAACTTCCGCCAATATTTTTATTCTGTATTACAAGACCATTCTCTGGAAGACTATTTTCGGGAAGCGTCTGCTTAGATAATGACACTGTTCCTGTGTCTAAGTCCTGCAATACAACCAATCTTTCCTTTTCCGAAGTATAATTGACTTCTCCGGTCACTCCATAGGACACGTTTTGTGTATATACAGTTTCAGGTGATGTATTCTGCCAGTCTGTCGTGTGCCAGCGATTTGTCTTTTTCAGGTACGTATAATATTTTGGCTTGTTATCTCTTGATATTTTATTGATCAAATAAGCGTAACTTACTGTTCCAGTCTGAGGATAAATAACATTGCCATTCTTGTCTGTTGTCTCATATGCTCCATCTT
>ONBN01000106.1 GCA_900316115.1 uncultured Eubacteriales bacterium
ATTCTCTGCAGGCGCGGATGATCCTTACTGCAATCTCTCCCCGGTTTGCCACCAGCAATTTTCGTATCATATTTTACCCCACCATAAATGTAAGCTGTGCTTTAACAGCAATCTTCCCGTCTACGGTTGCAACTGCTTCTCCCACTCCAAGCGGGCCTTTCTGATTCACGATCCTGGTTTCCAGACGCAGCTTGTCTCCGGGACGCACCTTCGTCTTAAAGCGACACTTATCAAGGCCTCCGAAATAGGCGATTTTCCCCTGGTTTTCCGGCTTTGACAGGATGGCAACAGCGCCGGTCTGTGCCAATGCTTCCAGGATCAGCACCCCTGGCATTACAGGTTCCTGTGGAAAATGTCCTTTAAAAAAGTCCTCTCTGTAGGTTACGCATTTATATCCTACCGCAAATTCTCCTGGTTCATAATCTTCAATATAATCCACCCAAAGAAAGGGATGTCTGTGTGGAATGATCTGCTGGATCTGCTTTGTATCTAAATAATTCATGCTTCCTCGATTCTGAACAGAGGGGTACCATATTCTACCGCCTGTCCGTTTTCAACCAAAACTTCTGCCACAATTCCTTCAAATTCACTTTCAATCTCATTCATCAGCTTCATTGCCTCAACAATGGCAAGCACCTGGCCTTTTTTCACTGTATCCCCTTTTTTCACAAAAGGCTGGCTATCCTGGGAAGGAGCGGCATAAAATGTACCAACCAAAGGTGATGTTACCAGATTTCCGGTTTCTGCTTTCTTCTCCAAAACAGCTGCCTTTTCCGGTACAGGAGCAGCACTGTATACGGTTTCTTTTTTATCTCTATCCCATTTAACGGACATTTTTTGTCCATTGTTTTCATATTCAAAGGATGATACTCCTGCGGCGTCTATTTTGTCGATAAGCTGCAGTATCTGTTCAAATTCCATGATCATTCCTCCTCATAGCGTTTTACCAGAAGAGAAGCATTGTGGCCTCCGAATCCAAGAGAGTTGCTCATAGCATACCGAACCTGAGTCTGAACCGGTGCATCAATACAATAATCCAGATCCAGTTCCTCTTCTGTTTCTTTTGTTCCAACTGTCTGGTGGATAAAACCATCCAGAATTGATTTTACACATACAATAAATTCCACACCGCCAGCAGCACCTAAAAGATGCCCTGTCATTGACTTGGTAGAATTGATCTTTACTTTATATGCAGCCTCTTTAAACGCAGCTTTAATGGCTCTTGTTTCAAACAGATCATTGTAATGGGTGCCTGTGCCGTGTGCATTGATATACAATTCTTCTTCTCCCGTATAGCCTGCTTCTTCCAATGCAATCTGTATGCACTTTGACGAACCCGATGAATCGGGAGCAGGTGCTGTAATATGGTGTGCGTCACAGGTTGCGCCGTATCCCACCATCTCACCGTAGATCTTTTCGTCTTCCAAAACTACGATCCCTGCTCCTTCTCCCATTACAAAGCCAGCACGGTCTTTATCAAATGGAATGGAAGCCCGAAAAGGATCTGAAGATGTGCTTAATGCAGTCAGACTGGTAAATCCGGCAACTCCCAAAGGACAGATACATCCCTCTGTGCCACCTGCCAGGATCACCTCTGCATCCCCATACTGGATTGCCCGAAAAGCATCCCCTATGCAGTGGCTTCCTGATGCACAGGCAGTGACCACATTGGTACACTTACCTTTTGCCCCGATGGCAATGGAAATATTTCCGGCAGCCATGTTGCTGATCATTTTGGGAACAAAAAGCGGATCCACCTTAGAAGGTCCTCTTTGGGAAAGCCTTTGCTGAGAAGCTGTCATAGCCTGCAGGCTTCCCACACCGGATCCTACGATCACACCTATCCGGTATGGATCCTCCTGTTCCATGCAGATCCCGGAATCCGCCAGTGCTTCTTTTGCAGCTGCTACTCCGTATTTTGAAAATAATTCCATTCTTTTTGCAGCCTTAAAATCCATATATTTTTCAGGTTCAAACCCCTTTACCTCTGCAGCCACCTTCACTTTATAATCTGTTGTATCAAATCTTGTAATGTTCTGGATCCCCACTTTTCCGGCTTTGATACCTTCCCAGAAGGATTCTGCATCATTTCCAAGAGGTGTTACTGCGCCAAGTCCTGTGACCACTACTCTACGTTTCATATATGTTTGTCCTCACTTTTCCTACATTGCCATTCCGCCGTCAACCATCAGCACCTGTCCGGTAATATAACCGGCTTCCTCTGATGCAAAAAAAGCCGCTGCTGCTGCCACATCCTGGGGATCGCCAAATCCGCCCATAGGAATCTGCGCCCAGATTTTTTCCTTCACCTGCTCTGGCAGAACCTGGGTCATGTCTGTGCAGATAAATCCGGGAGCGATTGCATTTACAGTAATTCCCCTGGATGCCAGCTCCTTTGCAGCTGATTTTGTCAGTCCGATCACCCCTGCCTTAGATGCAGCATAATTCGCCTGTCCTGCATTTCCTGAAATACCCACAATAGAACTTAAATTGATGATCCTGCCTTTTTTCTGTTTGATCATGGTTCTGGCAGCATGGCGGATACAATAAAATGTTCCTTTTAGATTGGTATCCACTACCTTGGAAAAATCTTCTTCGCTCATCCCCATCAAAAGGCCATCCTTTGTGATTCCTGCATTATTGACCAGAATATCAAGATGTCCCATTTTACTGATCGTATCTTTAAACATTTCACCGCAAGCCTGAAAATCAGCTACATTACA
>ONBN01000028.1 GCA_900316115.1 uncultured Eubacteriales bacterium
TTTGTCCTTCTGCTTAGGATCTGGATCAGACGGCTGATCTCCTTATCCCTTCCAACCACAGGATCCAGCCTGCCTGCTTCTGCAAGCTCTGTCAGGTCCCTGCTGTATTTGTCAAGGATGGGTGTAGCTGATCCATTACCATTTGCTCCCGCTTTGCCTGCTGCAAAGGTGTCGTTTGGAAGTTCTCCATCATAACCCATAGCAGTAAGTACTGCACTGTACAGCTTCTGGATATTGATCCCAAGGGTATAAAGAAGCCTGGTGGCCACACAGTCAGTCTCACGCAGAAGTGCAAGGAGAAGGTGCTCAGTGCCTGCCTGGTCCTCCTGCATCTCCTCTGCCAGTTCCACAGCTTCCCGGATCACGCTTTCTGCACGGGGACTGTAATGCTTCTCCTTGATCTGTACATTTCTGCTTTCTGCAGGGGGTGCGATCAGCTTCTGTATCAGATCCAGCAGCTTCCTTGGCTCTACATGAAATTCCTCCAGAACCTTCCCTGCAGTGCCTTCCTTCTCTGCCAGAAGCCCTACCAGGATATGCTCTGTCCCTATATATCCATGGTTTAGATCCTGTACCACACCTTCTGCCAGTGCGAGGGCATTTTCTGCCTGTCTGGTAAATCTGTTATCCATAAATGTCCTCCTGAACTTATATATATTCATCAAAGATCTCATCAATCAGCTGATGGACTTCTTCTCTTGTTACATTCTTGCAGCTTCCCCTTGCAAGTGCAACGGTAAGCTTTTCTTTCAGTTCTTCCAGTGCCTTTACCTTATCTGCATCTACACAGATCACTGCGCCTCTTCTCCTGTCTATGGACACAAAGCCCTCCTGGCGCAGCAGTGCATATGCTTTGTTCACTGTATGCATATTGATCCCGATGGTATCTGCAAGCTGCCGCACAGAGGGAAGGGCATCTCCGTCCTTCAGTCTGGAAGTGGCGATCCCCATAATGATCTGGTTGGTCAGCTGCATATATATAGCTTCATCACTGTTAAAATTAATTTCTATGATCACTGCATCTGCCTCCTGTGTTACTGTTATATTCATACTAGCACAAATCCAGTCATTTGAAAAGCCTAAAAAAGAGATGCTGCTTTTGGCAACACCTCTTTTCACAGGTAAGCTTTCTTTACCGTTTCAGGATCTTATTCAGCTGTTCCTTATCAAGGATCAGATTAATCCCCATTGGATTCACTACCATTGCCTTTGCCTGTGGGATCAGCACATCCGGCAGCTTTGCAAACGGTACTCTTGCTGCACGAAGCTTTTTGCCCTTGGCAAATTTTTCAAATTCCATAATATCAGAAAATGCAGGCTGAAGCACATCCCCTTCTTTATTTTTCAGAAATGGGATGTTTACCTTATGAGGATCCTCCGGATCCTTGTCCATAGCAATCAGGAAATCAGACTTCACAAGGTTTGCGATCAGCTCCTCTTCCAGTTCACGCATGTTTTTACGCTCTTCCTTTTTCACCGGACGGCGAAGCTCCTGCATAAAATAAATTCCTGACAGCTGAAGGGTAGAGTTGAACAGCGGTCTTTTTGCAGGCTCCAGCTTACTGAAATCTGCCTGTCTTGCAATATCTGTCAGATCTACCTCTGTACGGTCTTCTCCGTCTGCCCAGATCACGCTGTTCACGCCAATAGCATATAAGGTTCCGTAAAATCTTGGAAAATCCTTTTTCTCGTATTTCATTCCCATCAGGAGAACCTTGTCCTCCAGTTTTTTCTTTCCAAATTCTTTAATGCCCTCTTCTGTGGAAAATACCCAGGCCTGGTCATTAAAGCTTTCCTCATCACAGGTAACATATGGCAGCTTTGTAGCCTGGGAATAAGCTACAAATACCACATCCCTGTTCTGCAGTTCTTTCACTGCATCTGCTTTGTTTCCCATGTTTTATCCTTTCCTGCAGTGATCGCACACTGCTTATTTTACCATAAATTCTACAATCTTATCCATCTCTTCCAGCTGGTCTGCCTTTAATGCAGACTTCACGGTAAGACACGGCTCCATGATCTCCATATTCTTCATCTGTGAAAGCATCTCACGGATCTGCTTTCCTGCTGTGGCAGCCCATGTACCATTATCAAATACAGCCACCTTACGATTCTGGAAATTGTGTGCCTTCAGTTCATGAAGAAGTGTTTCCATCTTAGGGAAGATACCACCATTGTAAGTCGGACAGGCAAATACGATCCTGTCACAGCGGAATGCTTCTGACAGCAGGTAGGATGGATCTGTAACAGAAACATCATACATTGCAATGTTCTTCTCCCCTGCATCAGCCAGCTTACCAGCAAGAACAACTGCCGCATTCTCAGTATTTCCGTAAATAGAACCGTAAAGAACCAGTACTGTATGGTCCTCCGGTGTATAAGTGCTCCACTTCTGATATTTGTCAATGAACCAGCCTAAATTCTCTCTCCAGATCGGTCCATGAAGAGGGCAGATCATCTGGATATCCAGTGCAAGGGTCTTCTTTAATGCAGCCTGTACCTGTGTGCCATATTTGCCAACAATATTGGTCAGATATCTTCTTGCATCATCCAGCCACTGGTTCTCAAAATCTACCTCATCTGCAAAAATATTGCCGTTTAAGGCTCCAAAAGTACCAAACGCATCTGCACTGAACAGCACCTTATCATATGCATCGTATGTTACCATTGCCTCAGGCCAGTGAACCATAGGGATCATGGCAAAAGCCAGGGTGTGCTTTCCTGTGCTTAAGGTATCTCCCTCTTTGATCACAACTGCACGGCTGTCCACATCAAAATCAAAGAACTGGCGGATCATGCCAAAGGTCTTTGTATTTCCTACGATCTTTACTTCCGGATAACGGAGCACAATATCAGCGATCAATGCACAGTGATCCGGCTCCATATGATTCACGATCATATAGTCCAGGCTGCGTCCTGCAAGCACATGCTCCAGATTCTCCAGGAACTGCCCGCTGACAGATCTGTCTACTGTATCCAGAAGCACAGTCTTCTCATCCAGAAGCACATAAGAATTGTAAGAAACCCCTCTTGGGATCGGATACATATTCTCAAACAGGGCCAGTCTTCTGTCACTGGCACCTGCCCAGTATAAATCCTCTGTTACTTTCTTTGTACAATACATCCCCTTTCACTCCTTTATGCCTCGTCAATAGCCTTTCCAATGTCATGGCGCATATATTTATTGGCAAACTGAATCCAGTTCGTAGCTTCATACGCATTCTTTCTGGCTTCTTTAAGATCTTTTCCCTTTGCGGTAATGCCAAGCACACGGCCTCCGTTTGTAACGATCTGGCCATCTTTAAAGGCTGTACCTGCATGGAAACAGTAATATCCGTCTTTGTCCTTGAAGTTTTCAAAGCCCTGGATCGGGATCCCTTTTTCGTATTTTACAGGGTATCCGTCACTTGCAAGTACCACACATACTGCTGCATTGTCCTCAAACTGCAGATCCACCTGGTCAAGAGTGCCATTAATGCAGGCCTGCATCACATCAATAATATCATTTTTCATTCTTGGCAGTACTACCTGTGCTTCCGGATCCCCGAATCTGGCATTGTATTCCAGAACCTTAGGGCCATCCGCTGTAAGCATAAGGCCAAAGAAAATAATCCCCTTAAATTCCCTGCCTTCTTTTGCCATAGCATCTACGGTTGCCTGATAGATATATTTCTTGCAGAACGCATCCACTTCATCTGTGTAGAAAGGACTTGGTGAAAATGTACCCATTCCTCCTGTATTCAGTCCCTGATCCCCGTCACAGGCTCTCTTGTGATCCTGTGCAGAAGTCATGGTCTTAATGGTCTTACCGTCTACAAAGGACAGAACAGATACCTCACGGCCTGTCATAAACTCTTCGATCACCATGGTATTACCTGCATTGCCGAATTTCTTATCTTCCATGATCTCACGTACACCGGCCTCTGCCTCTGCAAGATCCTGGCAGATCAGCACACCTTTTCCAAGTGCCAGTCCATCTGCTTTCAGTACAATTGGAAATTTAGCCTGGGTTCTTAAATAATCCAGTGCTTTCTTTGGATCGTCAAAGTTCTCATATGCAGCTGTAGGAATATGATATTTCTTCATCAGATCCTTTGAAAAAGCCTTGGAGCCTTCCAGGATCGCAGCATTCTTCCTTGGTCCGAACACTGCCAGCCCTCTTTTTTCAAATACATCTACGATACCGCCAACCAGCGGATCGTCCATTCCAACGATCGTAAGACCGATCTGATTCTCCTGTGCAAAATCAGCCAGTTTTTTAAACTCCATGGCTCCGATAGGAACACACTCTGCCAGTTCTGCGATTCCTGCATTTCCAGGTGCACAGTAAATCTTATCTGCCTTCTGGCTTTTTGCCACGCTCCAGGCAATGGCATGTTCTCTTCCGCCGCTTCCAACGATTAATACCCTCATTGTATCCTCCTGCTGTCCCTTCAGGGACACTGCTTCTTCTGTCTGCTTATTATTCACTGATGGTTACAATTCCGTTCTCTACCGTGACCTTATCATTTGCGATCAGCTGGATGGCCTTTGGAAGGAGCTTCCATTCAGCCCGCTCCATAACCCTTCGCTGAAGTGTCTTAGGTGTATCGTCCGGTTCAATATCCACTGCTTTTTGCAGGATGATAGGGCCGGTATCTGTACCTGTGTCTACAAAATGAACAGTAGCGCCGGTAACCTTTACCCCTCTTTTCAAAGCTTCTTCATGTACATGAAGGCCGTAATAGCCAACACCACAGAAAGAAGGGATCAAAGATGGATGGATGTTGATGATTCTGTTAGGGAATGCTTCCACAATAGAAGATGGAATGGCCACAAGGAATCCTGCCAGAACCACAAGATCGATCTCAGCTTCCTGAAGCGTTCTAAGAAGTGCCTGGTGAAAGTCCTCTCTTGTATCATAATCTTTTGGAGAAATGCATACCGCAGGGATCTGGTGATCCTTTGCACGCTTCAATGCATATGCCCCTGCATTGTTGCTGACCACCAGTGTAACCTGTGCATTGGTGATCTTCCCTGCATCCTGGGCATCCAGGATGGCCTGAAGGTTTGTGCCGCCTCCGGATACCAGAACGCCTACCTTCAGCATAATGTTACTCCTTTTTCACCTGCTTCAATATGGCCTACTACATAAGGCTGCTCTCCAACTTCCTTGATAGCGGCTACAGTCTTGTCCACATCTTCCGGTGCTACAGCAAGAACCATACCAAGTCCCATATTGTATGTATTATACATCATTTTTTCTTCAATACCGCCTGTACGTGCCAGAAGTCCGAAGATTGGCGGTACAGGATAGCTGTCTTTTTTGATCACTGCACGGGTGCCATCTTTCAGCATACGGGGAACATTCTCATAAAAACCGCCGCCTGTGATATGGCTGCATGCATGTACACGCACAGAGAAAAACCATTGCTGTGAACGCCTGAGGATGCCATACCGATCAGTACATCTCCTGCATTTAATGCTTCTCCTGTGATCAGGTCTTTTTTATCTACAACACCTACAGCAAAACCTGCAAGGTCATATTCATCTACAGGATAAAATCCAGGCATTTCTGCTGTCTCACCGCCGATAAGAGCAGCATTTGACTGCTGACAGCCATCTGCAACACCTTTCACGATCTGTGCGATCTTTTCCGGATAGTTCTTGCCACAGGCAATATAATCCAGGAAGAACAGAGGCTCCCCGCCTGCACAGGCAATATCATTTACACACATAGCAACACAGTCAATGCCAACGGTATCATGCTGATCCATGATAAATGCCAGTTTTAACTTGGTACCTACGCCGTCTGTACCGGATACCAGAGTAGGCTCCTCCATATCCTTGAAAGCGTTCATGGAAAAGGCACCTGAAAAACCGCCGATTCCTCCAAGCACTTCCGGGCGCATTGTCTTTGCAATATGCTGTTTCATCAGCTCTACAGACTTGTACCCTGCCTCAATATCTACTCCTGCGTTCTTGTAATCCATTTTTCTCTTCCTCCCAGATTAATATTCTTTACATCCTACTTCCTGAAGTCTTGCGTCCTTTGCTTCTACCTGGCTCTTTAACTCCTGGCTGTATGCTTTCAGCTTATCTAAAAGCTGTGGATCTGATGTAGCAAGGATCTTCGCAGCCAGAAGGCCTGCATTTGCGCCGCCGTTAATAGCAACGGTTGCTACCGGAATGCCGGAAGGCATCTGTACGATAGAGTACAGGGAATCCCTGCCTCCAAGAGATGTGGTATGCATCGGAATACCAATGACCGGCATAGGGAATATGGCAGCACACATTCCCGGAAGATGGGCTGCCATTCCTGCTCCTGCAATAATGACCTTAAATCCTTTTTCCTCTGCGGATTTTGCATAATCAAAAAACACATCCGGTTCCCTGTGTGCGGAAATGATCCTCATCTCATAATCAATTCCCAGTTTTTCCAGAATATCAGCTGCCTTTTTCATGACAGGCATATCTGAATCACTACCCATTACAATTCCTACTTTTGACATGATCTTCTCCTCTCAGCCTTTCTAACCGTAAATTCTACTAAGAATCCCTTTTTCTGTCAACCAGGAAAAGGGATTCTTTGTATTTGTCAATGAAATGGCTCATTCAGCATTTCTGTTCCTTCCAGAACAAAACGGCCGTCTTCAATGATAGAAACCATATCACCATCATCCTGGATCACCCGGATACTGCCCAGTTCCTCATAAGGGATGGTAATATCTGTGTGACAGCCATAATATGCCAGTGATACATCATCTTTACGCATTTCTGAAATTTCATTATCCCTTGCTATAATCTCTTTTCCATCCGGATTATACACCGGTGTATCCTCTGCCCAGCTATAACAGGTATCCCCCACTGCAAAATGAGGTCCCATTTTCTCTGCGATCAGAATAGGAAGCTTGTCCTCAATCCCGTATTTTCTGGCAGCTACGTAAGCAGTGGTATTAGTACCAATAGCAAACTCACCCATAGCAAGCTTGGGATGATGAAACAGGATGTTGTCTTCTATATATTTTCTGTTGTCTTCTTCGTTTTCAAAATTACTGCAGGTATAATCGATCACCTGTCCGCAGTCAAAGACCAGCTTCAGGTCACGGAACTGCAGTCCATTCAGGTAAACCTTGGACACATGAAGGATCCCGCCGGTTCCTGCAAGCATAGGAGATGTAAATACTTCGCCTACCGGGATATTCACATCAGCCACACAGTTTTCAAAATTGGTCTGTGTTTTGGGATCTGTCAGCTTATGAAGATGGATCAGGATATCTGTCTCATTGTCTCCCTTTCCTTTTACTTCCACCCACTCACAGGTATCCAGAGTGTCAATGATCCTCTGCTGTACCTGCTGGTAAGCCTGATAATCCAGTGTATTGATCTTTACGATCTCCCGGAAAATATCCGGATAATCACTGCCGATCTCAGGTACTGGATAAGCAATAATGGTAAAGCTGCGCTCATCTCCATGGATATAACGGTTTACGATCTGTCCGGACTCATTGGTCAGTTCCAGATCCAGCTTATGCTGTGCCTCACTAAGACTCCATGCTTCCGGCTTGCTTTCCGGTGAAAAAGGCGCTTCTCCAAAAGTCTCGATCACTGCCGGGCCGCCGTGTACTGCCGCCAGATCCTTATACTGTTCATAAGCAGTCTGCAGAGCCCGCAGCCTTTTCTGAAGGTAATCCCCATCAAGGAACAGGGCATAATCCTGCCTGTGGTCATAATCATACTGAGGATTAATGACCCCTCCGGTATATCCGATCCTGCTGCTGCCTCTTTTGCAGGCAACATGAGGTGTATGACGGTAGATCACAGGCTCAAGTCCCATCTCACGGAACTGAAGTACTGCAGAACGTACCATTCTTTCAAAACCAAGGTTGTACCGGATATTTACGGTTTTCTTTTTGGTAATGTCTTTTCTTCCATTAATAAAACCGATTCTGTAGCCTTCCGTATAGGTCCTGGCCATTGCATCGATCTCTTCCTGAGGAAGAGTATTTAAAAACCTTGCACTGCCCAGCTCGTTTTCGGAAATATATTCTCCAAACCTGTAAAGATAAGATAAATCTGAAAGGTCTGCTTCCATGATGATCTTTACTGCAAAATCCATTTCCGGATCCAGGGATCTGCGAACATGATGCTCCATCATATCCTGACAGTAATCATTCACATAAGAATACAGGATCCTGCGAAGCACTTTTTCCTCTGGTATTTCTTCCTGGTCAAAAGCAGAATATACTTCCAGGAACAATTCCAGGGCAACTGTCATCTCCCACAGATCTTTCTCATGTGCATAAACAATGGCTCCCCTTAATTCTCCGTAAAGGAATGTAAAATCCCTGCCGTATTCACCCAGCATTTTCACTGCATAGGCCGGATTTCCATAGCTTACATTGTAATTGTCACCAGAAATATCCTGATAAAGCAGCTGGTTTCTTTCTTTTAATTCTTCAAAAGAAAGGTCTTCTCCTTCTTCATCCATAATCTGTATGGTCTTTATAAGAAAATCTGCTGTCTTCTTAAAAAAATCCAGATACGGCTGTGCTACGGTCTTTTCCCCAGGGATCTGGGAAACTCTCATTTTAGCCAGCTCATATCTTTCCATCATCCACTCGTCCAACTTTTAACTCCTATCGTCTATGATATTTCCTTTATCAATATTTTCCTGGATCAGTTCCTGCATGTACTCCCAGATCTTAGCTGATCCTTCCCCTGTGATGCGGTTTCTTTTATAGATCTGGCTTCTTTTTACACCATGATCTTTCCAGCTGATCCCGCCGGATGCATGGTTTAAGAACAAAGGCAGACTGTTGTCCAGCACATGGGCAAATTTGGACTCCGGCGTATTGCAGGCTTCAAATTCATCCCACAACCCCCTCATCCATGTACCCTGCTCTTCTGGAAGGATACCGAAGATCCGGTCAGCTGCTGCCTTTTCCCTTGTTTCCTTGGTAAGTGCACCAACCTCATCATATGCATAAGTATCTCCTGCATCGATCTCTACCAGATCATGGGTCAGAACCATAGGCACCACCCGTGTCACATCCACTTTTTCATTGGAATATTCACTGAGAATAAGCGCCATCATAGCAAGATGCCAGGAATGATCGGCATCATTCTCTCTTGCTGATCCGTCTGCCAGATAATTCTGCCGCAGGATTTCCTTCATTTTGTCAATCTCAAGAATAAAATCTATCTGTTTTTTTAATCTGTCATCCATACTGATCATTGTACTCCTGTAAGATAAATCCCCAGCCAGAGAATCATAATGATCCCATTTGTGATGGATCCGATAATACTTGTCTTATGGCCTCTGCCAGCCTCTGAAAAGCTGAGAAGCCCCATAATAAATCCATAAATAGAAAGAAGTGTTGCAAACAGGCATACACCGCCGGTTACAAATCCGTACTCTCCTTCCAGAAGAAAAGCTGCAGTCACTGCTCCACAAAACAGGATCAGGGAGATCACTGCCATGGTGACAGAGACTTTCCCTTTTCCGGCTTCCCGTTTCTTTGTAAATGAGTATCTATATCTTCTTGCCATAGTATTTTCTCCTGATATGATTACAGATCAGGAAGCACCCATAGCCTACTGCTGATCCAAGTGTGTTCAGAATCAGATCGTCCACATCAAAGCAGCCAACCCTTGTCACCAGCTGGATCAGTTCTACTGTCAGACTTATGGAAAATCCTGAAAAAATAATAAGAAAACCGCTTCTCATACGATTTGTGATCACAGGCAGGATAAACCCATATGGGATAAAGCCGATCACATTTCCAAAAATATTGGTAAACAATGCAAACATGCCCAGCTGCCTGCGATAAACCCAGAATCTGCGGATCTCCACAAACGGTATAAGATTATACCGATATATCCGTTCTGCGTCTGCAACTCTGCCGTAAGACTCAGAAAAGAACAGGAAGTATACCAGCAGGATCACATAAATTCCAAATAGAATGACCCCGCCCTGTCTGATCATACGCTTTGTTTCATTTTTCAATATTATCCCCTGCCTAAAAGCCCTGCTAAAAGTTGTATTACAGCAGGATTTCTGATTTTCTCTTCAGAAGCCTTGCACCGTTAATGATCATCAGAACTCCGGTAACAACCCCTGCTGTTGCAGCAACAATGCCAAGGATCAGGCTGGAAGCCCCTGCTGCGGACATAGTCTTATATATTTTTTCATTCATGGACAAAACCTCCTTTTACTCTGCGCCATACTGCTGATAATATGCATCAATGGAAGCTTTCAGTATATCGTCAATGATCACTTTTCCTTTATATTCTTTGTTATACAGATGCTCTACCACCTCTGCCATGGTAACAATAGCAGTTGTCTCAAGTCCGTATTTCTCCTGGATCTCCTTTAAGGCGCTCTTTGTTCCCTGTCCACGCTCCATACGGTCTACAGATACTACCAGACCAATAGGATTTACATCTCCCTGTGCTTTGATGATAGGAAGAGTTTCCTGAATGGATGTGCCTGCAGTAGTAACATCCTCAATGATCACTACCTTGTCTCCATCCTGGATCGGGCTGCCAAGAAGGATCCCTTTATCTCCATGATCTTTTACCTCTTTACGGTTTGAGCAGTAACGGATATCCTTTCCGTATGCTTCGCTGATAGCCATTGTCGTTGCAACAGTCAGGGGAATTCCCTTATATGCAGGTCCGAACAGTACGTCAAAATCCAGTCCAAACTTGTTGTGGATGGCTTTTGCATAATACTCTCCAAGTCTGCGAAGCTGTGCACCTGTTCTGTAAAATCCGGTGTTTACAAAGAAAGGGGTCTTTCTTCCTGATTTTGTAACAAAATCTCCGAATTTCAGTACATTACAGTCGATCATAAATTCAATAAATTCCTGTTTGTAGCTTTCCATAATAATCTGATTCCTCCATATTATTCCACACATCCAATGATCTCTTTAAGATCCTGGATCTTCTGTTTTTCCATAAATGCCTGAATCCCTTCTGCGATCTGGACCGTTGCATAAGGATTAAAGAAATTGGCAGTTCCTACAGATACAGCAGTTGCACCTGCCATGAGAAATTCAATGGCATCCTCTGCTGTAGCAATACCTCCCATACCGATCACCGGGATCTTTACTGCATGGGCAGCCTGATATACCATACGCACAGCCACAGGCTTTACTGCAGGGCCTGACATACCGCCGGTCTTATTTGCCAGTGCAAATGTACGCCGGTTAATATCGATCTTCATGCCTGTCAGTGTATTGATCAGGGAAATCACATCTGCACCGCCGGCCTCTGCTGCCTTTGCCATCACTGTAATATCTGTTACATTAGGACTCAGCTTCATGATCACAGGCTGTGCTGCATATTTCTTCACTTCTTTTGTAATAGCCTCAAGAGCTTTTGGATCTTGGCCGAAGGCAATGCCGCCTTCCTTTACATTGGGGCAGGAAACATTGATCTCCAGCATATCCACAGGCTCTCCTGCCAGCCGTTCTACTACCTGACAGTAGTCTTCCACAGACCTGCCGCACACATTCACAATGATCTTTGTATCGTAATTCTTAAGGAAAGGGATATCCCTTTCGCAGAAAACGTCAATTCCCGGATTCTGAAGGCCAATAGCATTCAGCATGCCGCAGGAAGTCTCTGTTACCCTTGGAACCGGATTCCCGGGCCATGGCACATTTGCCACTCCCTTTGTCACCACAGCTCCCAGTCTGTTCAGATCCACAAATTCACTGTACTCGCTGCCTGATCCAAATGTTCCGGAAGCAGTCATTACCGGATTCTTAAGTTCCACCCCAGCCAGAGTTACTTTTGTATTGATCATAATTCTACCTCCGTACTGAGAAATACAGGTCCGTCCTTACATACCCGCTTATTATGCACATGGGAATGGTCATCCACCTCTGTGGACTGGCATACACAGCCAAGACATGCGCCTACACCGCAGGCCATACGTTCTTCCATAGAAATCCAGCAAGGGATCTGATGTTCCAGGGCATAAGCCTTAATAGCACGAAGCATAGGCTTTGGCCCGCAGGCAAAGATCACATCTGCTGTAAGTGCCTCTTCCCTGACTGCGTCCAAAACATTTCCCCTGGTGCCAGAGGAACCGTCCTCTGTAGCCACATAAACCTTACCATAATCTTTAAACTCTTTATCAAGAAACAGCTGATCTCTGTATCCCAGTACAGCCGTCACCTCTGCCTCTGTCTCTTTTGCAGTCTGAAGCATAGGCGGGATCCCAATACCGCCGCCCATAAGCAGCACTTTCTTTCCTTTTGCCTCTGTCAGCGGAAAGCCATTGCCAAGAGGTCCAAGTACAGGAATGGTCTCCCCTGGCTGTAATCTGGAAAATTCCTCTGTGCCGGTATTTTTTCCTGTTACCCGGTATACAAGTCTGAGTCTGCCCTTTTCCCTGTCTATCTCGCACAGACTGATAGGTCTTGGCAAAAGTTTGCTCTGGTCTTTACAATACAGGGATACAAACTGTCCAGGTACTGCCTCTGCTGCAATCTCTTCTGTCTGGATCCACAGACTGTATATATCTGCTCCTATGCACTCCTGACTGACTACTGTGCAGATTTCTTTTCTTTTTTTGCTCATGTGCTTTCCCCTATCTTGTCTCAAGTGCTGTGCTGATATCCAGGATCATGTTCTTAACAGCCTGACGGGAAGCCTGTGCATACCCTTCTTCTCCGAAGGAAGCATATTTTTCCTGTTTGTAGGCAGCAATGATCCCTCTGGAAGAGTTCACGATAGCGCCAAGTCCGTCTTTGTTAAAGAAATGAACCAGATCCTTGCCTTTGCCGCCCTGAGCGCCATAACCTGGTACAAGGATAAATGTTTTTGGCATCAGCTTTCTTAAGACCTTGCCCATCTCCGGATAAGTTGCTCCTACAACAGCACCTACATAGCTGTAGCCTTCTTTGCCAACAACATCCTGGCCCCACTGGTCTACCTTCTCGCCAACCCACTCATACAGAGGGCGCTTGTCGATAAGACGATCCTGAAACTCTCCGCTGGAAGGATTAGATGTTTTTACAAGGACAAAAATACCTTTTTTCTCTTCTTTGCACACATCTACAAAAGGCTTTACACCGTCTGTGCCAAGATATGGATTCACTGTGGCAAAATCCTCGTCAAAACCAGCATAAGATTTCCTGCCTACCTGTACTTTTCCCAGATGTCCTACTGCATAGGCAGTGGATGTGGAGCCGATATCCCCTCTTTTAATATCACCGATCACTACAAGTCCTTTGGATTTGCAATAGTCAATGGTTCTTTTGTATGCTACAAGTCCTGGAATGCCGAACTGCTCATACATGGCAATCTGCGGCTTTACTGCAGGGATCAGATCATAAACCTCATCTACAATCCCTTTGTTGTACTGCCAGATTGCTTCTGCAGCCCCTTCCAGAGTTTCACCAAATTCTTTGTAGGCATCTTTTTTGATCTTCTCCGGAATATAATTCAGCATAGGATCCAGACCTACTACAATAGGTGCTCCTGTTTTTTTGATTTTTGTAATCAGCTTATCAATCATGATCTTCCTCCTGGTAAATAATCTTTCCATCACACAGAGTATAAAGAACCCTGCCCTTTACTTCCCAGCCGTCAAAAGGAGTATTCCTGCCCTTTGAGGCAAATTTATTCTTGTCAATCTTATAAGGATGTTCTACATCTACAATGATCACATCCGCAGGATGCCCCGTCTGGATAGTACCGCATTCCAGTCCCAGGATCTTTGCCGGATTCAGGCACATCTTTTCCACAAGCTGCCCCATTGTAAGCACTCCTGTCTCCACAAGATGTGTATAAATCAATGGAAGACTTGTCTCAAGACCTACGATCCCGAAGGCCGCACTTCTCATGGAACCGTTCTTATCCTCCTGGCTGTGAGGCGCATGGTCTGTACTGATGGCCTGGATATATCCTTCCTTCAGTCCTTCACGCAATGCCTCCACATCTTCCTTCCTGCGAAGTGGTGGATTCATTTTGTAATTGGAATCATCAGACGGAATGTCATCTGAGGTAAGGATCAGATGGTGTGGGCACACCTCTGCGGTTACATTGGTGATCCCAGCTTCTGCCAGTGCTTTCATCATAAGGGCTGTCCCTTTGGTGGAGCAGTGGCACAGATGCAGCCTTGCTCCTGTCTCACATGCCAGGATAATATCTCTGGCTGCGATCACATCCTCTACTGCATTGCTGATCCCCGGAAGCCGAAGCCTTCTTGCATTTTCATCATCATTCATACAGCCATTTCCACGCAGGCCAATGTCTTCACAATGATCCAGCACCGGCAGATCACACCTGGCAGCCATCATCATGGCTTCCCTGCAAAGCTTTGCATCCATTACAGATTTGCCGTCTTCGGAAAGAGCCGGTACTCCTGCATCTGCCATCCCTTTAATATCGGAAAGCTCTTTGCCCTGCTCTCCTCTGGTCATGGCTCCTGCCTGCAGCACATGAATCTGTGAAAGCTGCTCTGCTTTATTCTGCACATACCGTACCCGGTCCGGCTCATCAATTACAGGAGTGGTATTAGGCATTGCCACCACTGTAGTCACACCACCTCTGGCTGCTGCCCTGGATCCTGTCTCAATGGTCTCTTTATATTCCTGGCCTGGATCCCTGAAGTGCACATGCAGGTCAACAATCCCAGGCATGACCACCAGTCCTCTGGCATCAATAACCCTATCCCCTGCATCTGCCTTTGGCAGGTTTTCGCCTATCCCCTGGATCGCACCGTCATCCAGGTATAAATCCATCACTTTATCAGTATCTGTAGCTGCGTCGATCACACGACCGCCACGGATCAAAACACCCATTCAGATCTCTCCCTTCTGAGTTACCTGTTTTCATTCAATTTACAGAGTTATTCCAAAATACTCTATGTAACATAATACACGAAAAGCTCCATTTAATAAAGCCCTTTTTCTTATTAATCCTTGACATTTAGAAAAACCGGATATATAATCAAACCATATCAGGGATTATTAATGTAAAATCATCACTAGTTTTTAGAGATTATATGATTATGGAGGTAACAAGATGAACAAGGGAACTGTAAAATGGTTCAACGCTGAAAAAGGTTACGGATTCATCACAGGCGAAGATGGCGCTGATGTATTTGTACATTTTTCCGCAATCAACGGTGAAGGCTTCAAATCTCTTGAAGAGGGTCAGGCTGTAACTTATGATCTTACCGAGGGAGCTCGTGGAATGCAGGCAGCTAACGTAACAAAATTATAATTAATTTTGTACTCAGCATACCATTAAGAACTGACCAACAGCAGAAAGAGAATTTTAATATTTTCTGATAGCAGCAAAAGTCTCCGGCTTTCCGGAGACTTTTTGTTGTCCAGGATGTAAACGACGAATAAACGCTTCAGACAACCTGCGAAACCTGTCACTGGCAGCTTCCATAGAATAGGATAAGTAGCAAAAAGGATAGTGAATCTGGCAGGAATCTCTGTCATATCCACTATCCTTTATATTTTCATATCATGTCCTGTATCACAGGATCATCTGTCCTGACTGGTACGCCTGTCCGGTCAGCAGATCACTCTGCATCTGCAGCGTCTGTAGTAACCCCTGAAAGATAATCATCCAGAGCAGAGGTATCCATTTCTGTATTTACCACTACTTCTTCTTTACCTTCATTTACCTTGCTGTATACGGAATACCCGATCCATACAACTGCAACTATACAAAATGCAAGGGCAATCAGCTTCTCAAGGCGGAGAACCCTTCTTTCTTTTTTCATGATCTTATCACGGTTCGCTTTTTCAGCTTTGTAAGCATCCACTTTTTTCTGGCTCATAATCTATCTCCTTTACATGCTCACTGCACAGATATTATTTCTGAACATTATAGCACACTCACGCAGAAAAGAAAAGCATTAAACCTTATGCAACAACAATAATCCCGCCGTCATTGGCATACATGCTGCTGACTCCTGCTGTATCAAGAACAAGGATCCTTTTCAGGTTCAGTTTTTCTTCAAGGGCTTCTTTCAGCATCTGGGCACGCTGTGCACAGTTACAATGGGAAATTGCCAGTGTCCTGTTCTCACTGTCTGCCGTTACTTCCTGGATATGCTCTGCCATCTTCACAAGAGCCTTATTCATACCTCTTGCCTGATCGATCTGGCAGATAGAGCCCTCCGGAGTAGATCCCATCACAGGCTTGATCTTAAGCGCAGAAGCAACAAAAGCTTTCACTCTGCTGAGACGTCCATTCTTACGAAGAGTCTCAAGATTTTCAAGTACAAAAAATGTATTCTGCTGTGAAATATAATGATCTACAGTCTCAATTGTCTTCTTAAAGCTCATCCCTGCTTCTTCGCACTCCTGGATCTTTAATGCGATCAGGGTTTCTCCAACAGATGCGGAACGTGAATTAAAAACATGGATCTTCTTTCCTGGATGTTCCTCTTCCACAAGGCTCCTGCCCAGCATGGCGCTGTTATAAGATCCACTCAGTTCTGCTGACAAAGTAACACAGTACACATGGTCAGCATCACAGTCAAAAGCCCTCCTGTATCGTTCAGGCGATGGGCATGCTGACTTGGGGCATTCCGGACAATCAGCCACTTTTTTCAGAAAATCCAACTGATCAAATGTATCATCATCTATGATATTCTCTTTTCCAACAGTCAATGTAAGAGGGACAGATTCAAATCTGGTATCCTGCTTCCATTCATCTAAAAGTTCTCCGCAACTATCTATCACAATCTTATAGCTCAATTATATCGTCCTCTTTTCCATTATATGTAGTATCGAATACCACATCTATATTAGCATATCACACCGGATTTGAAAAGTCTTTTTGGAAAAACTCTATCCTTTTTTTTCATTTTCGTTTATAATGTCCATATTAAGTTCTATTTAACAGGGGATTTTCAATGATTGCATTAAAAATAACAGATCTTCGAGATTTCACGAACAAATTATTCATAAGAGAAGTATTTGATCCATTCTGGATGAACCAGGCTGAGATCACAACTTACAATACATTTTCTATTGACGGGAAGCTGCATATGGATTTCCTGGACAGTGATGAACTTCAGATCCTCCAGAAAAGCGGACGCACCTATTCTCTCTGGAAAGAAGTAAAGCCATTCTGCTATTCCGTGATCCGTGGCAAACGAACGCCTCTTTCTTTCAAGATCGTTCTTCAGCTTTCCAAAGCTCAGACCCAGGCTCTTGTAACTCAGGCAGGTCTTTCTCTTGATCCTTCCGTGATCAGCGGACTGTATCTGAACCTTCAGTTCAAAAACAAAATTCTTTTATGTACAACAGGTACAGCTTTTAATACTTTTATACCGGACAAACGTCTGGAACAGTTATGGGACGGCATGGTACTGGACTTTTTTTCCCAGCATCAGATCATATTTGAAGAACTGTGATCTCCGGGGTCAGCTTCGCCATTCTGGCTCCCGTTTCAGCCCTTCTTCATCCTTTATCATCTTTCACATGCACTTCTCAGATCTGCTCCTCCAGATAATATGCCAACATGTCTACAAACTCACTGTTTGTAGGTTTATACTCTAAAGTGTAACCTGCAATTTCCTGTATCTTTTCACGGTTGTTCTCCCAGCATATATTGATAACAGTACGTATATCATGTTCCACATTTGTAGGTGTGGACTTAAATTTTCGTGCCAGGCTAGGATATACATCTTTCGTGATCCGTATAGGCTTTTCTGCAAATCCCATCGTCAGTTTCACTGCTTCTGCAACAAAGTAATAGCCTTTATATTTTGAAGTTGCTCCAAGTGTTCTGATCAAGCCGTAAACCTTTCTCATAGCTCTCCTCCTGTAAAACGGTGTTTCCTTTATTTCTTATCTTGCTTTCACACAGTTATACAATACGACTTTTCCAACACTTTTCTTAATTCTATCTGAAAGGATCATCTGAGTTTTAACAATAACCCATGAATATTATACACAAAAATCCAAAAGAAATACATATTTTTTTATTATTTTACAAAAAAATAACATTGTTTCTCCTTTAACGGCAAAGGCCGCTGTTCCTGGCACAGGCATTTTATGCTCTTTATGTACCAGGCAGCGGCCCTCTTTTTGCTGTATTAAGCTTCTGCCAGTTTCAACAGAATATCATTGCTTCTCTGAACAAACTTTGTCATCTCATCCGGTGAAAGCTGCTTATGGCTCATCATTGCCAGATCATAAAGCTGTTCGCAGATCATAGATGTATTCTCCCCATCTGTATGCTCTGCCACATACTGTACCAGCGGATGGTTTGCATTCAGGATCAGGGTTTCCTGACCGCCAAACATGGACGGATCCATACCATACATGTTATACATCTTCATCATATCCTGCATACGGCGGCTTTCCTCAGACAAGGTAACCATTGCTGCAACACCTGCATTTTTCAGCTTTTCAACCTTCACTTCCAGCTTATCCTTCTTAAGGCTTGTGCGGAAGGTATCTGTCAGCTTCTTCACTGTGTCTTCATCAATAGCTGCATCTTCTTTCATCTCTTCAGAAAGATCTGCATCAATTCTCTTAAACTGTACATGCTCGTCTTTCTGCTCCAGATGAGTGATAAACGGAGCATCAATATTATGTTTCATGATCACAGCATCTTTACCGGCTTCACGGAACATATTGATGTACTGGCTCTGCTGGATCTCATCGGTTACATAGAAGATGGTTGTTTTTTCAGGCTCTTTCTTGTCCTCAGAAGCTTCTTCTTTCTTCTCTTCTGCTTCTTTTGTTTCTTCTACCTTTTCTTCTGCATCCTGAGTCTTTTTATTTTCTTCAATGCAGTCTTTCAGTGTAAGATACTTTCCGTCAATATTCTTGAACAGAATGTAATCATGCATTTTGACTGCAAATTTGCTGTCCTTGATGCAGCCAAATTTAATGAATGGGCTGATATCATCCCAGTATTTCTCGTAGGACTCTCTGTCTGTCTTGCACATACCGGTCAGCTTGTCTGCAACCTTTTTGGTGATATACTCAGAAATCTTCTGTACAAATCCATCATTCTGAAGTGCTGATCTGGATACATTCAGCGGCAGATCCGGACAATCGATCACACCCTTCAGTAAAAGCAGGAATTCCGGAATCACTTCTTTGATGTTATCTGCAATAAATACCTGATTGTTATAAAGCTTGATGGTTCCTTCAATAGAATCATACTCTGTATTGATCTTCGGGAAATACAGGATACCCTTTAAGTTAAATGGATAATCCATATTCAGGTGAATCCAGAACAATGGCTCTTTGTAATCCATGAATACAGTCCTGTAGAATTCTTTATATTCTTCCTCTGTACATTCATTTGGATGCTTCATCCACAGTGGATGCGGATTGCTTAAGGATACCGGACGTTTGTTGATCTTTACCTTATCCTTTGCAGGAGAAGCCTCTACAACCTCTTTCTCCCCTTTATCATTTTCTTTTTCCTCTGTCTTGGCATCTTCATGAATATGCTCAACAACTACATCATCCTCACGAAGTTCTGACTCGTCAATAGTCTCGTATTCCTGTTCCTGATTCTCCTTTGCAAGATAAATATTCACAGGCATAAAAGAACAATATTTCTGAAGTACTTCACGCATACGGTATTCATTGGCAAACTCCACACTTTCTTCATTCAGGAACAGTGTGATCTCTGTACCAACGGTTGTCTTATCACCATCCTGCATATCATACTCTGTACCGCCATCGCATGTCCAATGTACAGCTGTGGCCCCCTCTTGATAAGAAAGAGTATCAATATGGACCTCATCTGCAACCATAAATGCAGAATAGAATCCCAGTCCAAAGTGACCGATGATCTGATCGTCTGTAGTCTTGTCCTTATACTGCTCCAGGAACTGGGTTGCTCCGGAAAAAGCAATCTGTGTAATATACTTCTCTACTTCCTCAGCAGTCATACCAAGACCATTATCAATAAACTTCAGGGTCTTCTTCTCTGGATCTACAATAATATGGATCTCCGGCTTATAATCATCCGGTAATGTATACTCGCCCATTACATCCAGTTTCTTCAGCTTTGTCACTGCATCACAGCCATTGGAAACCAGCTCTCTGACAAAAATGTCATGATCAGAATATAACCATTTCTTTATAATCGGAAAAATATTGTCACTGTTAATTGATAAACTACCATGCTTTTCAGCCATGTAGATCACTCTCCTTTGATTTTTACTCTATGCAATATATACTAATACTCTTCTTTTCAAAAGTCAAGGAAAATTTAGCACTCATGTAAATTGAGTGCTAACAATGTTTTTTGTATAAAACAGCAGGCCTTCCAGGGAGTTATTTCATTCCCTAAAAAGCCTGCTGCAAATTTCATTTATCCATGATCTTCAAGTTTTATCTAAAACGGACATGTTGCCTGCCAGCCACATCACCATGTATGAAAATCATTTCTAATATTATTTTTTCTTTTTTCTGTAAACAACTACGCCAACGATGCAGATCACTGCGATCACCAGAATGATCACAAATGTCATGATCGGTGTGTTATCACCAGTACGTACTGCATTCTTCTGATTAGCATCTGTGCGGTTCGCTGCCGGGGTAAGATCCTGGCCAGCTGCCTGTGAAACATTGAAGTTCACCTGCTTTGCATCCTGTGCACCTGTATTTACCCAGTTGCTTCCATCATATTTCTGCTGATTGAATACAACTGTCATAGTATAGCTGCCTGCTTTAGCCATTCTGAATGTAGCTGTATAAGGAGCCTGCTCCCATTTTCTTTCTTCAAGAACCTTCCAGCTTGCAGGAACGTATCTGGTGTCCCCTGCTCCAGGATTGGTGTTATTCATACCTGCGCCATTTGCTGTAATGGTAATCTTGGTTGCTGTAGTATAAGCAGTGTTAGAATCAATACCTGTAATGGTATTTCCGGATGGATCTGCAAGCACTGCAGTACGTCCGTTCACACTTACTTTTACAGAAACAATATTGCTGATCTCATCAGGATTGGTTACACCATTTGGCAGTGTCACAGTTCCTTTTACAGTAAAAGTCTGTGCATCTGTGCTGTCCTGATCATAAGAACTGCCGTTTACATCCCATTTCACAGATGCTTTCATCTTTCCGTTGGTTGTACTGATGGTAACTGTCTCCGGAAGCTTCAGGGCCTGTGCGGATTTCTTGGTACCATTGGCAAGTCCTGTGATCTCAGAAGGCTTGGTGATGCCTGTCAGCTTAACTTCAGCCTGGGCAACTGTAAGGATCGCCTTTACACTTGTCTGGGAATTATCGCTTGCCACTACAATGTCCTGGTCAAACAGTCCTTCTGCAAGACCGGTCTTAGGTCTTACAGTAAAGGTTGCACTCTCACCTGGTGCAAGTGTCACTGCTGAAAGGGCTTCTACCTCAAAGTCCCCGCCTGCCGGCTGTTTCAGATTGATGGTAGTATTACCTTCATTCTTTACAGTAACCGTGCTGGCTGCCGGAGCTTCTGTATAACCGGCTTTCACAGTGCCAAAATCAATCGTGGTTGGATTTACAGATAATCCAAATACATCTGCCTGTGCCACAGTAAAGGAAATTGTATATGTGAATACAACATTTCCGTCATTTAATACAGATACCTGTCCTGTATAAGTACCTGCCTTCAGTCCCATCTTCGGCTGAACTGCCAGGATGGAAGTCTCTCCACCTGCTATGGAAGCCTGTGAAAGAGCTGCTGTAAATGCATTCTGTCCTGCTTCATCCAGAACAGCTGTAAGATTAGCTGCAGCATTCCCTGTATTGCTGACAGAAACTGCTTTTGCATCCGGTGCTGCTGCATATCCTTCTTTTACAGAATCAAATGCAAGGGTGCTTCCGCTTGCCGGGTCTGCTGTAAGATTAGCTGCTGCCGGTGCATCTACTGTAATGGATACAGGATAAGAAGCAAAATCTGCTCCATTAACCTGTACAGTCACCTTTCCTGAATAAGTACCTGCTGCAAGGCCTGCTACTGGCTGAACTGTCAGCACTGCCGGATCTGTTGCACCTGCTGTAAGCGTAGCTGTAGAAAATACTGCTGTAAATGCTGCCTGTGCACCTTCATCAAGCACTGCTATAAGCTGTGCATCTGCTGTACCTGTCTGGTTGCTGAAGCTTACAGTCTTTCCAGCCGGAAGATCTGTATAGCCTGCTGTAACAGGATCAAATGTAAGTGCTGTGCCTGCAGCCACATTTGCTGTCACAGATGCCGCCGGATCTGCTGTCTGCTGATCATCCTGTGGTACATTCGCATCGTCCACGCTGCCGTCTGTTACCTGAGCGGCTTCATTCACTGTAAAGTCTGCTTCAAAGGAAGCCTGTGCTCCCTCCTCAGTAGTATAAGTAATCGTATCCTTATAAGTACCAGCCGGGATGCCTTCTCTTGGCTGAACCCATACATTTACAGACTCTCCTGCTTTAAGAGGCTCTGTAATATCCTGCACCATAAAGTGCTCCGGTGAAATGCTGGTAAAATTCAGATCTCCTGTACCTGTATTGGTAATGGTCACATACTGCTCACCAGGAAGCTGTGTATATCCCTCATCCACACTGCCAAAATCAAGTACACCTGTACTGTCATCAGTAGCTGCTTCTGCTGTGTATGTCAGTGCCTGTGGGTCTGCATCTGCAGCCTCCGGAATACCCAGAGTCTCTTCATTGTCAATCTGGATCGCACTGTCATCTGTATCTGCCGGAGCCTCCTGGGTATCTCCCATAGTACCGTCATCTGTTGCTTCCGGAATCCCTGTGTCCTGGGTATCCTCTGGAACATCTGCGCTCTGGGAATCATCTGCTGCCTCAGAAATATCTGTATTCTGGGCATCATCTGTTGCTTCCGGAATGTCTGTATTCTGAGTATCATCTGTTGCTTCCGGGATATCTGTATCCTGGGTATCCCCCTGAACATCTACGTCTGTACCGGAAGTATCCTGACCTGCAGCATCCGGAATCTGTACATCTTCTCCCTCAGGGATCTGTACATCCTGCTGGGTAAGGTCTTCTTCATCATCCTCATCCGGAGCAGGAGACTCACCCTCTGCTACAACCTCCACACTAAGTGCCTTTAATTCACCTGTAAAACCAAGTTCTTCATTTCCTGTGATCTTAAGCTGGATCCTGCTTCCCATATCATCCTGTACAAGGGTGTATGTTTTCTCTTTGCCAACCTCGGTCAGCTCATCTCCTGTCTTTCTTGACCACTGGAATGTAACATCCTCGTCTGTAATCCCTTCAGGAGTTACTTTTTTATACTCTGCGCTGAGCACACTTCCCACAGAAGCTGTTCCTTTGATCTTCAGCTTTCCTTCAAGCTTTACAGCCTGTGCTTCCGAAGCAAATACAAGTGATGGAAGTAATGAAAGCGCCATAAGCATTGCCATAAGAACAGATAAAATCTTTTTGGGTTTCATATGCCATCCTCCTTTACATTTTATGCCCGGCAAACCATATCACTGATTTTCAACCGGATATCTCTGCCGTTTTCATTTTCTACATGTATTATAGCAGACATTTTTTTCTTCATGTAAACTGAATTTACCTGGCATTTTCACCCTTCTACGATCAGATATTTTCCATCAGGAAGAGGAAAAACTTCGCATTCTTCTTCCAGTTCTTCATCTGAAAGCCCATCTACATCTGCACCCATTCCGGACAGATATGCTTTTACATCTTTGATAGAATCTACCACAACCGCCATGCAGTCCTCAAGAAAAGCCTCTGCCTCTTCTGGATTCTCTGCTACCGGTTCATCAAAAAGCTGTCCCTGTTTTTTCAGAAATGTGTTAATACATTCTTCTGTATACATATTATTTTCCTCCTGTTGTTCTGGATTCTGTTCCCGTGAAATTATTTTCCCGCCGGTGTAAGGGTGACCTTCCCTATATCTCCATTTGCCTGAAGAAGTGCTTCCAGCACCGGTTCTTCTCTTTCTGCTTCAAAATCTGCCACAGCCCGCACCCCTGGCTTGGAATGAGCCATGGCAAAACTGTATTTCACTGCCTGGAGCATTTCAATATCATTGTATTCATCCCCGAATACCATGCACTCATCTGCCGCGATACCATACATATCCTGTAAAACCCGCACACCAATTGCTTTATTTGTCTGGAAAGGTATAAAATCAACCCATGCAGTTCCTGATGTAACCACCTTACAGCGGTCACTGAACCGGCTGTGCCAGTATTTTATACATTCATCAGTAACTCCTCCTGGTTCATAGACTGCCATTTTCAGGCAGGGAAGTGTGATTTCCTCCATACTTTTGATCACCTTACAGTCGCATTTCACTTCATTTTTAAGCAGATCATAAAATGCATCTGTTTTTGGCTGGATATAATAGAAATCCTTTGTTGAGCAGGAATATTCTGCTCCTTCCTTTTCATTCACAGCCTGAATAATATCCTTCATCAGGTCTGCGTCGAAGGTTTCCTGGTACAGAACCTTATCGTCGTTTATCACCAGTGCACCATTTTCACATATAAAGGCCATGTCTGATACCACCGGCGCAAACAAACGCTTCATACTGGCATACTGTCTTCCGCTGGCAGCAGCAAAAAGAATTCCTGCTTTTTTCAGCCTTGGAATCAGTGTAAACATTTCTTCTGGCAGATCCTGTGCTCCATTCAGCAGCAGGGTTCCGTCCAGATCACTTGCGATCAGTTTAATCATCTTTTTTCTCCCTGTAAATCTTCCATACATCTTCTGGTGTTTCAAGCAGGAAATCTGCACCATTTGCTATCAGTTCATCTCTTGTGCGGTATCCCCAGAGTACCCCAACTGTCATCATCCCTGCTGCTTTTCCAGTCTGCATATCTGTACCGGTGTCTCCAAAATACATACATTCTTCCGGCTTAACATTCATGATCTGCGCTGCCTTTAATGGTTCATCCGGAGCAGGTTTCCTGCGGATCTGGGCACTTTGCCCGATAACCACATCAAAAAGATCCCCAAACAGTTCCTCTACCACCTTCACAGAAGCAACATGGGGCTTATTGGAGCAGACAGCAATTTTAACACCCGCTTCCTTTAAAGCCTTTAAAGACTCCATCATATGCGGATATATGGAAACTTTATAGAGCGGATCCTTATCAAACCTTTCTCTGTACATTTTCCTTGCTTCTTCGTAATGGTCCAGCTGAAGATCCCCGGCATCTTCCAGGCATCTGCGGACCAGCATATCTGCACCATCTCCACAGTAATATTTGAATTTCTCTGTTGGAAGCTCCTTTAGTCCCAGCTCTGTAAGCACCTGATTGGCTACAGTTGCCATGGAATCCAGTGTAAATGCAAGTGTTCCATCCAGATCAAAAATGCATGCTTTTTTCATAATCTCACCCTCTCAGATTTATCCCCATTTTTTTCGTTTCGTATAAAAGTCTTCCCAGCGGAAGACCGATCACATTATTGTAATCGCCCCGGATCTCTTTTACATATATCCCGAAAGTTCCCTGAATCCCATAGCTTCCGGCCTTATCCATTGGCTCCCCTGTTTCCACATATGCCTGAATTTCTTCCGGAGATACCGGATAAAACGTAACATCTGTGCATTCCCAGAATGTGTTTGGGATCCACTGGCACTCCTGTTTCTTTAACACTGTCACGCCTGTATATACCTGGTGGGTATTCCCCTGAAGGTCAAGTAGTGTACGTACTGCGTCTTCAGCATCCTTAGGCTTTCCAAGGATCTTTCCCTGATAAACAACGATCGTATCTGCTCCTATAACCAGCGTCCCCTCTTCCAGGCTGTGGCTTTTGGCCACCATCTGCGCTTTCTGTAAGGATAACTGTTCTACAGCTTCCCATGGAATATCCGTGCTGATCTGTTCTTCCCCTGTTGCAGGAAGCACGGTAAACCTTACTCCTGCCAGTTTCAGAAGATCCTTCCTGCGTGGAGACGCAGATGCCAGAATAATATTATTCATAATTCCTCCTGAAAAATCTGTACCTTCGATTTTTAACATGCTATAGTATACCCTCTCCCTTACTGCCATGCAACTTCTTTTATATTTTTCTTTTCTTTTTCGGATAAAAGTATTACAATGGACACATTAGAAAATGAGTAATCTAATAAAGCAATTTTACTCATGATATGAAAGGAGTATATCACCATGGCAAAGATTAATAAATACTGGGGATTTGTTGCTGTTGGCGCTCTGACAGCCGCTGCTGCCGGTGCTATTGCCGCAGCTTTCTTGAAAAAACACACGGATCCGGAAGATTTTGATTTTGATGACGATGATTTTGATGAGGATGATTCCGAGGAAGAGACTGTCAAAGAGTCCAAAGAAGTGTTCCAGTCCTGGGAGCCTTCTCATAATGGAGAATCTGAAGATGAAGCCACAGTTGCAGACTCCAATAAAGAAACAGAGGATGAACCTGAAACTTCCGAAGTTTCCCAGGAAGAGGCAGAGGATGTGCCTGAAGCCACTGATGCTTCCAAGGAAGAAAAGGATGCCGAGGAAAACACAACTGACTCAACTGAAATTCCTGTTGAGTAAATAACACTTGAGCAGATAACACAGGGGATGCAGACCTTTGATACAGGCTGCATCCCCTTTCTTATTTTTCTGATTTGTAATTATATTAGCTTTCTTTGCTTTTTGGCATTTATACGTTTGTTATTTATGCGTTTCGTATTTTAGATTTTCATCTTCATGCGTTTCGCACTTTAGCTTTTCGTATTTTAGCTTGTCGCAATTCAGCATTTATGCTTTTGGAAGCTTGAAGCTGCTCTTTAATGACACGATCCGGTTAAATACAGGCTGTCCTTCTTTTGAGTCGTGAATATCTGCACAGAAGAAACCGTTACGTACAAACTGATAACTGTCATATCCTTTTGCTTCCATCAATGCAGGTTCCACATAAGCCTCTGCCTTAACAAGGGAATTCGGATTCAGGTTCAGGGAACCGTCTTCTTTATTGTATACGCCCTTTTCTTCGTCTACAATATTCTCATAAAGACGAACCAGGACTTTTCCTGCATGTGTTGCTTCTACCCAATGGATCGTTCCTTTTACTTTACGTCCATCCGGTGCATTGCCACCCTTTGTAGCCGGATCATAAGTACAATGTACTACATGTACAGTACCGTCATCATCTGCTTCAAATCCGGTACACGTAACAAAATAAGCATTCATCAGACGTACTTCAGTTCCAAGGAAAAGTCTTTTGTATTTCTTTGGAGGATCAATCATAAAATCTTCTCTCTCAATATACAGTTCTTTTCCAAATGGCACCTTTCTGTTGCCAAGTGCCTCATTCTCCATATTGTTAGGAGCATCCAGATATTCGATCTGATCTTCCGGATAATTATCAATAACCAGCTTGATAGGATCCAGAACAGCCATCATACGTGGGCGTTTTAACTTAAGATCCTCTCTGATGCAGTATTCCAGTGCTGCATAATCAACAGAGCTGTCTGCCTTGGAAACGCCGCAAAGCTCTACGAATTTCTTAATGGACTCAGGTGTATAACCTCTTCTGCGAAGTCCTGCAATAGATACAAGACGGGGATCATCCCAGCCGTCTACAATGCCATCTTCTACAAGCTTTTTGATATAACGCTTGCCAGTTACCACATTGGTAAGGTACAGCTTTGCAAACTCGATCTGCTTTGGCGGATGCGGATACTCCAGTTCTTCTACCACCCAGTTATAAAGCGGTCTGTGATCCTCAAACTCCAGAGTACAGATAGAATGGGTAATTCCTTCAATAGCATCCTCAATAGGATGTGCAAAATCATACATCGGATAAATGCACCAGGTATCTCCTGTCCTGTGATGGGTACGATGGGCAACTCTGTAAATAACAGGATCACGCATATTCATGTTTGGAGATGCCATATCGATCTTTGCTCTTAAAACCTTCTCTCCATCGCCGTATTTTCCATCCTTCATTTCTTCAAATAAGGTCAGGTTCTCTTCTACAGAACGGTTACGGTAAGGACTTTCCTTTCCCGGCTCTGTCAGTGTTCCTCTGTACTGACGGATCTCATCAGCAGTCAGGTCACACACATAAGCTTTCCCTTTTTTGATCAGCTTTACAGCAGCCTCATACATCTGTGGAAAATAATCAGATGCAAAAAAAAGTCTGTCTTCCCAGTCTGCTCCCAGCCAGTGGATATCTTCTTTAATAGAATCTACAAACTCTGACTTTTCTTTGGTCGGGTTTGTATCATCAAAACGCATATTAAATTTACCATTATATTCTTTAGCAAGACCATAATTCAAAAGAATGGACTTTGCATGGCCGATATGCAGATAACCATTCGGCTCCGGCGGAAAACGGGTATGAACAGTATCATAAACTCCCTCTGCCAGATCTTTATCAATAATATTCTCAATAAAATTCTTGGAAACGGTTTCGTTTTCCATCTTTTCCCTCCTGTTGCTAATGGCCTTACTTTTCCAACTTGTAAGCATTTTTTATTTAGAAAAAAAGTCCTTGAAAATCAAGGACTTTAAAGCTGCTGACGGGAATCGGACCCGTGACCTCCGCCTTACCAAGGCGACGCTCTACCGACTGAGCCACAGCAGCACTGACTGCAAGCTTTATGCCGCTCACAGTCAATTATATTATCAGAGAACCAGTTAATTGTCAACACCTATTTTCATTTTTGCTTGACACACATTTTCATTTTTGCCTGGCACCTTTTTGCTTGACATTCCTGTTCACTCCATTCACAGTAGCCGCTTGATATACCCATTTTCATCTTTCCGGAATCACCACATTTCTTACAAAGTCTGTGTGGCTTAAATATTCATCCGTTACTTTTTTATTCACAAATTCTGCTTCTCCATCCTGATTCCCAGACAGCCCAAAGTCCACACAGCCATCTGCGGTGATCGTTCCATTTTTCACATTTCGTGTTTCTTCCAATGTATATCTGGCTGTTTTTTCTTCAAAAGCCGTATACTTTCCGGCTGGCACCTTAAAAGTTACAGTTACGGAATATTCTTTTTTCTCCTGACTCTCAGCTTCTGGAAAACGTGCTTCTTTATACAGAGTATATGACTCTCCATCCAGATCCTCACCTGTGATTCCCAGAAAAAAGCATGGTATTCCATGAGCCTGTACGATTTCCTCCCCATGAATTGTCTTTTTCAGTGTTACAGTTACATATTTTACATTCGTAAGCTGAAAGGACTGAATCTGCTCTTTTGCTTCTATCTGACAGATCACCGGATCTCCTTTTTTATATCCTTCCGGTGCTTCCAGTTCTGTCAATGTATAAATACCTTTTGGTATCCGATTGATCCTGTAAGGTTGTTCACTGGAAATCCAAGTTGCAATAACTTTCCCTTTGCCATCTGTCAGCTGAAGCTTTGCACCAGGAACCGGCTCACCGGTGCTTTTATCCACTTTCAGAAATTCCGCCTTGATGCAGGCATTTTCTATCTGGATCACATGACCCTTTTCTCCCTGACACAGTCCGTTTTCATCAATCACGAACTCACCGGATACCAGATCCCCGGCATGGCCTTCAGGTATTTTGGTTTCCTGATAGCAATAAGTACCTGGAACATATCCGCTCAATAGTATAAGCCCCTGGGAATCTGTAAAAAACTTTTGCCCTGTTTGTTTTCCACTTTCCTTGTTCCAGACTAAAAAGCCCACTCCCTGTAAAGGTATATAATCACTTTCTCCTTCCAGACGCTGAGACACTTTCTTCAGATATACTGTAGTGGGAGCATTAACAAATACAGCCTCTACTGGCTGGTTTTCATATCCAGGTCCTTTCACTTCCACAATCTGCGGAGTCGGATCCACACAATAACCTGACGGTGGATTTTTCTCAGATACCGTATATTTTCCTACATATAATGGATCTGAGATTTCTTTTCCAGATGCAAGTGTAAGCTGCTGCACAACTGTCCCTTCCTCAAGAAGCAGAGTTCCTGCCGGAGAATAAATATTTTCAGCAGCCCGTATCTCAAATACTGCACCCGGAAGTTCCTTTCCTGCGGCATCTGTTTTACGAATCCGGAGTTTTCCTTTCCCCAGTTCTTTCAATGTAGTGTATACTGGCTGAGATACAGCTGTCTTTGCCTGTGCATCTGTCTTATGACAGCTTGTCACTGACGCACTGTTGGAAATCCGGTAAACCAGATAATTTCCTTCTGCCACCGGCTGAAGCTGACTCGTATCCATTCTGACCCGTATCTTAAAAATATACGTGGAACCATAAAAATCACTGTTGGATAAATGTACAGACTGGAAAGCAATATTTTGATTCTCTGTTAAAATCTGGAACCAGCCTGTTACATCCTCCCCTGTTTCTCCTTTGATCACCTGTACTGCCCCATCATAAACAGCTCCCACCGGAAGCGTATCTGCAATCGTATATTGATTATAATAGTAGGCAGGTGCTTCTACAGGAACATGGTTGGTCAGATAATAATAGAACAGATTTCCTGCTGCTCCAACCAGATTTTCTGTTTTTCCTGCCAGCTGGGAAGGATCGACCTCTGTATTACTTACAAATTTGTAAATTGCCTGCGGATTCTCCCGGGCACCGTAAGATTCTCCATCCCAGGCAAGCAGCCCCATATCCACTCCTGTATCCTCAGGAAACTTTCCGGTACTGTACTGCATATATTTCTCCCTGCTGGATTCAGCCGGCCTGCGCCCCTGCTTTGAATTTCCCGCTGTTGCGATCAGCAGATTCATTTTAGAACAATCCTTCAGCTCCCAATACACAGTGCCATCCATCCAGTTTCCGGTTTTTCCATGATAATCTGTATCCTGTGCAGCATTAACCATTTGATAGGTCTGATTAAATCTTGAAAAATCGTTCTGATAATATGCGGAACAGCTTTTCATTGCATAGCGTCCTGCCAGAGAACCATCCAGAAGCCGGATTCCAAATCTCTGGCCCGCATCAATATCCAGCCAGCGAAAGCTGTAATTTCCCTTTACCGGCGTATTTGTTCCATGCTTCAGAATCTCGATACGTATATTCTGGTCTGCACCTCCAAATGCAAAGCATAATCCATATTTTTTCCAGAATCCAAAAGCAGGATAAATTCCTGATACACTCTTTCCATTATCATCCAGCACATAATCCTTGTATCCTGTAACTGTAAATCGCATATCCAGCCCACAGTTCATTTCACTGTTAAAGCCTACATTCTGTACAAGAAACCCGTACTTTCCTGCTGCATCCAGATTCTTGGGTACAAAGTAGATCACGCCGCCCACTTCCAGATATGTCACATTATTTCCTGCATTATTAAAGGGAACAAATACGAATTTCTTTCTGTTATTGGAATCCCCCAGAAGATTGTAGTTTCCTTTATAAACTTCACTTCCTGCAGTTACCAATTTATATTCAGACCCAGAGGAAGTAATGGCTTTTCCTTCTGTCACTGCTGTTACTTCATTTTGCTGATCCGGATCTGTAAGTTCTTCTTCTATGCTTTCCTGTATCTCTGAATCCCGATCCAGGAAATCCTCTTCCACTTCCTTCTGTCTTTCCAAAACCGGATTTTCCGTAACATCTTCTACTTCTTCTGGTATTTCAGAAGGAATCTCAGCATCAGTCCCTAACTCCTCTTCCCTGTTTTCGGACAGATTTTCATTAACATCCTGTATTTTCGCATCCTGTTCTTCCAGTTCCTGGTCATTCTGCCCTTCCTGAATATTTTCCGATTCATCACTGTTCGTTTCTCGATTCTGTGCTATTATATCCTGATTCTGTGCTGTCATTTCCTGGCTTTGTTCATTCTGGAAACCTGTATTTTCTGCCTGCACATATCCTAAACCACTTCCAGTAAGAAGCAATGCTGCAACCAAACCTGCAAGCAGACGTTTCCTGTTGCTTCTTTTTTCTTTATACATATGACTCTCCTTTCTGGTCTGCCTGCTCCTGTTTCAATAATTCTCGGTAGATCACTGACAGGTTTTCTCCTTCCACATTTGCCTGGATCACCTTTGCTTTTACCTGAATACTAAATACTTCATCACCTTTTAGATCCCCTTCCAGATAATTCACTGCACAAATGTTTCTGAATAAAGGTTCTGTCTGCTCCCCTGGTTTTAAAATTTCTGAATATCCGTAAACATAAATCTTCTGGTCTGTCTGTTCTCTTTGTTCCACTAGTTCCCAGCCTTTTTCCGCTTCAAAGGTAAATAGTTCTCTTGATTCCTTATCTGTTTTTATTTTCGTGCTATCATCAATAATTGCTATGGTTCTTTTTGGAATACAGATTTCCAGAAATGCATATTCATCATTTAACCCTGTATTTTTTACGATCGGATCCTTCTCAGTGCTTTCACCTGGATGTAAATATGTTTTCTTTTCCGGATTCCAGTGGGGTTCCTCCAATACAGCTTTAATATCTCCTACAGTGATCACATTCTGCACTTCCCCAACTGTGTTTTTCAAATAAGCTGATGTACCTGAGGCAATCACGCAAACGCCTAGTCCAGCTGCAACCCAGGCTTTCCATTTCTTCCTGTTTTCCTTCAGCATTTATGTTTTTGTTCCTCCTTTCTTTCCATAAGCAGACAGATTCCCTCTGCTGTTCCCAGAAGGACTATTAGTATCACCATCCTGTATTTTGCCTTAAAAAACAGGATTCCATATCCCACGACAGGTATACAGCCTTTTACAATCCCCTGGATCTGTCCCTCTTTCACCGGACATGCATCCTGAATTTCGTTTCTATCCCCTTTTGTAAACAAAACCTTTTTGTCTTTATCAATTCTTACCACCCGATGTGTTACAGTACCTCCCTTTTCTCCTATCCGATATGTGATCACATCCTTTGGCCTGATTTTGGAAAATGGGATTTTTTTCACATAGATCACAGCTCCTTTAGGGATTTTTGGTTCCATGCTTCCGGAAATCACAGTATAACATTGCATTCCCACAAGTACTGGAACAGCCATCATAAGCATACCCAGACAAAACATCCCCTCTGTCAGTTTCACAAGTCTGGATCTAATGCTTCTCATTTTCAGATTTTCCCTTTCTTATATAAACGGTTTTCTTTTTATAGATTACCATCATACCCATTCCGGCCAGCAGAAGACACAGATTCCCGAATATTTGCGAACTGTCACCTGTTTTAGGACTGATCTTGCCTGACATAGTCATTTTTGTACCAGCATTTCCAGAAGATGAAGAATTTCCGGCAGGATCATTTTTCCCTGTTCCGTCTGCCTTCTTCTCATCTGGCTCACTTTTTTCGCCATAAAATACCCAGTCTACTTTTCCAGTAAGATTCTGATATTCATTACCCATTTCTGTATTCACCCAAAGTTTCACAACCAGTTCCTTTTTCGTTCCACTGGCAAACTGCCCCAACGGAACCCCTTTTGTCAGTGGCTGTCCTGTTCCTTTTGTTTTTCCATTTACAGCACCCTGGTAAAGAACTTTATTTCCTTCCTTGACCTGAATGAACGCATATTTTCCAAGAAAGGTTTCTATCTTTTTCTTCATTTCTTCAGTCTGGGCTTTTCCCGAATTGTCTTCAGCTTTCAGGTACAGATTCACACCTTTTCCTCTTTGATTATTGATTTTTATGCTTTGTGTCCTTGCACATCCTGGAAGAAGATTTTTAAAATTTGCAAACAGGTCGGCATCGCCTTCATTGATCACGATTCTGGAATCTTTATCCACAGTTACCTTCGTCACCGTATCACAGGCCCTGCATTTGCTTTCCTGTACTCCCAGAACTTCCTTTTTTACCTTCCACAGATCTTCCAGAGCTGTGCTGGAAGCCTGTATACTTTCCAGTTCTACAAGGATTTCTCCATCCTTACCTTTATACCGGTTGTCTGCTTCTTTACGAAGCTGATAGCTTTTCAAAAGAGGCTCCTTTGTGGTCTCACCTGGTTTCAGAATGTCCGCATAATACCAGTATCCATCTTCCAGATACTTCCATTTCTCTGTATTAAACTCCATTTGTATCATGGCCGGATCTAGCGATGGATCCACTACCAGCTGATCTTCACTGTTCCTTGTTCCCAGAAGTCCGGTAATACGAAGCCGTATAAAGCTGTCCCTTGTTCCGGTATTTTTCACGTTCACAATTTTTGAAACCTTCTGTCCTGGATCCACATGATCCGGTATCTGGTATTCTTCAATGATCCGATTGGAAAAAGAGGCTGTGGTAAGAACATTTTTTGATCTTCCAGATATCTTCCAGGCTCCTGCTGCTGTACAGGTAATCAACATAACTCCGGCCGCTGTGATCATAATTCTTTTAAATATCCGTTTCATCTGCACCTCCTGTCAGCTGATCCATAGCTGCCCATGCATCCGTAGGTGCATTGATTCCCTGCGCCTGGACTGCCTGTACAGAAATATCCAACCTGTATCCATCTACCAATTGGATCTGACGGTTATCCCAGTCTGTTGGTATCACAATCGTAGTAAACAATGTAGACTCCTCTCCGTTTTTCAGGATCCCTGTCCCGTCTTTTCCCTTGTAATTAAAAACAAGACTTGCCTTCCCGGATCTGTATGTATCCTTTTCCCACAATGGGTTGACCATGGAATACCCGGACAGTTCCTTCAGGGAATATCCTGGTTTCTGGTTCTGCACAAGTTTGACCGATCCTCCTGTATTGGTATAATCTCCTTTAAATTCCGGATCATAATAAATTGTCTTATAAATCAGATTCAGTTTTTCCACATCTGAAATCTTCGCTCCCTGCTTATCCAGAATTTCCACCTTCATGCGTACATAACAGGGTTCTTCCCCATGGCTGGCATCTGTAATATTCTTAACTGTAGGATTTTTATATAAGGTACATCCCGGATATAAATCTTTCCCATCATCATCCTTTTGGGGATCCCATTCCGGTTCCTTTAAGCCTACAGTCAGATTGCCCGTTGTAAAACGATTGACTTTTTCATCCTTATCTGTAAAAAAAGCCATTGTGCCGCCTTTCCATAATGCTGCTGTACACAAACATACACAGATGGCTGTTTTCCCTGCTCTTGGGAAAATTTTTCTTTTTTTCATTCTGCAACAATCCTTCCACAAATTTCATTTTACAATTCCAGTTCCTGAAACAGCCCTGCCTGATAGGCCTCTTTGGGGCTGTTTAATCCAAAAGACTTTTCCCCTTCCATCTGCTGAAGCACCCTTCCTGAAACCCGGATTTCCACACCGCCCATCTGCCTGATTCTTTCAGCCATCAGATTATTGACTTCTTTCCTTACCTTTACCTGTGTAAACAAAGGAATGGTTGTTTCTCCTTTCTCTGGAAGCTGACGCTTAAGAACTTTTTTATAGTAAAAGCACTGCCTCACATCTTCCCCACTTTCCCCTTTAAACCGGATCCAATCCGACTTCTTGGCATCATCCGCATTGTAATCAATGTCAAATACCCGGCTGACCAGCTTCATATCTTCTTCTGTCAACCGTTCACCTTTTTTTCTTTCACCAGAATCCCCTGCATATACAAATTCTACCTTCAGAGCTACCAATTCATCCATATCAAGTGCCGATGTATTTGTAACCTGTGGATCCTTCAAAAGCCTTGTCCCCGGAAGTACCAGAAGTCCCTTATCCGGTTCCCATGATGGTTCTGTAAGAACTGCCTGCATCCCTTGGGTGCCTGCAAAATCCAGATGATTAACAACCTTTCTTTCATCTGTGAGATAAGCACCTGTTCCCTGATAAAATACCCCGGAAATACATGCAATTGCCAGAAGCAGTCCTAATCCTTTTATATTTTTTCTCATGCTTTCCCTCCATCAAGCGCTGCAAATGCAGTCTCTGCACTTGTAAATCCGTAAGCCTGTACAGATTCTGTATAAACAAGCAGATCAAAGGGACAGATTTCTTCTTTTATCAGATCCGGTTTCAACTGGATCTTTTCAAATAAAGGTTCTGTCTTCTCTCCTGCTGCCAGTGCATCTTCATAATAGTAATAGCCATCCTCTTTCTGCCTCCACTTCCTGTGGATCTGCAAGGGTTCACACTGTGCCTCACCACGGGAATCAGTAAAACACACCCTGATCCGTACATATACAGGCACTTTGCTGTCATTAACTACCCATGGCTTTTTGACGATCACTTCTCCAGGTTCTGGATCCTCTGGTGGATCAAATTCTTCCTCTATATGTACTTTATTCTCTGCTGCCCTTATTTCATTTTGCTTCACATCATCATCCGTCAGATAGGCATAGGTAACTGCCCCGGTTCCCAGGGCTGTCATACAGCCCAGTACAAATAAGATCATGATTTTTCTTTTCATTTTTTGATTGATTTTATTTCGCTCCTCTCTTTCTTATATGGTGATGTCGCCCACAGACGACATGTCCGTTTAGTATGGGATTACTGAATCAGCACAAGGGAATCACCTCCTGAATTGAAAAAGATGTGTACATGCTACGGCATGTTAAGAAATGAATAACCAAAATAAACAGATTCCAGATCTGTATCATAAGAATAAAGGCGTAAACAATAAAAACATGGATATGCGCCGGATAATGGCAAATAACATATAATCGAAGATACTACTATGATATAAAGATAATCAGATAAAACTGAAAAAATAGAACACATAAAATATAATATTGGAAATTATAATACTGTGATATGTAATACCATGAAATGCAATGCTGTGAAATGTAATATTATGAAATGCAATACCTAGATATTTATAAGATGGCTATATCTTACCAAATAGAGAAAAAAAGTCAATGAAAGAACTCTAAAGATCTATTAAAAAATCCTAAAATTTCCTGATACCTTAAAAATACTGCTACAGCACATATTTTTCTTCCAGATAATGGCGGATCTTGGTGCGGATCCTTCGCAGTGCATTGTCTATAGACTTTGGATTCTTATCCATTAATCTTCCGATATCTGCGTAGCTTTTTCCTTCCAGATAATAATTCAGCACTGTATTTTCCATAGGACTTAAGGCAGATTTGATCTCTTCCTCCAGGGCACGGGTATTTTCCCTGTCAATGATGATCTCTTCCGGTGTTTCAACCCATGCTTTCGCCAGGGGGCTTTCTTCATCCTCCTGGCTTAGCGAAATATAGGTATTTAATGGCATATGCTTCTGTCTGTTGGAGCTTTGGACAGCACTGTAAATCTGACGGTCTATGCACATCTGGGCAAAGGTAAGAAAAGAGGCTTCTTTTCCTGGTTGATAATCCCTGACAGCTTTAAAAAGCCCGATCATCCCCTCCTGGATCAGGTCATCTGTATCGCCTCCAATAAGGAACATGGCTCTGACTTTCCGCCGTACAAGGTCTTTATATTTTTCGATCAGATAATCCGCAATCCCCTTTTCTCCGGCACGCAGCCTTTGAATCAGCTCTTCATCACTATATTTACTGTACTGTTCCATAATTCCTCCTGCCTTTTACAGGCGTTTCAGGAAAGGCGCTGACGAACGATCTCGTATGCAAGCACACCTGCAGCAACTGAAGCATTCAAGGAATCAATATCCCCTTTCATGGGAATCGCTGCTGTAAAATCGCATTTTTCTCTGATCAGACGGCTGACTCCTTCTCCTTCATTACCGATCACCATACCGATAGGGCCTTTGAGATTCAGGTCATACATCCTCTCACCATCCATATCTGCACATACAAACCAGATACCGGCTTCCTTCAGTTCATCGATTGTCTTTCCAAGATTTGTTACCTTTGCTACTGGTGTATAATTCAACGCACCTGCAGATGTTTTGGCAACGGTAGCTGTAAGTCCCACTGCCCTTCTTTTGGGAATGATCACCCCATGTGCACCTGCCAGGTTGGCAGTACGGATGATCGCACCCAGGTTATGTGGGTCTTCAATATTGTCAAGCAGGAAAATAAAAGGCGGCTCTCCCTTTTCTCTTGCTTTTTCCAGAATATCCTCTACTGTAGAATACTCATAAGCTGCAATCTGTGCGATCACACCCTGATGTGATCCTGTCTGGCTTAACTGATCCAACCGTTCCTTTGGCACATAATTAATAATGGTGTCTTTTTTTCTGGCCTCGCGGGCAATACTTCTTACTGGTCCATCCTGACATCCGTCCAGAATAAAAAGCTTGTCGATCACCTGTCCGGAACGAAATGCTTCCAGTACTGCATTACGTCCCTCTATCTGTTCGCTCATATTATTCCTCTTTCATGTTAATATTCCTGGGGTAATCCCAGCTTTACCAGTTCAATGATCCTTGAAAAATCCTCTTTTAAGTAAAGATACCCTACCAATGCTTCAAACCCGGTGGCTCTTCTGTAATCAGACATAGTAGCATGCTTGGCCATAGTCCCTGAATGGGCATTCCTGCCTCTTTTATAAACTCCATGCTCTTCCTCTGTAAGTACAGGCTCGATCTTCTCCATCATTGCAGACTGGGCAGCAGCCTTGACAAGGCTGCTGGCTTTTTTGTGAAGCTGATTCACAGGACAGTTCCCCCGCTTAACCAGGATGGTACGTATGATCAGTTCATAAACCCCATCTCCGATATATGCCAGTGTTAAAGGAGAATAAGTGCGAAGATCCTTGTCCTCCAACATGAACTGCTGCTTAAGATATTCTAAATTCTTTTCCATTTTACACCTTCGCGTGTATCTTTAAGCTGGATACCTTTTGCAAGAAGTTCATCCCTGATCTCATCTGCTCTTGCAAAATTCTTGGATTTTCTTGCTTCCTGACGCTCCTGGATCAGATCCTCGATCTCTTTATCAAGAATCTCTTCTTTTTTCTCCACATTCAGCCCCAGAACATCGCACAGCTTCTTCATTGTGCTGTACAGCTGTCCTGCAAACTCTGCAGAGCTTTCTTCTGTTACATTTGTATTTGCAAATTTAACCAGTTCAAAAACTGCTGCCAGTGCGTCTGCTGTATTAAAGTCATCATCCATGGCTTCTTCAAATTTTCTAACAAAGCCCTCTGATTCTTTGATAAGATCTTTTTCTGCCTGGGAAGCTTCTTTGACTGCTGCATGTTCCTTGTGGTCAGCAAGCTTTCCGGCTGATTCAACAATACGCTCCAGTGCATTTTTTGATGCCTCCATCAGATCTGCACTGAAATTCAGCGGACTTCTGTAATGTGCATTCAGCATAAAGAACCGCAGAACCTGAAGATCATACTGCTGGCTGATCTCACGTACTGTGCGGAAGTTGCCCAGTGATTTGGACATTTTGCGGTTATCAATATTAAGGAATGCATTGTGCATCCAGTAGCGTGCAAAAATCTTACCATTGCAGCACTCACTCTGTGCAATCTCATTCTCATGATGCGGGAAAATAAGATCTTCCCCGCCTGCATGAATATCAATCTCTTCTCCAAGATATTTCTTGGACATTACAGAGCACTCAATATGCCAGCCTGGGCGGCCTTTGCACCAGGGAGACTCCCAGTAAGGCTCTCCTTCTTTCTTCGGCTTCCACAATACAAAATCCAGCGGATCTTCTTTCTGGTCTTCACCGGATACCTGCAGTGCCCGGAAGCCGGACTGAAGATCATCCAAATTCTTATGAGACAGCTTTCCATATTCTTTGAATTTCTTTACTCTGAAGTAAACAGTACCATCATCTGCTGCATATGCATAACCTTTATCTATTAAGGTCTGGATCATGCTGATCATCCCATCGATCTCCTGGGTAGCCTGCGGATGAACGGTCGCAGGCTTTACATTCATTCCTGCCATATCCTTCTTGCATTCTGCAATATAACGCTCGGAAACCTCCTGTGCACTTACACCCTCTTCCAGCGCTTTTTTGATGATCTTGTCATCCACATCTGTAAAGTTGGATACATATTCTACCTGATATCCTCTGTATTCAAAATATCTGCGGACAGTATCAAAAATGATCATAGGTCTGGCATTTCCGATATGGATCAGATTATATACGGTAGGACCGCAGACATACATTTTTACTTTTCCCTCTTCCAGAGGAACAAATTCCTCTTTTCTACGGGTCAGTGTATTATAAAGCTTCATGATTCTCTTTCCTCCATTTTATTATTCAGAAGGCATACTGCCTGGGCAGCAATCCCTTCTCCTCTCCCAGTAAATCCAAGGCCTTCTTCTGTAGTTGCCTTAATATTTACACAGGAAACAGGTATTTCCAATGTTTCTGCCACATTCCTGATCATTTCCGGAATATGTGGTGCCATTTTAGGCTTCTGGGCAATAATGGTTGCATCAATATTCCCCACCTCATATCCATTAGAAGCTATCAGCTTCTTCACATGGGAAAGCAGCACAAGACTGGAAATACCGGAATAGGCCGGATCTGTATCCGGAAAGTGCTTTCCTATATCCCCAAGTGCAGCCGCACCAAGCAGTGCATCCATAATGGCATGAAGCAGCACATCCGCATCTGAATGTCCAAGCAGTCCCAGTTCCCAGGGAATCTTCACGCCTCCAAGGATCAGATCCCGGTCAGCTGTCAGCCTGTGAACATCATATCCCATTCCGATTCTCATTATCTGTATTCCTCTTTCTTTATTTATAAGCTGAAAAGCCGGGAATATCCTATCAGCTAATCGGATGTATCCCGGCTTTTATAGTCTCTTTATGTGCCTGATTATTTCTCGATGGCTGCGATCACTTCTACTTCGCAGAGAACATTCTTTGGAAGTGTTTTTACTGCAACGCAGGAACGGGCTGGCTTGTTCACGAAATATTTTGCATATACTTCATTAAACTTTGCAAAATCGCCCATATCAGCCAGAAAACAGGTGGTCTTAACTGCATTCTCAAAGGATGTTCCTGCTTCTTTAAGAACAGCGTCCAGATTCTTCATTACCTGCTCTGCCTGAGACTCGATGGTGTCTCCTACAATCTCTCCTGCAGCAGGATCAACCGGGATCTGTCCGGATGTAAACAGTACATCATTCAGTACAATTGCCTGTGAATATGGTCCGATTGCTGCCGGTGCCTTATCTGTATAAACTACTTTCATTTGTCATTCTCCTTTCAGATGATCTTTCTTTGTCCATCATATATCATATAATAAATCTGGTCAAGTAATTTTCCCACGGGTCAGGAATCTGCTTCTGGTACATTTTCCAAATACTCATAAACCATAACTGAAATCTTCCGTATATCATCTATGGCGTTCTCTTCCTTAGGACAGCCCTCTGACATCACACATAAAATATAATCTGTATGCTCTCCATAAATAATGGCTATATCATGCTGAGAAGTGTCCGTCTCGCCAGTCTTATTTGCAATCTTTAAAGAAGCGTCCAGCAGCTGTGGAATCTTTGTATGGTTCTTCTGTCCAAGCAAAAGTTCAAGCATTGCTTGTGAATCCTTACGGCTTCCACACTCTTCTCTGTAGATCTTCTCCAGCAAAAGACCGCAGTCCTTCACGGACGTAGTATTATTCTCCCCGATCCCAACCGGCGTTGTGGATGAAGGTGACAATGTATGAAGCACCTGTGTATCCTGATATCCTTCTGCCTCCAGATATTTGTTGATCTTCCTGGCTCCTGCAGCAAAATCATATTTCTTTGTCTGAAGACGTACCAGTTCATTAAAGGATTCATTATCACTGACTGTGATCATATTCGTGAGAAGGGTTCCGATCTTCTTTGATACTTCTTCACTGTCAGAATCTTTTTTAAGAAGTGTGCCCTCACTCTGATCCACTGTATCTATATTATCATATGTCTCAGCCATCACAAAAGCTTTGATCAGACTGGCAGATGCCATCTGTCGGTTATTGATCACCAGCTGGTCATCTGTTCCAAGATCTTTTACGTAAATACTCCATTCTCCCTCAAAATCTGCCACCATTTCTTTCAGGGAAAGCTTTAACCTTTGCATGCCGTCCTCATCCATATTCTGGATCTTACCGTCTGCATCATAAACATAACCCTGGGGAGTAGTCCCTGCTTCTGAAGCCAGTGCTCCATCCTCTCCAAAATAGTAGTAGCCGTCAAAGCTTCTGCCATTGGAATCCATGGAAATATAAAAGATCCCTGGTTCTGTATTCATCTTCCCATTTTCATCAAAATAATAATAGGAATCATAGGTCTTTCCATTCAGTGTCAGCTGCTGGATATATCTTATCTGAGGAGCTGCTGAAAGCCTGCCCAGATTATTGATCATATAGCAGCCATCTGCTGTGTATCCATCGTCCTCTGATGAAACAGAAAGATTTTTCAGGTAAGCCATATACGGCCCATGTGCCTGGAATTTCCCACTTTCATCATGATAATAATATCCTTCAAAAACAGTCCCATCGATTGTAAAGTCTTTAAAATAATGGACTGCCGGCCGGTTATCTCTGGATCCATCCTCCTTCAGACAGTAAAACCCGTCACTTTTCAGAAGATACATCCCACTTCCATCCTGGATAGGCCGTACCTGTGCTTCCTCAGTAACAGACAAAAGGCTGCCGGCAGTAGCAGCCTGGGACTTTTCTGCAAAAAGGACAATCCCCAGCACTGCCACCACCATAGCTATAACTTTTGTGTATTTTCTCATATACTTCTCCTTATGACACATAAGAAAGTATACCTACTCCACAGTTACAGACTTTGCCAGATTCCTTGGCTTATCTACATCCAGTCCTCTGCCTACGGAAACATAATATCCGAAAAGCTGAAGTGGAATGATTGCCAGAGAGTTGGTAAAATACTGGCTGGTCTTTGGAATATAGATCACATAATCTGCATTTTTCTCAATATCTGTATGTCCTAAATTGGTAAGAGCCATTACAAAGGCTCCCCTTGTCTTTACTTCCACAATATTGCTGATGGTCTTCGGATACAGCTTCTCCTGTGTTGCTACTGCAACAACAAGGGTACCATCCTCGATCAGTGAAATAGTTCCATGCTTTAATTCTCCTGCTGCATAAGCTTCAGAATGAATGTAAGAGATCTCTTTTAATTTGAGAGATCCTTCCATAGCAATGGCATAGTCGATCCCACGGCCGATAAAGAACATATGGCCTGCTGCCAGATAACGGTTGGCAAATCTCTGAATCTTCTCTTTCATGCCGAACAGGGACTCGATCTGATCCGGAAGCTGAATCAGGTCGCTTCTCAGCTGTGCAAATTCTTCATCTGTGATCATGCCTCTTACTTTGGCAAACTTCATGGAAAGCAGATACATAGCTGCAAGCTGTGCGCTGTATGCCTTGGTAGTAGCAACAGAAATCTCCGGGCCTGCCCATGTATACATTACATTATCTGCTTCCCTTGCAATAGAACTTCCTACTACATTGACAATACCAAGTGTCCTTACTCCATGGCTCTTTGCATCACGAAGAGCAGCCAGTGAATCTGCTGTCTCTCCTGACTGGCTGATAATGATCACCAGCATATTATCTTCATAGATGGGCTCACGATAACGGAACTCACTGGCTACATCTACTTCTACCGGAATCCTTGCCATACCCTCGATCACATATTTTGCAGTCATGCCTACATGGCTGGCGGAACCGCAGGCAACAATATCGATCTTACGAATGCTACGGATTTCTTCATCTGTCATACCCAGTTCTTCGATTACCACATCATCGTCCTTCAGTCTGGGACTGATGGTATCTCTCACGGCCTTAGGCTCTTCATAAATCTCTTTCAGCATAAAGTGCTCATAACCGCCCTTTTCTGCTGCATTAATATCCCAGTCAATGGTTGTAGGGGTTTTCTCGATCTCTTCCCCATCAATATTATAAAAATGGATATTGTCACCGGAAAGGCATGCGATCTCTTCATTCTCCATGTAATATACGCTTCTGGTATATTTCAGGATAGCAGGTACATCAGATGCGATCAGATTGCCCATGCTGCTTGCACCTACAATCAAAGGGCTGTCTTTACGTGCTGCATAAATATGATGAGGATGATCCTTAAACATGATCCCAAGTCCGTAGGATCCCTCTACTCTATGCATAACCTTCTCTATAGCATCTACAGGATCGCCCTTGTAATAATCTGTAAGCAGATGTACCAGTACCTCAGTATCTGTCTCAGAACGGAATTCGTAGCCCTTGTTTTCCAATTTTTTCTTTAATTTGGCATAGTTCTCAATAATTCCGTTATGTACTACTGCAATGGAATGATCCTTGTTAAAATGAGGATGTGCATTCACATCTGAAGGGCATCCATGAGTTGCCCATCTGGTATGGCCGATCCCACAGCAACCCTTCATGGACTCGCCTCCATGGGTAAGTTCCTCCAGAACCTTAAGTCTGCCCATGGTTTTTTTCATCTGGATCTCCTGTCCGTCAAAGACAGCGATCCCTGCAGAATCATATCCTCTGTATTCCAGCTTTGAAAGACCGTCCAGCAAAATTGGTGCTGCCTGTTTTTCTCCAATATATCCAACTATTCCACACATGAGATTACCTCCTGTTTTGTGTCTGTATGATCAGCTTCTTTTACTGTTTTATCGTGGAAAGCCTGTAAACTCATAAACTCCCCCACGATAAAAACATATCAAAAGTATACCCTATTTTTCTGGTCTGTCAAGTGCTTTCCAGAATTCATCCAGCTTTCCCTCCAGTGTTGACAGGCTGCATCTTTGTCTGTCATCCCATTCCACTGGAAATAATTCTCCGTATTTTCTGTCTGCAAACCGCTCATCCAAAAGCAGGATCACCCCTGTATCATCCCTGGTCCTGATCACTCTTCCTGCTGCCTGAAGCACTTTATTCATACCAGGAAAACGATATGCATAATCAAACCCGTTCTCCCCTTTGTCTGTATAATATCCTTTCAGGATCTCCCTTCTGATACTTACCTGCGGCAGTCCTGTACCTACGATCACAGCACCAATCAGTTTATCTCCGATCAGATCAATCCCCTCGGAAAATATACCTCCCATAATACAAAAGGCAGCAAAGGTATCTTCATGTGTGTCAAATTCCTGAAGAAAGGCTTCTCTTTCTCTTTCGCCCATGCCAGGATTCTGACATACTGTACGAACCCAGTCAACAGAAAATTCTTCTTCATATACAGTATATACATCCTGTAAAAGCCGATATGATGGAAAAAAGATCATATAATTTCCTTTTTTCTTCCATACAGTCCTGGCTATATATTCTGCGATCCGTCTGTATTCACCGTAATTTCTCCTGGTATACCGGCTGCTCACATCCACACCTGTAAGAATACACCTTTGTTCTTTTAAAAAAGGCGATCTTACATAAATCCCATAATCGTCCTGGCGCACACTTAAAAGCTTTCTGTAATAAGTCATAGGCAGAAGCGTTGCTGAGAAAAAAACAGTACTTATTCCCTTTTCAAGGGAAGCATTCAGATTCCCAGCTGGATTTACGCAGAACAGATGAAGGCGAAACCTCCCGTCCTCACTATTCTCTGTATAAACCACATAGTTCTCATCCACCAGTTCAGATATGTTAAGAAAATCCCTTACGGAAAAATAAAAGTCCAGAATCTGGTCTGACAGTTCCTGATTTCCCGGATC
>ONBN01000027.1 GCA_900316115.1 uncultured Eubacteriales bacterium
TGATACTCCGAAGCCTTTACAGGATGGCTTCAGAAAATTTAATAAAAAGTTTGTGGTGACCTGATTTACCTCTTGACAACGGTCATTACATATCAGTTTACTATGTTTTGTAATGAGAATGTGATCGTAAGCGATATGGATATAACCGGGTAAAACAAGGAAAAGCCACCAGGATACACCTGATGGCTCATTTCCTATACTTTTTGAGGGGGGGAGATAGAGAGTGGTATTTCATCTATCCAAAACCTATTATATATAGCAATTGTGTGCAAAGTGTGTCGTATTTATAAAAGAAATCGAAAGTTTATAAAGAAAAATTAAAGAAAAATTATAATTTTTGAAGTCCCTTGTATTTGGGAAAAAGCTGTGATACAGTAGGAACAATCTATCTTGGCAGCAGGGAATATGGCTGCATTTCTTTTTTTCTTCATGCATCCTGTCGATGCGATATCCAGAAAGTATTTGCAATATATAAAATGATTGCGGGAGTGCGTAGTATGTAACATTCATTGTGATCAGGATTAGAGCCAAAAGGCTGACATTTGGGGAACAGGGGGATTCCTTGTGAGAGGAGGGAGTCTGTTTATGATTTACTGTGAAAGTCCCAGGTAGCAGTCATGAATGAATCTTGCCTGTGTGAGCAAATTCATGGATAGTGGACGGGTTATGGTATTTGCGAGGTGTTTTGTACGGACACTGAATAGTTACGGTAAATAGGAATATGAGATATAAATGGATATGAATAGATGGGAGGACGGAAAGAATATGAAGAAAATTACCATGAAGAATTATGTGGAAAAAGATTATAGGGTAAAAGATTATGGAGCAAAAATACATAGGGAACGCTGCATCAGTGAAAGATTCAGAGGGATTGTGAAGAGAAAAAACAAGATTATTCTTGTTGGAATCATCCTGGGAGGGATTTTGATGTTCACTGTCTTTGCATCTGCGGCTGAAAGCGATTTCAACTCAAACAAAGGAGACATCATAAGAATGGAACAAAGAGCTTCATGGACAGATGAAGAAAATTATAAAGGGGTTGTTGAAATTGAATTTAGTGGCCTGGCGAAATGGAACTCGGAAAATTTATTAGCAGGGGAAAATTATGAGACACAACAGGAAGACGACGAAGGAACAGAAGGGGCGGAAGACCTAACAGGAATAAATAATACAGAAATAGAAATTGAAGATTTAACGGGAATAAATAATACAGAAACAGAGACTGAAGATATGACAGGGGTAAATGACGCAGAAACGGAGATTGTTGAAGAAATGGAAGAGGAAAATTATGTAGATACAGATAATGCAAATAATGCAGATAATAATAATACGGCAGGGATGGCGCAAGGGACGAATCTGCAGCGGCTCCTGTGTTTTTCTACATACCTTTCAGAGTATTTTATGCTGGATCAGACAGGCGGCAGTCTGCCCATTGGTGTATATACAGAAGAAATACCTGTGATAAATCGGCTGGGCACTGAAACAATGATCACAAAATTGTATTATACATTTACGGAAACAGATCTTAAGCAGGATCATGTAATGTTTTCCATACCGGTTGCACTGCGAAAAGAATACCGGTATGCAGAAACAAAAGTTTTATTTCCAGTATTTCAGGATGGTCCTTTGGCGGTGAACTTAAATGGAGAACAAGCGCCAGGAGCTTATGCATCCACAGTAGAAGAAGTGGAAACAGATCTGTTTTCAGGCGAAGAATCCAGGCAAAGCCTTATACAAAGTACAAGTCCCGAACTTTTGGCGCGAGCCGGGAAAATGGATTTTTCTATGGAACTGAGTCAGGAAAAAGAAACTTCAAAAGCAGGAGAAACCCTGTATTATCATGTGACACTGAATAATACAGGAGAGAGGGAAATAAGAAACATTACCCTGCAGGCACAGGCAAAAGATTATCCTGTTTATTGGCAGCAAAATCAGGAATTGACCACTATGGATGGGAATGGGCAGGCAGTGTTGAGCAAACTGGCATCAGGTGAGAGCCAGGAACTGATCTTCTGGCTGCAGTCTGGAGAATCAGAAGAAGGGGTTATGGAGATAAACGTACAGGCTTATACACAAAATGAAACAGATTCAGTAAAGAAGGAAGGCCTCATCAGCACAAACATTCAACCTCTGACAGCAGATTTTACAGTAGAAAAAACAGCAGACTGCATTCTTGCAGGCCCTGGTGAGACGATTACTTATCAGATATGTATCCGAAATACAGGCGAACGTATTTTGCATTCTGTTTTGAGTACAGAGAAATTTCTGGATTCCAGAATAAAAGCCAGGTTTGTGGAAATGGAAGGAGTACAGCTGAACAAATCCAGGACAAAAGCCCTGATCCCTAAAATATTGCCGGGAGAATCCGTAGGATTAAAAGCAGTTGTTGTACTTCCGGAAAACATTGAAAGCAGTGAACTGATAAATCAGGTGACAGTGACAACAAATGAAACCGGGGAGAAACAGATCAGGTCTGAAGCAGCAGTAACTGTACAGGGGATTTCCCCCACACCTGCGAAAATCCAGGAAACTCCTCAGACATCCAATGAAACCGCAGAGACAGTAGAACGAGACTCACCTAAAACTGGTGATCCTATGTTTAAGGAAGAATATGAACAGCTGATGCTCCTGGCCTTTGGGATCTCTATTGCAGCTGCCGCACACATGCTGTACCAAAAACGCAAAAGACCGTAAGCCACAAAAACCACCCTGGCATTCCCATTGAAAACCACCCCTGGGTGTGCTATTCTATAGTGGAGCAAATTTTCATTGTAGTTGTGTATAATGATGTTAGGGACAATTGAAATGGGCAGGCTTATGAGAAATCAGCCCTTTGGTCCCTGGCACCATCCTATATAAAGACAAGGAGGAATGTATCATGCGATTATCATCCTTATTAGAAGAACTGAAATATACCTGCATCCAGGGCGACCTGGACAAAGAGATTTCAGCAGTTACTTATGATTCACGTAAAGTAAAAGAAGGTGCACTGTTCATCTGCATAAAGGGAGCTGTAGCAGACGGACATAAATTTGTTCCACAGGTATGTGAAAAGGGTGCGGCAGCACTTATCACAGAAGAACCGGTGCAGGCTCCGGCTGGCGTTACTGTGATCCAGGTAAAAGATACAAGATATGCCATGGCATTTATATCAGCTGCCTGGTTCGGACATCCGGCCAGAAAGCTGAAGACCATCGGGATCACCGGCACCAAAGGGAAGACGACCACTACATATATGGTAAAGTCTATTCTTGAAAATGCAGGCTACAAAGTAGGCCTGATCGGTACTATCGAAGCGATCATCGGAGACAAGGTGATCCCTGCATCCAATACCACTCCGGAATCTTATGTGATCCAGGATTATTTTCATCAGATGGTGGAAGCAGGTTGTGACTGTGTAGTAATGGAAGTGTCCTCCCAGGGACTGATGCTTCACCGGACTCAGGGATTTGTGTTTGATTTTGGTATCTTTACCAATATTGAACCGGATCATATCGGACCTAATGAGCATAAAGATTTTGACCATTATCTGGCATGTAAGGCCATGCTTTTGAAACAGTGCGTGGTAGGGATCGTAAACAGGGACGATGAGCATTTTGACAGGATCATAGAAGGGCATACCTGCAAACTGGAAACTTATGGATTCTCAGAAAAGGCAGATCTGCGTGCTGAAGATGCAAAGCTTGTTGGAGGCAAGGGATACCTGGGGATTTCCTATCATCTGACAGGGCTTCTGGATTTTCCTGTGGAGATTGATATTCCAGGAAAATTCAGTATTTACAATTCACTGACAGCCATTGCCATTTGCCGTCATTTTAATGTATCAGAAGAGAATATCCTGAAAGCGCTGAAGGTGGCAAAAGTAAAGGGCAGGATTGAGATGGTAAAGGTATCTGATGAATTTACCCTTATGATCGACTATGCACACAATGCCATGGCTTTGGAGAGCCTTCTCACAACCTTAAGAGAATATCATCCTCACAGACTGGTGTGTATGTTTGGCTGTGGCGGCAATCGCTCCAAACTTCGCCGTTATGAAATGGGAGAGGTATCCGGCAATCTGGCAGATCTTACCATCATTACTTCCGACAATCCAAGGGACGAGGATCCTCAGGCGATCATTGACGATATTAAGATCGGGATTTCCAAAACAAATGGGAAGTATGTGGAGATCATTGACCGTAAGGAAGCCATTGCCTATGCTATCCATCACGGAGAACCAGGGGACATTGTGATTCTTGCAGGAAAAGGCCATGAGGATTACCAGGAGATCAAAGGAAAGAAATATCCTATGGATGAAAGGGTTCTGATCCATGAGATCCTGGAAGAAGACAAAGAAAAGAACAGATAAACTATGATTTATGCAGATGTTATCATTGATATTTCCCATGAAAAACTGGATCGGACATTTCTTTACCGTGTACCGGAAGAAATGGAAGGCAAGATCCAGGCAGGAATGGTAGTATCGGTTCCCTTTGGAAATGGAAATAAGCTTCGGAAAGGATATGTTACCGGTCTTTCAGGGGAAGCTGATTTTCAGGGAGGAAAGATCAAGGAGATCCAGGCGCTGCTAAGCGATGAGGAAACAACGGAAAGCCGTTTGATCGCACTTGCCGCATGGATGAGGCAGAGATACGGATCTACCATGATCCAGGCTTTACGGACAGTATTACCCATTCAGAATAAAGTAAAGGCAAAAGAAAAAAGATATCTGGTACTGACCATAAGTGAGGAAGAAGGGAAAACGCTTCTTGATCAGCTTTCGGGTACCAGATATAAAGCCAGAACACGGCTGCTTGCTGCAATGCTGGAAAGAAAAGTAATCCCGGCTTCAGAAGCTGCAAAAGATCTGGGGGCATCTGCTTCAGTTTTGAAATATTTTCAGGAAAATAAGATCCTCGAAGTAAGGCAGGAGGAGATTCTAAGAAAGCCTGTGGATATCAGGAAGATTCCTATGACAGGAAAGGCACAGCTTACGGATGCACAGATGCAGGCTGTATATAAGATACGTAAGGAATGGGAGTCTGGCAGATCAAGGACTGTTTTGCTTCATGGAGTGACTGGCAGCGGTAAGACCCTTGTATACATGGAACTGATCCAGCAGGTGATTCAGGAAGGAAAGCAGGCCATTGTACTGATCCCGGAGATCGCCCTTACCTATCAGACTGTACAGAGATTTTGTTCCAGATTTGGAGATAAAGTGTCTGTCCTGAATTCCAGGCTTTCCCAGGGGGAACGATATGATCAGTTTAAAAGGGCAAAAAGAGGTGAGATCCAGATCATGGTAGGCCCTAGATCTGCTCTTTTCACACCCTTTTCCAATCTGGGACTGATCATTATGGATGAGGAGCATGAACCTACCTACAAAAGTGAGAATACTCCCCGCTATCATACAAGAGAAGTGGCAGTAAAAAGGGGAGAACTGGAGAAAGCTCATGTGGTTCTTGGCTCTGCTACTCCTTCACTGAAAGCCTATACCAGAGCACAGGATGGAGAATACCTTCTGGTTACGCTGGATGGAAGATATGAGAACAGGCCACTTCCCAAGGTGTCTATTGTGGATATGAGGGAAGAATTGAAAGCCGGGAATCGGTCAGCCCTGAGCCGTAGTCTGAAACAGGCACTGGAACGATGCCTGCAAGAGAAAAAACAGGCAATGCTTTTTTTGAACAGGAGGGGATATGCAGGATTTGTAAGCTGCAGATCCTGTGGTCATGTAATGAAATGCCCACACTGCGATGTGTCACTTTCAGAGCATCAGGGTGGCAGGCTGATCTGCCATTATTGTGGATATGAGACGAGAAAGCCTCAGGCCTGTCCGGTATGTGGATCTCCTTATATTGGAGGCTTTAAAGCAGGTACCCAGCAGATCCAGCAGATCCTTCAAAAGGAGTTTCCAGAGGCAGGAGTGCTGCGTATGGACTATGATACCACAAGAAATAAAGGCAGTTATGAGCAGATTCTTGCTGCATTTGCAGCCCATGAGGCAGATATTCTTGTTGGTACCCAGATGATCGTAAAAGGGCATGATTTTCCAGATGTTACGCTTGTAGGAGTATTGGCAGCAGATATGTCACTGAATGGCTCGGATTACCGGTGCGGTGAGCGGACATTCCAGCTGCTTACCCAGGCTGTGGGACGTTCCGGCAGGGGAAAGCTGCCAGGGACTGCATTGATCCAGACCTACAGTCCGGATCATTACAGTATACAGGCAGCAGCTGTACAGGATTACCAGGCTTTTTACCAGGAGGAAATGAGTTACCGGATGCTTCTGGATTATCCGCCTGCAGCCCATATGATGGCAGTTTTGGGAGCATGTGAGCAGGAAGAACTTCTTACCCAGGCCATGCATTATACAGCACTTTTTATAAAGAGAGCCTGTACGGATGCAGAACTTCACATGATCGGCCCGGCTCCTCAGTCTGTGGGAAAAGTAAAAGATATGTATAAAAGAGTGATTTATCTGAAGCACAGGGACAGCCAGGTATTGATCGCCCTTAGGGAAAAGCTGGAACGATATATGGAGATCAATTCCGGTTTTCGTAAAATAAATATACAATTTGATTTTTCTTAAGAGATAATATACAAGCGGATCTTTTATAAAAGACAGATACAGTTTGAATTTTTATAAAAATTAATATATAATTTGATTTTTCATAACCGGCATGATCCGGGATATAATAATCAGCAGGAAAGGAAGAAAAATAATGGCACTTAGAACAATCAGAACAGAGGGAGATTCTGTTTTAACAAAGAAATGCAGACCTGTAGACAAGATTACACCAAGGATCCTGGAACTTATTGAGGATATGCTGGATACTATGTATGAAGCGCAGGGAGTAGGCCTGGCAGCACCTCAGGTAGGTATCCTGAAAAGGATCGTAGTGATCGATATAGGAGAGGGACCTATCGTGCTGATCAACCCGGAGATTATCGAAGCATCCGGTGAGCAGACTGGTGACGAGGGCTGCTTAAGTGTACCGGGCATGGCTGGACAGGTAACAAGGCCGGAATATGTGAAAGTGAAAGCCCAGGACGAGGAACTGAATGAGATCGAATATGAAGGAGAAGGACTTCTTGCCAGAGCATTCTGTCATGAGATCGATCATCTGGATGGACTGATGTACACCAGACTGGTAGAGGGAGAACTTCACCGCACAACTTATGATGAGGATGATGAATAATATGAAGATTGTTTATATGGGAACACCTGATTTTGCAGTAAAGCCTTTGCAGGCGCTTGTAGAAGCCGGATATGAAGTAGCAGCGGTAGTAACGCAACCGGATAAGGCAAAAGGAAGAAGCAAGAACCTGGTTCCTACACCTGTAAAGGAAGAAGCATTAAAGCATGGGCTGACAGTATATCAGCCGGCAAAGGTAAGAGAGCAGAGCTTTGTGGAGCTTCTTCAGCAGATTGCACCGGATATGATCGTTGTGGCTGCCTTCGGGCAGATCATTCCAAAGAGTATCCTGGATCTGCCAAAATATGGATGTATTAATATTCATGCGTCTCTGCTTCCAAAGTACAGAGGAGCAGCACCTATCCAGCAGGCGATTATTGATGGTGAGAAGGAATCTGGTGTCACCATTATGCGTATGGGAACAGGACTGGATACAGGTGATATGATTGCAAAGGTTGTAGTTCCTATTGCAGATGAGGACACAGGCGGCACCCTTTTTGATAAGCTGGCAGATGCGGGAGCAGATCTTCTGATCAGGACAGTACCCCATATTCTGGATGGAACAGCTACCTATGAGAAACAACCGGAAGAGAGCCCCACTCCATATGCCGGGATGATCACCAAACAGATGGGAAAAATTGATTTTACAAAATCTGCAATAGAACTGGAACGGTTGGTACGTGGCTTAAATCCATGGCCCAGTGCCTATACTTCTGTTAATGGGAAAACTCTAAAGATCTGGAAATGTAAAACAGAAGCTGACAATCATGGCGCAGCACCTGGCACTATATTTCAGGCACAGAAGGGCGGCATTTATGTGGCCTGTGGAGAAGGTGCCCTGGTTCTTACAGAAGTGCAGCTGGAAGGAAAGAAACGGATGGATACAGATTCATTCCTTAGAGGTTATAAAATAGAAAACGGAACCCTGTTAGGTTAAAGCAGATTTGCTTGATGAGAGGAGCTGAAGGCTTATGTATGGATATCCTTATGGATTTTATTTTGACCCAACATATATTTTACTGGTAATAGGACTGGTGATCTCACTGCTTGCTTCCACCAGGATGAAAAGCACCTTTTCAAAATACCGTCGTGTGAGAAGTGATTCCAGTTTGACAGGTGCACAGACAGCAGAGAGGATCCTGGCTGCTGCAGGTATTTATGATGTAAAGATCGTACCGATCCAGGGGAGTCTGACAGACCATTATGATCCAAGAACAAAGACAGTATCTTTGTCTCAGGATGTGTATGGACAGACTTCTGTAGCGTCTGTATGTGTGGCTGCCCATGAGTGTGGACATGCTATCCAGCATGCAGTGAATTATGCACCGTTGAATCTTCGCTCTGCTATTGTTCCTGTGGCAAATTTAGGATCCAGTCTTTCATGGCCTATTTTCCTGGCTGGCCTTATTTTTTCCATACGTTCTCTGCTGATGCTGGGAATCATTTTGTTTTCTCTGGCAGTGCTGTTCCAGCTTGTGACACTGCCTGTGGAGTTTAATGCATCCTCAAGGGCACTTCGTATGCTGGAAAGTACTGGGATTTTAAGCGCTGAAGAAAACCAGGGGGCCAGAAAGGTACTGACAGCAGCAGCACTGACTTATGTGGCAGCGCTGGCATCCTCTATTTTGCAGCTGTTAAGACTGATTATCCTTGCCGGAGGTAGAGACCGTGACTAATGGAATTAACCCAAGAGAGATGATCCTGGAAATCCTGCTTCAGATCGAAGAAGGGGAGCACAGCCACATTGCCATCCGCAGTGCACTTTCCAAATATCAGTTTCTGCCAAGACAGGAACGGGCGTTTATTACAAGAGTTTGTGAGGGAACTTTGGAATACAGGATCCAGATTGACTATATTCTGGATTCTTTTTCAAAAGTAACTGTTGATAAGATGAAGCCACCGATCCGGGAGATCCTTCGCAGTGCTGTATATCAGCTGCGCTATATGGACAGTGTGCCGGACAGTGCAGTATGCAACGAGGCAGTGAAGCTGACCCAGAGGAAAGGTTTCTATAATTTAAAACCTTTTGTGAATGGAGTACTTCGTACCATTGTAAGAGAGATGGATCAGGTGAAATTCCCTTCCAGGGAAGAGAATCTGGTGAGAAGTCTGTCTGTGGAATATTCCATGCCTGAACAGCTGGTCGAACGCTGGCTTAAGGCCTATGGAGAAGAGACGACAGAGAAGATCCTTAAAGATTTTCTGGAAGAAAAGCCTTTGACTGTCCGCTGTCGTACATATTTAAATTCACAGAAGGATATTGTAAAAAGCATGACAGATCAGGGGGTTAAGGTAGAGCCGGCGCCTTATCTGCCTTATGCCTGCCGTATTTCCGGATTTGACCATATCCTGGCACTGGATGCATTTATTAAAGGAAAGATCCTGGTACAGGATGTAAGTTCTATGCTGGTTGCAGAGGTAGCTAATCCGCAAAAAGGGGATTATGTGATCGATGTATGTGCTGCGCCAGGAGGTAAAAGCCTGCATGTAGGAGATAAAATGGAAGGCTTTGGCACGGTTGATGCCAGGGATGTAAGCCAGTACAAGGTCAATCTGATAGAGGAAAATATCCGGCGTACCAATTCTATCAATGTACAGGCAAAGGTGCAGGATGCCACAGTTTTTGACCAGGAATCTGAGCTGCTTGCAGATATTGTGCTTGCAGATGTTCCTTGCTCCGGGTACGGAGTGATCGGGAAGAAGCCGGATATCAAATATCGTGTTACACCGCAGAAACAGGATGAGATCGTAATCCTTCAAAGGACTATCCTTGACCGGGCGTCTAATTATGTGAAGCCAAGAGGAACTTTGATCTTCAGTACTTGTACCATTGCAAAAGAAGAAAATGAAGAAAATATGATGTGGTTTTTGCGGAATTATCCGTTTAAGTTGGAAAGCCTGGATCCATGCCTTCCAGAGGAACTTCATTCTGAGACAACAGCTCTTGGATATCTTCAGCTTTTGCCGGGAGTTCATAATACGGATGGATTTTTTATTGCAAAATTCAGAAGAAAATAAAGGAAAAAGAGTATGACAGACATTAAGTCGATGAGCATAGAGGAATTAAAAGATCTGACGGTACAGCTAAAGGAGAAGCCTTTTCGGGCCAAGCAGATCTACAGCTGGCTTCATGAGCATCTGATCACATCCTGGGATGAGGCTGGAAATCTTCCAAAAAGCCTGAAAGAAAAGCTGGCTGATTATCCCATAACCGTCCTGGAAATGGTTGATCAGCAGATTTCAGCCATTGACGGTACCAGGAAATATCTTTTCAGGCTGTCTGATGGGAATGTGATCGAGAGTGTGCTGATGAAGTACAAGCATGGTAATTCTGTATGTATCAGTTCCCAGGTAGGGTGTAAAATGGGATGCAGGTTCTGCGCTTCTACCATTGGCGGCTGGACCAGGAACCTTCTGCCCTCAGAGATGCTGGATCAGATTTACAGGATTCAGACTGTAACAGGGGAGCGGGTTTCCAATGTGGTAGTGATGGGTACAGGAGAACCTTTGGATAATTATGAGAATCTTCTTCGGTTTATCCATATTCTTACAGAAGAAGGAGGACTTCATATCAGCCAGAGGAATCTTACAGTTTCCACATGTGGGATCGTTCCAAGGATGTATGAGCTTGCAGAAGAAAAGCTGCAGATGACCCTTGCCCTGTCACTTCATGCACCCAATGATGTAAAAAGACAGGAACTGATGCCAATCGCCCAGCGCTATACCATGGAACAGGTACTGGATGCATGCAGGAATTATTTTGAAAAAACAGGCAGAAGGATCACTTTTGAGTACAGTCTGGTAGCAGGAGTGAATGACGGGGATGAAGATGCAGCCCAGCTAGCGGGCAGGATCAAAGACATGAACTGCCATGTGAATCTGATCCCGGTTAATCCGGTTAAAGAGCGTTCTTACCGGCGTTCCACCCACCAGGCAGTGGAGAATTTCAAAATAAAACTTGAAAAATATGGAATTAATGTTACTATTAGAAGGGAAATGGGCAGCGATATTGACGGTGCCTGTGGGCAATTAAGAAAAAGCTATATGGAGAAAACAGAAAGCGAGAAGTAGAATGAGGATATATTCAGCGACTGATGTTGGGCAGAAGCGGAAGATGAACCAGGACTATGTGTTTGTTTCCCGGGAGCCGGTCGGAAATCTCCCCAATCTTTTTGCGGTTGCCGATGGCATGGGCGGACACAATGCCGGGGATTATGCATCTGCACATGCAGTACAGACCCTGGTATCCGAGATTCAGGCAGATGCGGACTTTAACCCCATTAAGGTGATCCGTCACGCTATTGAAACTGCCAATACAGAAATTATCGATCAGGCGCAGAGAGATGAAGGACTCCGTGGGATGGGCACTACCATGGTAGTTGCCACTATTGTAGGGAATTATGCCTACGTGGCAAATGTAGGAGACAGCAGACTTTACGTTGTACAGGGACAGATCCGCCAGGTGACGAGAGATCATTCTCTTGTGCAAGAGATGGTAAGACTTGGAGAGATCAATGCAGAAGAGGCACGCAACCATCCTGATAAGAATATTATCACAAGGGCCCTTGGTGCAGAGAAGACAGTAGATGTTGATTTCTTTGATCTGAAGCTGGAGCCGGGGAACACGATCCTGATGTGTTCCGATGGTCTGAGCAATATGGTTGAAGATCATAAAATGGAAGAGATCATAACAAAACCGGATAAGGATATTACCTGGAAAGGGGATGCCCTTATAAGGGAAGCAAACCAGAACGGCGGCAAGGATAATATTGCAGTTATATTGATAGAACCATTCACGAATGAGGTGGAGACATGTTAAAGACGGGTATGATTATAGCAGAACGCTATGAGATAGTAGGAAAAATCGGTACCGGCGGAATGGCGGATGTCTATAAGGCAAAGGATCATAAGCTGAACCGCTATGTGGGAGTGAAGGTCCTGAAGCCGGAATTCCGTGATGATGCAACCTTTGTTAAAAAGTTCAGAAGTGAAGCCCAGGCAGCAGCAGGGCTGACACATCCTAACATCGTAAATGTTTTTGATGTTGGGGAAGATGAGGGGATTTATTATATTGTCATGGAACTGATCGAGGGAATTACTTTGAAAGAGTATATTTCCAAGAAAGGTAAGCTTTCCGTAAAGGAAGCAACCAGTATTGCTATTCAGGTTTCCATGGGTCTGGAGGCGGCACACAGCCATGGGGTTGTGCACAGAGATGTAAAGCCTCAGAATATTATGATTTCCATAGATGGAAAGGTAAAGGTTACAGATTTTGGTATTGCACGGGCTGCATCCTCCAATACCATTAGTTCCAATGTGATGGGATCTGTACATTATAGTTCTCCGGAGCAGGTACGTGGCGGATACAGTGATGAGAAGAGTGATATCTATTCACTTGGTATTACCCTGTATGAGATGGTTACAGGACGGGTTCCTTTTGATGGGGATACTACTGTTGCCATTGCGATCAAGCACCTTCAGGAAGAAATGGTTCCACCAAGTGTATATACACCGGATCTTCCTTACAGTCTGGAGCAGATCATTTTCAAATGTACACAGAAGAGTGTAGACCGCCGTTACCAGAAAATGGAAGATGTGATCGCAGATCTGAAGCATTCGCTGATCGATCCACAGGGAAACTTTGTAAAGCTTACATCTGTGGACAATGATGCGAAAACAGTTGTGATCTCTGATAAGGAATTGGGCGAGATCAAGCATACGCCAAAGCAGAAGACAGACATTGAAGAGCTGGAAAAAGAGATCAATGAGACAGATTATGACGAGCCGGATGAGCCGGTAAGCCGCAGAGAGCGGGAGAGAGAAAGAGAGCGGGAACGTGAAAGGGCACGGAGAAGAAAGAAACAGAGAAACAGCGGTCTGATCATAACGATTCTGGCGCTGATCCTTGGTGCAGCCCTTCTTGTGGTTCTGATTATTTTCATCGGCCGTGCAGCAGGTCTTATCGGAGGCAGTGACAATACAGATCCACAGCAGGAAGCCCAGGTAACACAGGCTCCGGCTGATAACGGTCAGGTAGCAGTTCCGGATCTGAAAGGCAAGACAGAGGATGAGGCAAAAACACTTGTTTCTGATCTGCATCTTGGTCTTCAGTCTATGGGAGAAGAGGCTTCCACACAGGAAAAGGGACGGATCTCTTCACAGGATCTTGATCCTGGAACAATGGTAGATCAGAATACAACCATCAAATATTATATAAGCAAGGGTACACAGAATGTAAGTATCCCGGATGTATCCGGTACTACAGGGATTGATGCACAGCAGCAGCTGGAGGATCTGGGACTGGTAGTACAGGTACAGAAGGTATACAGTGAAGCGGATGATACAGGAAGCTATCCTCAGGTGGATCCTGGATACTCCATGTACACTGAGCCTTCTTCCGGCACAACAGCCAAGTCCGGTGACAGTGTGACACTGTATGTGAGCCGAGGACTGGATTTTGGTGACAGTGCAGAAGTTCCGGATGTTGTAGGTATGCAGAAGAATGATGCACTTACAACACTTGGTAAGTTTATCAATATCACGATCAATGAGCAGATGAGTACAGATGTGGCAGCAGGGGAAGTTATTTCCCAGGATCCTGTTGGCGGCGAGGCAGCAGATCCGGATCAGCCTATGACCATTACCATCAGTACAGGTGATCAGGAGCCTGGCACACAGACAGATACATCCACAGGCAGTGTAGCTTCCGCAGGTGACAGCACAGATACTGCATCATCAAACGATGCAGCCAGTCAGGCAGCAGCTGCAGGAGAAGTATGGAAATGTACACAGAGGCTGAATACGCCTACCGGCTATAATGGTGGTGCTGTACGACTGGAACTTGTTCAGGAGGTAGGTGGAGTGCCTACTGCGTCAGTGATTGTAGACGGTCAGAAGATTACTTTCCCATATCAGTTGGATATTACAGGTGCGCCTGGCGTAAGTGAAGGTACACTTTATCTGTCCGAGGAAGTGGACGGAAGTTATCAGGAGCTGGGACATTATCCCATCACTTTTGAAAAGGCTGAGTAATCCATGCAGGGAAAGATCATAAAAGGAATTGCAGGATTTTACTATATTTACGCAGAAGACGGAGAAACCTATGAGTGCAAGGCAAAAGGGATCTTCCGTAAAGATAACCAGAAGCCCCTGGTAGGGGATGATGTAGAGATCACGATTCTGGATCCTAAAGAAAAGACCGGAAATATGACAGCGATTCTTCCAAGGAAGAATTCGCTGATCCGTCCGGCTGTAGCCAATGTGGATCAGGCCATGGTGATATTTGCCATGGAAAGCCCAAAGCCTAATTTCCTTCTTCTGGACAGATTCCTGATCATGATGGAACAGCAGGATGTTCCTTCTGTGATCTGTTTTAATAAAGGGGATCTGGCAGAACCGGGAGAACAGCAGCGTTTGTGCAGGATTTATTCAGATTGCGGATATCAGGTGATCCCAGCCAGCATTAAAGATGGCATTGGAGTGGATCAGATCCGCAAGGTACTGCAGGATAAGACCACGGTGGTGGCCGGACCTTCAGGAGTTGGTAAGTCTTCATTGACCAATCAGTTACAGGGGGAGATCCGTATGGAGACCGGAGAGATCAGCCGTAAGCTGAAACGAGGACGTCATACCACCCGACATTCTCAGGTGATCCCTGTAGGAAAGGATACATTTCTGGTAGACACACCTGGATTTTCTTCTTTGTATCTCTCTGATATGGAAGAAGACCAGCTGAAGGATTATTTTCCAGAGTTTACCCAGTATGCACAGCAGTGCCGTTTTCAGGGCTGTCGTCATATCCATGAACCGGACTGTCAGGTGAAACAGGCCCTGGAGGATCATAAGATCAGTGAACAGCGCTACGAGGATTATTTGGAACTATATCAGGAATTAAAAGGCAAGCGTAAATATTAAATGAAGTATAAAAACAAGCGTAAATGCTAAGTGAAATATAAATATTAAGCGGAATATAAGGAGGATTATTAAAGCTATGTATCAGTTGTGTCCGTCTATTTTATCTGCGGATTTTAACCGCCTGGGCGAACAGATTAAAATCTTGGAAAACGAGGGAGTAAAGTGGCTTCATATTGATGTTATGGACGGCGATTTTGTGCCAAGTATTTCTTTTGGAATGCCGGTGATCAAGTCTATCCGGAAGGAATCCGGCATGTTCTTTGATGTGCATCTGATGGTGACAGAGCCAGGTCGTTATATTCAGGATTTTGTAGACTGCGGTGCTGATTCCATTACTGTACATGCTGAAGCATGTGAGGATCTGGAGCGTACCATTGAATTGATCCATGATGCAGGTGTGAAAGCAGGTGTATCTATCAAACCTGCTACTCCGGTAAATGATATCAGCCATATGCTGGAAGATGTGGATATGGTACTTGTTATGACAGTTCAGCCAGGATTTGGCGGACAGAAATATATTGATGAGTGCACAGAGAAGATCCGTGAACTTCGGGAGCTGATCGACCGTGAGGGTCTGGATGTGGATATCCAGGTAGACGGAGGGATCAATGATGATACCCTTGCTACTGTGATGCAGGCAGGTGCCAATCTTTTTGTAGCAGGCTCCTGGGTTTTTAAAGATGATATTGCACAGAATGTAAGGAATATCCAGAATAAGATTCACGAAATTGCAGATACACTGGAATAGGGAATAATATGATTGATACAGTAGTTGTAAGCGGGGGCAATATCCAGGTTGATTTTGCCCTCGATTTTTTGAAAAAACTGAAAAAAGAAATAAACAGAAAAACATCAGAACAGGTAAGCTCATCAGACGATAAAGACCTGCGGCTGATCGCTGCAGATAAAGGTCTGGAATTTTTTATGGCTGCAGGCATAACACCGGATCTGGTAGTAGGAGATTTTGACAGTCTTTCCCAGGAGGGCAAGGAATATATGGAAAAGCCGCCCCAGACCTCTATATACAGGCTGAAACCTGAAAAGGATGATTCCGATACACAGTCAGCTGTGAATCTGGCTATTTCCCAGGGCGCAAGGGATATCCTGATTCTTGGAGGAACAGGCACCAGGCTGGATCATGTGATCGCTAATCTGGGGCTGCTTCTGTCTGGCAAAGAGCGGGGAGTGGATATCCGGCTGGCAGATGTGAATAACTTCATCACCCTTGTGGATAATGGCACAGTTCTTCACAAAGACCGGCAGTATGGGAAGTACGTATCTTTTTTCTCAGTAGGAGGAGATGTGACCGGACTTACCCTGGAAGGCTTTAAATATCCTTTGCATGATCACCATCTTCGGTTTGCTGAAAGCGGGCTTACAGTAAGCAATGAGATTAAGGATCAAGAGGCAAGGATTACTTTTTCCCGAGGCAATCTGCTGATGCTAATGACAAGAGACTGAGTTTTGCTTAAATATAGTGACTTGCAGGGATTTGTTACGAAAACCGGTTGAGTGAAAACCTGGCATGTGGTACAATAATCCGGCACAGTATATTTGGCAGTGGTCCGGCGGGCAAGAATTATGAGGCACCGGACTGTTGCACATTTTGGATATAAATAAGGAGAAATAAGATAAAATGAAATTAGGAATCGTAGGCCTGCCAAACGTAGGCAAAAGTACATTGTTCAATTCCCTGACAAAGGCAGGAGCAGAATCAGCAAACTATCCGTTCTGTACCATTGACCCAAATGTGGGAGTCGTAACAGTACCGGATGAAAGACTGAAACTTTTAGGAGATTTTTATCATTCCAAGAAGGTAACACCTGCAGTGATCGAATTTGTGGATATTGCAGGTCTTGTAAAAGGCGCATCCAAAGGAGAGGGGCTTGGTAACCAGTTCCTGGCCAACATCCGTGAAGTAGATGCCATTGTACATGTGGTACGCTGCTTTGAAGACCCTAATGTGATCCATGTAGACGGAAGCATTGATCCTCTTCGTGACATTGAAACTATCAATCTGGAACTGATCTTCTCAGATCTGGAGATTCTGGAGCGCAGGATCGCAAAGGTTACAAAGACTGCACGTATGGACAAAGAAGCAGCTAAGGAGCTTGATTTCCTCCAGAAGATCAAGAAGCATCTGGAAGATGGCAAGATGGCCATTACCATGGAACTGGAGAACGAGGATGAAGAAGGATGGATGGGTACATATAACCTTCTTACATGGAAGCCTGTGATCTATGCAGCCAATGTAGCAGAAGATGATCTGGCAGATGACGGTGAGTCCAACAAATATGTGGCAGATGTGCGTGAATACGCAAAAGAACAGAATAGTGGTGTATTTGTGATCTGTGCACAGATCGAGGAAGAGATTTCCGAGCTGGATGATGATGAAAAGAAAATGTTCCTGGAGGATCTGGGGCTGAAAGAATCAGGACTTGAGAAGCTTGTCCGTGCAAGCTATCATCTTCTTGGACTGATGAGCTTCCTTACATCCGGAGAGGATGAGACAAGGGCATGGACCATTAAGATCGGTACAAAGGCACCTCAGGCAGCCGGTAAGATCCATTCTGATTTTGAAAGAGGATTTATCAAGGCAGAGGTGGTAAATTATCAGGATCTTCTGGACTGCGGCTCTTATGCAGGAGCCAGAGAAAAGGGCCTGGTTCGCATGGAAGGAAAGGATTACGTTGTGCAGGATGGAGATGTGATCTTATTCAGGTTCAACGTATAAAACGGTGATATATGGATATGATGATTCGTTTTCCCAATCTGGGTGTAGAACTTGGATATGTAGGCAGATCCATCCGGATATTCGGTTTTGAGATCACCTTCGGAGGGATGCTCCTTGCATTGGGAATGCTTGCAGGACTTGCTTTTATTGTTCTTGAGGCAAAACGCAGAAATGAAAATCAGGATGCTTATGTTGGGATGATGATCACAGCTGTGATCTTTGGCTTGATCGGGGCACGGCTTTTCTATGTGGGCTTTTCCTGGGATCTTTACAAAGATAATATTCTGGAGATCTTCAACATCCGAAATGGAGGCATGGCTTTTTACGGCGGTCTGTTTGGAGGTATGCTGGGAGCTGCCATTTACTGTGGGATACGCAGACTTTCCTTTATGAAAATGGCAGATACTGCATGTATGGGTCTTGTGATCGCACAGATAATAGGAAGATGGGGAGACTTTTTTAACAGAGAATCCTTTGGGGAATACACCAATTCAGTTCTTGCCATGCAGCTGCCCTTATCTTCTGTACGAAGCAGTCAGGTCAGCGCAGCCATGAGGGAAAATCTTGTGACTGTAAATGGGATTTCCTGTGTGCAGGTGCATCCTGCCTTTCTCTATGAAAGTGCCTGGTGCCTGGTACTGTTCCTCCTTCTTCTTGTATGGAAAAGAAGAAAGAGTTTCCAGGGAGAGATTTTTTTAAGATATCTTACAGGCTATGGACTGGGAAGATTTCTGTTGGAATGGATACGTACAGACAAGCTGGTGATACCTGGAACCGGTATTTCCATTTCCATGGTGATCTCTGCAGTATTATTTGTATTTTGTGGGATCATGGGATTTGTGCGAAGGACAATGACCAAGAAGCGTGCAAAAGTAAAACGACGTAGAAGAGAGGAAGATTATGAAGCAGAAGAAAAAGCTGCCAGGGAAGCAGAAAAAAATGATTTCCCGGAAGCTGATGACCTCTTATCTGAGGAACATACGAAAGAGAATCCTGAAGATCCGGGTGCAGATGCTGCGAAAGAAGCTGGACAGCCAGATCCGGTGCCGTCAGGATCTGCTGAAGAATCTGGAAATGAGCCGGAAGCTTGACCGGATCATGAATGCTGCCATGCTGGCAGAAGAAATAGAATGAGTATAAAGTGGGTAACTGTCCGCAGGATTGTGGAGGGTACCCACTTTTTTTTCTGGTGTATGGAAATAATTTACAGGAGTTCGAGCCAAAAAATCAGGATTCCTACTTGCCTTTTTCATCTAAATGGTTTAGAATAAACCCATAAGTGGTAGAAAGTGGAGAATAGTGGAGGCGAATGGGGGCATTGTGGCAGACAGTACCATCCGCATCCCGGAAATACGAAGGGGAGACTCGTATTTCCCGAGAGTAGGTGAGTAAATATGTTCATGGGAGAATACAACCACACAATCGATGCGAAGGGGCGTCTGATTATCCCTTCCAAGTTCAGGGAACTCTTAGGGGAAGAGTTTGTTCTGACCAAGGGACTTGATGGTTGTCTTTCTATATATCCTATGGATGAATGGGAAGCCTTTGAAACAAAGCTCAGAGCATTACCACTTACGAACAAGAACGCAAGAACCTTTTCAAGATTCTTTGTGGCAGGAGCCACCACATGTGAGCTGGACAAGCAGGGGAGAATCCTTGTACCACAGACCTTAAGGGAGTTTGCTGGTCTGGACAAAGATGTGGTTCTGACTGGAAATCTTAACAGGATTGAAGTATGGAGCAAAGAAAAATGGAATGAAAACTGCAATTATGACGATATGGACAGCATTGCTGAAGGCATGCAGGAAATGGGAATCGTTATATAAGGCAGTTCTAAGGACAAATCCAACAGGAGACGGAAATGGAATTCAAACACAAATCTGTATTACTGGAAGAGGCTGTTGACGGCTTAAGGGTAAAGCCTGATGGAACCTATGTGGATGGGACTTTAGGAGGTGCGGGACATGCCTGCAGGGTATGTGAAAAACTTTCTGCCAAGGGGAGATTTATTGGCATAGATCAAGACCAGGATGCAATAATTGCTGCGAGTGAAAGGCTGGGCGCCTACAAACAGGCGACAATCATTCGCAGCAATTATTGTTACATGGGACAGGAGCTTGCTGCCCGGGGAATTTACGGGGTAGACGGGATCCTGTTGGATCTTGGAGTGTCCTCTTATCAGCTGGACAATGAAGAACGGGGATTTACCTACAGGGTGGATGCTCCGCTGGACATGAGAATGGATCAGAGGCAGAGCCAGACCGCATCAGACATCGTCAACGGTTATGAAGAAAAAGAACTTTACCGTATTATCAGAGATTATGGGGAAGATAAATTTGCAAAGAATATTGCAAAGCATATTGTGGCAGCAAGGGAAAAGAAGCCGATTGCCACAACAGGGGAACTGACGGAGATCATCCGTGGTGCGATTCCCATGAAGATACAGGCTACAGGAGGCCATCCTGCGAAACGTACATTCCAGGCGATCCGTATTGAACTGAACAAAGAACTGGATGTGCTGAGGGATTCTCTGGATGGTATGATCGATCTTCTGAATGATGGAGGAAGGATCTGCATTATTACCTTCCATTCGCTGGAGGACAGGATCGTTAAGACCATATTCAGGAAGAATGAGAATCCATGTACATGTCCGCCGGATTTTCCGGTATGTGTATGTGGGAAAAAGTCAAAGGGAAAAGTGATCACAAGGAAGCCTATTCTTCCAAGCCAGAAAGAAATGGAAGAGAATCCACGTTCCAAAAGCGCAAAGCTCAGAATTTTTGAACGAAGCAGAAGTTAGTCAGACAGTAAGTTAGAGGGGAAATAAAATGGCGGCAAACAGACCTACTACAGCAAGAAGAAATATAAATAGCGCCAGAAATCCCAGAGGGGTATATATAGACGGAAGTGCAGCACGCAAGCTTCAGGAGGTACCGGAGCGGAGATATTATCCGCCTGCAAATCGTCCGGCAAGACAGCCTGCCAGACCGGCAGCAAAGCCAAAGAGCCAGGCGAGACAGCGTACACTCAGCAAAGAAGCACAGAAGAACAGGGTAAAGGCAATGAGCATGAACAGGAAGTTCGTTGTATTCATTGCAGTTGTATCTACAGCAGTCCTGTTTTGCTGCATCAATTATCTGAGACTGAAGTCTGACTACACAAGGAAGATCAGCCAGGTGGCATCTTTGGAGTCAGAACTGGCTCAGCTGAAAGAGGATAATGATGCTTACTACAGCGAGGTAACTTCCAATGTAGATCTGGATAAGATCAAGAAGATCGCCATTGGACGGCTTGGTATGAAGAGTCCGTCTGATGAACAGATCGTGACTTACAGTGTTGAGGGAGGAAGCTATGTACGACAGTATCAGGATGTGCCTGAATAGGCGGTCCTGCTGTCCCACTGATAAAAAGTAAGGCAGGTGATCCATTGAGCAGTATGGACAAAAGAAGGAAAAAAAGACCAGAGAAAAAAATAAATTATGTTATGCGGAAGAAGCTGATATTACTGTTTGCAATAGTGATAGGAGCTTTTTTTGCATTGGCAATCAGAATCACATATATTAATGCAAAAAGCGGAAATAAATACAAAAAACAGGTATTAAGCCAGGCACAGCAGAAATACGAAAGCCGGGTGATGCCTGCAAGGCGGGGGGATATATATGACAGGAATGGGAATATCCTTGCCACCAGCAATAAGGTTTACAATGTGATCCTGGACTGCAAGGCAGTTAATGAAAATGAGGATTATGTGGAGCCTACTGTCCGTGCACTTACCAGTGTGCTGGGCATTGATGAGGGAGAGATCCGTACCCGCCTCACAGCGGAAAGTACCAAAAACAGCCAGTATCAGATCATCAAAAAACAGATTTCCATGGATGATAAAAAGGCTTTTGAGGATTATAAATCCATTCCTGAGGACAGCAATCTTACAAAAGAGCAGATCCAGGAAAAAAATAATGTACAGGGCGTATGGTTTGAAGAGGATTATCTGAGGATTTATTCATATAATGAATCTGCCTGTGATACCATTGGTTTTACACTGGAAAGAGATGTGGCAGACAGCGGTATTGAGGGTTACTACAATAGTACCCTGAATGGAGTGGACGGCCGCCAGTACGGCTATTTTAATAACAGTTCAGATGTGGAACAGACCATTATCGAGCCTACCAATGGCAACAGCGTGGAACTTAGCCTGGATATGGGGGCACAGCAGATCGTAGAAAAATACGTGAATGCCTTCAATGAACGGATGGGCGCAAAAAACGTAGGCGTGATCGTGGAGGATCCTTCCAATGGAGAGATCATTGCCATGGACGGCGGCGACCGGTATGATCTTAACAATCCAAGGGATCTTTCCCAGGTTTATACCCAGGATGAGATCAAGGGAATGAATGATGAAGAAACAGTAGAAGCTTTAAATGCCATGTGGAGCAATTTCTGTGTGACAGATGCCTATGAACCCGGTTCTGTTGTAAAGCCTATTGTTATGGCTTCTGCTTTGGAAAAAGGCAAGATCAGTACTTCAGATACTTTTGTATGTGATGGCGGTCAGTCCTTTGGTACAGATACTTTTATTAAGTGTGCTGTATGGCCGGATGCCCATGGTACGGAAACACTGGCTGATGTTATTGCAAACTCCTGTAATGACGGTATGATGCAGATCGCAGCGGCTATGGGAAGTGAACAGTTTATCAAAGCACAAAGTGTGTTTAACTTTGGTTCCAGGACAGGTATTGATCTGCCAAACGAAGGAACAGGTATTATCCACACCACAGATACTATGGGTGAAACAGAGCTTGCCTGCTCTGCATTCGGACAGGGATTTACCTGTACCATGATCCAGGAGATCAATGCAATGTGCTCCATTGTAAATGGCGGATACTATTATCAGCCCCATCTTGTAACAAAGATCAAGGACAGCAATGGAAGTGTGGTAAAAACAGTGAATCCGGTTCTGATGAAGCAGACCATTTCTTCTAATATTTCCACAGATATCCGCAGTTACATGCATCAGAGTGTGCTTCGTGGTACCAGCCAGACTTCAAGAGTCCAGGGCTACAGCTCCGGCGGTAAGACAGGTACTGCAGAGAAATTCCCCCGTGGAAATAAGAAATATCTTGTTTCCTTTATTGGATTTGCACCTGTAGACGATCCGGCAGTTGTGATCTATGTAGTTGTGGATGAGCCAAATGCAGAGGATCAGGCAACCAGTACCTATGCACAGTACATTGCACAGGGTATCCTTTCAGAGCTTCTTCCTTATCTGAACGTAACACCGGATGAGGCTTCTGACGGAGAAGTGCCAACTACAGAGCTGTGGGAAGGTTTCCAGGGATATCTTTCAAACAATACAGACAGTTCTCTGGATGAAAACGGCAATCTGGTGGATGGCAATGGCAATCTGATCGACTGGGACGGCAATCGTATTGATGAAAACGGTTATCTTCTTAACGCAGATGGAAGCTACCAGATCGATGAAAATGGAGAATATATCAAGTCAAATAATCTTGACGGTGTAGGTGCCGGCAGTGGTTTACAGGAAGCAGTATCAGATACCAGTGTCCCGGCTCCTCTGGAAGGGGATTCCCAGCCTGACCAGGATAATAATATGGAAAGTGAAGGCCTGACCAACGAAGAGGCTGGCCTGGAATAAGAAAAGTGATAACCCTGCAAAGACGATTCATATATTAATATGACAGTTCTGGCAGGGTTTTTCTATGTCCGGGTATGTAGACTTGTCCGGATAGCACAAAGACCGGAAAGGATATTTATGAAAAAAAGCCTGACCTTTCACAGGAAAAAAGTGTGGGTAGTCCTTGCTGTCTGTGGTTTTCTGCTTATCGGTCTTATGATACGCCTGATCTGTCTGATGGGATTTCAGTCGGATCATTATTACAGAAAAGCAGAGGATCTTCATGAAAGGGAACGGGATATTAAGGCAGAAAGGGGAAGGATCCTGGATGCAACAGGAAAAGTGCTGGCAGATAACCGGACAGTGTGCACCATTTCCGTGATCCACAGTCAGATCAAAGAGCCGGAAAAGGTGATTCGGATACTGTCAGAGAAGCTTTCCATGGATCCTGTCCAGGTACGAAAACGTGTAGAAAAGGTTTCTTCTATAGAAAGGATCCGTACAAATGTTGACAAGGAAACCGGGGATCAGATCCGGGAGTGTCAGCTGGATGGGGTAAAGGTTGATGAGGATTACAAACGGTGGTATCCCTATGGAGAACTGGCGTCCAAGGTGCTTGGTTTTACAGGAGGGGATAATCAGGGGATCATTGGTCTGGAAGTAAAATATGAGGATGTACTAAAAGGGGAAAACGGAAAGATCCTGACCACTACAGATGCCAGGGGAGTAGAGCTTACAGATAAAGGAGAAAAAAGAAAAGAACCTGTGGCAGGACAGGATCTTAGGATCAGTCTTGATGCCAGTATCCAGGAATATGTACAGCAGGCTGCCCAGAAGGTGATGGAAGAAAAACAGGCAGACAGAGTATCCATTCTTCTTATGAATCCTCAGAATGGGGAAATCTATGCCTGTGTGAATGTACCGGAATTTGACCTGAACCAGCCCTTTGAACTGAACACAAAACAGGATACATCGGCTCTTACCAGTCAGGAAAAACAGGATCTTCTGAATCAAATGTGGAGAAATCCATGCCTGAATGATACGTATGAACCTGGTTCTACCTTCAAGATCATTACCATGGCAGCAGGTTTGGAGGAAGGAGTAGTTACAGAAGGGGATTCTTTTTATTGCCCTGGATATAAGCTGGTGGATGATCGAAGGATCCACTGCGCCAACCGAAGAGGACACGGCTCACAGAATTTTGTGCAGGGAGCGGAAAATTCCTGCAATCCGGTTTTCATTGAAGTAGGCCTCAGGCTGGGAGTGGATAATTATTATAAATATTTCAAACAGTTTGGACTTTTGAAAAAAACAGGGATAGATCTGCCAGGAGAAGCAGGAACCATTATGCATCAGAAAGAAAAAATGGGTAATGTGGAATTGGCTACTGTATCTTTTGGACAGTCTTTTCAGATCACACCCATCCAGCTGGCTGCAACGGTAAGTGAGATCATCAACGGAGGAAAAAGGGTGACACCTCATTTTGCAGTGGCAGTGCAAAGCCCGGATGGAAAAAACATAAAAGAGCTTTCCTATCCTGTAGAGCAGGGGATCCTTTCAGAGGAAACCTCCAGGCGGGTGCGGGCTATCCTGGAAAAGGTAGTATCAGAAGGATCCGGCAAAAATGCAAAGATTGAAGGCTATTCTATTGGAGGGAAAACTGCAACCTCACAGACATTTCCAAGAAGTGCCAACCGTTATATCTCTTCTTTCCTTGGTTTTGCACCGGCGGAAGATCCAAAAGTTCTGGGTATTTGTATTATCCATAATCCACAGGGGATCTATTATGGAGGAACCATTGCCGCACCTGTGATCCGCAGGATTTTTGAGAATGTTCTGCCTTATCTGGGTATAGAATGCAGCTACAGTCTTGATAAATAGGACAAAAAGCCGTATACTATAAGTTGCTTTAAAAAAGACGAAAGAAATAAGAGGTGTGAAATGGATTTTCAAGTTGTGATTCCCGTACTAATTTCCTTTGGAATCAGTGCAATATTAGGCACTGTTGTGATTCCTTTTCTTAAAAAACTGAAAATGGGACAGACAGAAAGAGTAGAAGGAGTACAGTCCCATCTGAAGAAAGCAGGGACACCTACCATGGGAGGCGTGATGTTTCTTGTATCCACAGTGATCACGGCTCTGTTTTATGTAAAGGATTATCCCAAGATCATTCCTGTGCTGTTTCTTACTTTAGGCTTTGGACTGATCGGATTTCTGGACGATTACCTGAAGGTTGTGCTTCGCAGGTCAGACGGACTTCTGGCATGGCAGAAGCTGCTTCTTCAGATCGTTGTTACCGGGATTTTTACTTTCTATATTTTGAATTATACAGATATTTCCCTGACTATGCGGATCCCGTTCTGGAGCGGACATTATCTGGACTTAGGCTGGCTGGCAGTGCCCCTTCTGTTCTTTGCAGTGATTGGTACTGTAAATGGAGTGAATTTTACAGACGGTGTAGATGGTCTGGCATCCAGCGTTACATTGATCGTTGCAGTATTCTTTACTGTGGTTTCCATTGGCCTGAAGTCCGGGATCGAGCCCTTTACCTGTGCGGTAGTAGGCGGTCTTATGGGATTTTTGCTTTACAATGTGTATCCTGCCAAGGTGTTTATGGGAGATACCGGTTCCCTTGCCCTGGGCGGATTTGTGGCAGGCTGCGCCTATATGATGCAGATGCCCCTGTTTATTCTGATCGTAGGCCTGATCTATCTGGTAGAGGTTCTTTCAGTTATGATCCAGGTTACTTATTTTAAGGCAACTCATGGGAAAAGAATTTTCAGAATGACTCCCATCCATCATCATTTTGAACTTGGAGGATGGTCTGAGACAAGAGTTGTGGCAGTTTTTTCAATTATTACGGCAATTATGTGCCTGATCGGACTGCTGGCGCTTTAAGGAGGAGAAAGTCGTGGATTTAAAAGGAAAAAAGGTTCTTGTATTTGGTACAGGAAAAAGCGGTATAGGAGCTGCACAGCTTCTTGTAAAAGCAGGAGCTCTCCCAGTTGTTTTTGATGGGAAAGCAGATATTGACAAAGAAGAGATCGTACATAAAATCGGAGCAGATACACAGGTGTATGCAGGAGATCTGCCGGAGGAAGTACAAAAGGATCTGGATCTGGTTGTTTTAAGTCCTGGTGTACCTACAGATATTCCCCTTGTTAAAAACTTTTATGCACAGGGACTGCCGGTATGGGGCGAGGTAGAACTGGCCTATCAGACAGGAAAAGGCCAGGTTCTGGCTATCACAGGTACCAATGGCAAGACCACTACCACTGCGCTTCTTGGCAAGATCATGGCGGATGCCCGCCCTTCTGTATTTGTTGTAGGAAATATTGGTACACCTTATACATCTAAGGCACCTGAGATGAAGGAAGAAAGCATTACCGTAGCTGAGATCAGCAGTTTCCAGCTGGAGACGATCCAGGATTTTGCACCTCATGTAAGTGCGATCCTGAATATTACAGAGGATCATCTGAACCGTCACCATACAATGGAGGAATATATCCGGGTGAAAGAGCTGATCACCAAGAATCAGGGACCAGCAGATGTATGTGTACTGAATTATGAGGATCCGGTACTTCGTAAGTTTGGAGAAAACATTGTACCTGAAGTCGTTTATTTCTCAAGTGTGAGAAAGCTTCCAAAGGGCATTTACCTGGATGGGGACATGATCACACTCCGTACAGACAAAGAAGAGATCCCGGTTGTGAAGACAGGAGATCTGAAGCTTCTTGGACAGCACAATTTTGAAAATGTAATGGCAGCAGTTGCCATGGCATGGTATGACGGAGTAGATATGGAAAGCATCCGTAAGAGCGTGTGTGAGTTTACCGCAGTTCCTCACAGGATCGAGTATGTAACAGAGAAGAATGGGGTTGCATATTATAACGATTCCAAGGGCACCAATCCGGATGCTGCTATCCGTGGGATCCGTGCAATGAACCGGCCAACATTGCTGATCGGCGGCGGATATGATAAAGGCTCCACGTATGATGAATGGATCCAGGCGTTTGACGGTAAAGTGAAGTATCTGGTGCTGATCGGACAGACAAAAGAGAAGATCAAAGAGGCAGCCCAGAAGAATGGCTTCCATCAGATCATTCTGTGTGAAGACCTGAAAGAAGCAGTTCAGGTGTGTGCACAGAAGGCAGAACCAGGAGATGCAGTACTTCTTTCTCCTGCCTGTGCAAGCTGGGGACAGTTTGATAATTATGAGCAGAGGGGAGACATATTTAAGGAGCTTGTTTCATACCTTTAAATAAAAGAATGATCCGGGAGATCCTATGGCATCCGAAAAAAGACAGGGCTTTTCAGAAACAGACGGGATTTTACTTGCGCTGGTGCTGATCCTTGCAGTATTTGGACTGACCATGCTTTTCTCAACCAGTGAATATAATGGCAGAGTACGTTTCGGCGACTCTGCCTATTATTTTAAGAAACAACTGTTTGCTACGTCCCTTGGGTTTCTGGCTATGTATCTGATCGCAGGAATGGATTATCACTTTTTTGTCCGGCTGGCGCCTGTAGCCTATATGGCGTCCTTAGGCCTTTCTGCTGCAGTACTGGTGGTTGGCCAGGAGATCAACGGATCCAAACGGTGGCTGAATCTTGGACCATTGTCTTTTCAGCCTTCGGAATTTGCAAAAGTTGCAGTGATCCTTTTTCTGGTATGGCAGATCCAGCATACAAAAAGCAGCACCTCCGGTCTGTGGTTTATGGGGCGTACTCTTGCATCCCTTCTTCCTGTGGTAGGGCTTGTTGGTTCCAACAATCTGAGCACAGCCATTATCATTCTGGGAATCGGAGTTGTGCTGATTTTTGCTTCCAATTCCAGATATGCCTGTTTTCTTGGCATAGGTGCTGCAGGTATTGGTTTTGCTGTACTGTTTCTGGCAGCTGAAAGCTACCGGCTGGAGCGTCTGGCTATCTGGAGAGATCCGGAAAAATACGAAAAGGGTTTTCAGACCATTCAGGGATTATATGCCATTGGAAGCGGAGGCCTGTTTGGCAGAGGGCTGGGAAGCAGTATCCAGAAGCTGGGGTTTGTGCCGGAAGCCCAGAATGATATGATTTTTTCTATTATCTGTGAAGAACTGGGACTTACCGGCGCATTAATACTGATTTTTATTTTCGGGCTGCTGATCTGGCGGCTGTGTGTGATCGCTACCAGGTGCATGGATCTGTCGGGAACCCTGATCTGTGCCGGGATCATGGCCCATATGGCGATTCAGGTGATCCTGAATATTGCTGTGGTAACAAATACCATTCCAAACACAGGGATCACCCTTCCCTTTGTCAGTTATGGAGGAACTTCGGTGGTTTTTCTTATGGGAGAAATGGGGCTTGCTCTTAGTGTAAGCAGTCACAGACAGCAGTTTTTTACATATACTAAAGGGTAAGAGGCTCTTTAGGAGTGAAAAGCTTGGATGACTACATCTGTATCGTGGGCGGTAAGCCTTTGAAAGGGGCCATTTCTGTACAGGGATCAAAGAATGCGGCGCTTCCCATGATGGCGGCGTCCCTGCTGCACAGAGGCATAAGTGTTCTTAAGGAATGTCCCAGGATCACAGATGTTTTCTGTATGGAGCAGATCCTTCAGGCATTGGGTGCAGTTACCTGGTGGGAGGATCATGATCTGTATATGGACTGTACAAATGCAGATAAAGAGGAAATACCGGAAATATATACAGGGCGTATGCGCTCCTCCGTGATCCTTCTTGGAACCATGCTTGCCAGGAACAAAAGAGGAAGGCTGGGCTATCCGGGAGGATGTGTGATCGGGAAAAGACCCATAGATCTGCATCTTTATGCCCTGGAGCAGCTGGGAGCTGTGATCGAAAAAGATCAGATGATCCAGGGAACGGCTCCGTCAGGGCTTCATGGAAATGAGATCCTGTTTCCAAAAAGAAGTGTAGGTGCTACCCAGCAGGCACTTTTGGCTTCTGTGCTGGCAAAGGGCGAAACGATCATAAAAAATCCGGCAAGGGAGCCGGAGATTCTGTGGCTTTGCAGATATTTAAGAACAATGGGAGCAAAGATCACAGGGGAGGGAACGGATTGCATCATTATAGAAGGAATGGAAGAATTAGGCCCAGGATGTATGAGGGTTCCACCGGATCGGATCGTTGCCGGCACATATATCTGTGCTGCAGCAGCTACAAGAAGTGAGATTACATTGGAGAATGTACCGGAGGGTGAACTGGATGCCTTTCTGGATGTATATTGCAAAATGGGTGGACAATATCAAGGGAACAGTGGTAAACTAATAGTCAATGGACAGAACATCCACTGTCCGATAAAGCTTCTTGAGACAGCTGTTTATCCAGGATTTCCCACGGATCTGCAGTCTCAGGTGATGGCAGTTCTGGCTACAGTCCCAGGGGAAAGTCTGATCCGGGAGCAGATCTTTGAGGATCGTTATAAGGCTGCCCAGGAACTGGTACAGATGGGAGCACATATCCGTATCAGTGGCAGGGAAGCCCGGGTACAGGGAGGATATCCTCTTTATGGCAGGCAGGTGACTGCCAGGGAGCTTCGAGGAGGTGCAGCTTTGGTGATCGCAGCTTTATGTGCCAAAGGGACTACAAGGATCAGTGGATATTCGTTTATCAGCAGAGGCTATGAGCATATCTGTGAGGATCTTCTTGGCGCAGGTGCCAGGATCAGCCTTGGCAGGGAGGCCTAGAGCCGGATATATTAAAGGAAGGATTATGGGAACTGGAGATAACGGAGAAAAATCTGTGCTTGATAAAAAAACAAAAAAAATAATCTGGGGAACCCTGGCAGCAGTCCTGCTGGCAGGCATTATCTTTTTCTTTTCCTTTTTCCAGGTCAGGACCATTGAAGTGATGGGCAGCACCCATTATTCTCAGGATCAGGTAAAGGAGATGGCTCTGCAGGGTTCCTTTATGAACAATACAGTACTGGCTTCATTCTTTCATAAAAATGAGCAGGTCAGTGATATGCCCTTTGTGGAGGGATACAGTGTTACCATGACTGGCAGGGATACCATCTG
>ONBN01000039.1:0-1800 GCA_900316115.1 uncultured Eubacteriales bacterium
TACAGCCAGAGGACTGTAAAGAGATCGTAGAGCGTACAGTTCTGGAAGGAAAGCCTGTAGAGCGTCTGTTTTACAGAGAGAAGGACACTGTCTGTCCCCGCCCGGAGGACATTCCTTTCCTAAACCTTCAGACAAGGGTGGTGCTGGAAAATTGCGGAAAGATCGATGCAGAATCTATTGACGAATATATTGCTGTTGGCGGATACCAGGCACTGGCAAAGGCACTGGAATCCATGACTCCTGATGATGTGATACAGGAGGTGACAAAGTCAGGACTCAGGGGCCGTGGCGGCGCCGGCTTCCCGGCAGGGAAGAAATGGTCCCAGGTGGCAAGGCAGGCCGAAAAGATCCGCTATGTTGTATGTAATGGTGATGAAGGAGATCCTGGTGCATTTATGGATGGATCTGTTATGGAAGGCGATCCATATAAGATGATCGAAGGTATGACCATTGCTGCTTATGCAGTTGGCGCAGAAGAAGGCTATATCTATGTACGTGCAGAATATCCTCTCTCTGTAAAGAGACTGCGTATGGCTATTGAACAGGCAGAGAATTACGGATTTCTGGGAGATAACATCCTGGGAACAGGAATTACTTTCCATTTACATATCAACAGAGGTGCAGGTGCCTTTGTATGTGGTGAGGGATCTGCACTTACAGCATCTATTGAAGGCAACCGGGGTATGCCCCGTGTAAAGCCTCCACGTACAGTGGAGAAAGGACTGTGGGGCAAGCCTACGGTACTGAACAATGTGGAAACCTATGCCAATGTGCCCAAGATCATTCTTCAGGGGGCTGACTGGTTCCGGACCATCGGTACAGAAGGAAGCCCGGGCACCAAAACCTTCTCCCTTACAGGAGCTATTGAGAATACAGGCTTGATCGAGGTGCCTATGGGCACTACGTTGCGCCATATTATTTATGATATTGGCGGCGGACTGAAAAAGGGAGCAGCCTTTAAAGGCGTACAGATCGGCGGGCCTTCCGGTGGCTGTCTGATCATGGATCAGCTGGATGTGCCTCTTGATTTTGACTCTGTAAAGAAGCTGGATGCGATCATGGGTTCCGGCGGACTGGTTGTTATGGATGAAAATACCTGTATGGTAGAGGTTGCACGTTTCTTCATGAACTTTACCCAGAGGGAAAGCTGCGGTAAATGTGTACCTTGCCGTGAGGGTACCAAGCGTATGCTGGAGATCCTGGAAAGGATCGTAGAAGGCAAAGGTGAAATGTCAGATCTGGATCAGCTGGAAGAACTGGCAAATATGGTTCAGAGCATGGCGCTTTGCGGCCTTGGCAAAAGCGCACCGCTTCCTATCATCAGTACACTGCACCGCTTCAGGGATGAGTACGAGGAGCATATCCGGGACAAGAAGTGTCGTGCAAAGGTATGTACTGCACTGCGTCAGTTCCATATCAATCAGGAATTCTGTATCGGCTGCGGCAAGTGTGCAAGAAACTGTCCGGCAGGCGCAATTTCAGGACTGATCAAGCATCCTCATCATATAGACAATACTCTTTGTATCAAGTGCGGTGCATGTAAAGATAACTGTAATTTTGATGCAATTTATGTGGAAGCATAGGAAGGGGGTATATTATGGGATATATGATGATTGACGGTAGAAAAATAGAGTTTACCGATGAAAAAAATGTGCTGTCCGTGATCCGGAAAGCAGGAATAAATATTCCAACATTGTGCTACCATTCCGAGGTATCCACATTTGGAGCCTGTCGTTTGTGCATGGTAGAGGATGAAAGAGGCAAGATGTTTGCCTCCTGTTCTGAAGAACCAAGGGATGG
>ONBN01000039.1:1876-27790 GCA_900316115.1 uncultured Eubacteriales bacterium
ACCTGTGTGAAAAGCGGAGAGTGTATCCTTCAGGAGCTGGCACATCGTCTTGGCGTGAATACTATCCGTTTTGAAAATACCAGGGAGCCTTATGAACTGGATACAAGTTCACCTTCTCTTGTAAGGGATCCTAATAAATGTATCCTTTGCGGAGACTGTGTACGTGCCTGTGAAGAACTTCAGGGCATCGGGGCGCTGGGCTTTGCATTCCGTGGTACAGAAGCCATGGTTATGCCTGCATTTAACAAAAAAATTGCAGAGACAGATTGTGTGAACCGCGGTCAGTGCCGGGTTTACTGTCCTACAGGTGCTATTTCCATCAAGACCCATATGGATCTGGTGTGGGATGCACTGGCTGATCCCAATGTACGGGTGGTGGCACAGATCGCACCGGCAGTACGTGTGGCAGTAGGGGATCATTACGGGCTGTCAAAGGGCAGAAGCGTTATGGGCAAGATCGTAAATGCCCTGCACAGAATGGGATTTGACGAAGTATATGATACCTCTTTCAGCGCAGATCTTACCATTATGGAGGAGAGTGCAGAATTTCTTGACCGGATCAAAAAAGGAGAAAAACTTCCGCTGCTCACATCCTGCTGTCCGGCATGGGTGAAATTTATTACAGATCAGTACAAGGATTACATCCCTAATCTTTCTACCTGCAGATCTCCACAGGGGATGCTTTCCGCTGTGATCAAGGAATATTTCCGTCAGCCGGAACATCAGGATGGAAAGAAGACGGTCATGGTTTCCATTATGCCATGTACAGCCAAGAAGGCAGAAGCGATCCGGCCCAACAGCTTTACCCATGGAGAACAGGACACAGATATTGTGATCACCACTACAGAGCTGATCCGTATGATCGATAATTTCGGCATTGACTTTGCCCCGCTGGATCCGGAAGCCTGCGATATGCCATTTGGCTTTGGTTCAGGCGGCGGTGTGATCTTTGGCGTGACCGGCGGTGTTACAGAAGCAGTTCTCCGCCGTCTTACAAAAGACCACAGAAAGGAAACCATGCACCAGATCGCTGAAAGCGGTGTGCGTGGAGAGGAAGGCATTAAAGAATTTTCCGTTATGTATGAAGGCACAGAGCTGAAGATCTGCGTTGCCAACGGACTTGCCAATGCAAGGAAAGTGATGGATCAGGTAAAGAATGGTGAGAAAGAATACCATCTGATCGAGGTTATGGCATGCAGACGAGGCTGCATCATGGGTGGCGGACAGCCTACAAGAGCCGGTGACAGAACCAAAGCCTTAAGGGCAAAAGGACTTTATAATGCAGACAATACCATGATCATTAAAAAGTCTGATGAAAACCCTCTGGTTGTGGAACTGTACAACGGACTTTTGAAAGGCAAAGAACACGAACTGCTTCATAATGAGTTTTATGAATGACATTAAAGTATGACCTGAGATTAAGGAAGGGCAAAAGACATGAAGAAAAAAATGATATCCGTATTACTGGCTGCAGGGCTTTTAGCAGGAACACTGGCAGGAAGCTGTATGACAGTTCTGGGAGAAGAAACAGCATCTGACAAGATTGCAGTAGGCGCTCTGAAGGGACCAACTGCTATGGGTATGGCACAGCTTCTGGATGATGAAAGCTATGATTTTACCATAGCAGCATCTCCGGATGAGATCGTACCACAGATTGTGCAGGGAAATGTGGACATAGCAGCAGTTCCGGCTAATCTGGCAGCAGTGCTGTATCAGAAAACCGAGAAGAATGTAAGCGTACTGGCTGTGAATACACTGGGCGTCCTTTACCTTGTGGAAAATGGAGAATCCATCCAGTCTGTGGAAGACCTGAAAGGAAAGACTATTTATGCAAGTGGGAAAGGCGCTACACCAGAGTATGCCCTGGAATATGTATTAAGTGCAAATGGCATTGATCCGGAAAAGGATGTGACCATTGAATATAAGTCAGAACATGCGGAAGTAGTTGCGGCTCTGGCAAATGACCGGACTGCAGTAGGGCTTTTGCCCCAGCCCTTTGTTACAACTGCATTGATGAAGAATGACAGCCTCAGGGTAGCGCTGGATCTGAACCAGCTGTGGCAGGACGGCGTTTCTGATGACAGCCAGCTGGTAACAGGCGTTGTGGTTGTAAGAAATGATTATCTTAAGGAGCATGAAGCAGATGTGGATGCATTTATGGATGCATATAAGGCATCTGTAGAATTTGTAAACAGTGAACCGGATCAGGCTGCAAAGATCATTGGCGATCATGATATTATTGCAGAGGAAGTGGCAAAAAAGGCCATCCCGGACTGCAGTATCGTATTTGTAGAGGGTGAAGAGATGAAAACCATGCTGTCCGGATATCTGAATACACTGGAACAGCAGAACCCTGAGATGGTTGGAGGACAGCTTCCTGATGATGATTTCTACTACGCACGATGAGACAGAAAATAACAGGCTCAGGTGGAGAAATTATATAATAAGAATACTGGCAGCTGCTTTCTGGATCATAGTCTGGCAGCTGGCTAGTATGTGGCTGAAACAGGAGATCCTTCTGGCATCTCCTGTTTCTGTTGTAAAAAAACTGTGGCAGCTTTTGCCACAGGCAGATTTCTGGAAAACTGTGGGTTTCAGCTTTGTACGGATCCTGTCCGGATTCCTTTTGGGACTTCTTATCGGAACCATACTGGCAGCCGCAGCCTGCGGATGGAGAGTGCTTGAGATCCTTCTGGCGCCCCTTGTAACGGTTATGAAATCTGTTCCTGTTGCTTCTTTTATTATCCTGTGCCTGATCTGGATCCCCTCCAGGAATCTTTCCGTATTTATTACATTTCTTATGGTATTTCCTGTAGTTTATACCAATGTATGCCAGGGCATCCGGGAAACGGATCAGGAGCTTCTGGAAATGGCACAGGTGTTTCAGGTAAGCTTTGGCAGAAAGGTACGGTATATTTATATTTCCCAGGCTGCACCTTATTTTCTTGCTGCCTGCCGTCTTGCCCTGGGGCTTTGCTGGAAAGCAGGAGTTGCTGCAGAAGTGATCGGGATCCCCGGTGGCTCCATAGGGGAAAAGCTGTATCACGCAAAAATCTATTTAAACACGCCGGATCTTTTTGCATGGACGATTGTGATCATCATGATCAGCTTTCTGTTTGAAAAACTGTTTCTGGCTGGAGTTGGTGTGCTGGTGGAAAGGATGGGAAAATAAAATGGATCTGATTATTCAGGGATTATGTAAAGCCTATCACGGGCAAGCTGTATTACAGGATTTTTCCTGTTGTTTTCCAGAAGGAAAAACCACCTGCATTATGGGAAAATCAGGATGCGGGAAAACCACACTTCTGAACCTGATCCTGGGGCTGGAAAAACCAGATAGCGGAACCATACAGGGAAACAAAGAACCCATGGCAGCTGTTTTTCAGAAGGACAGACTTTGCCGGAATCTTACAGTGCAGGCCAATATCCGTCTGGTAAATAAAGGGCTTTCTGATGAAAAGATCCGGGAGCTTCTAAGGGCTGTGGATTTGGAAGATGCCTGGGATAAAAAAGCAGGGGAATTAAGCGGAGGCATGTGCCGGAGAACAGCCATTGCAAGGGCGCTGGCAGCAGACCGGAACAGTATCCTTATGGATGAGCCCCTTACCGGACTGGATCCGGATACAAGAAGCCAGGTGCTGAACACCATAAAAAAATACACCAGGGGAAAGACCCTGATTTTCGTAACCCACGAAAAACAGGATGCCTTATCTCTTGGTGCAGATAAAATACTTGAAATGTAAAAAGATATTTTGTGGCATTTATCCACTTATATCAGGCTCTCATGGCTGGTACTTTTTACAAATTCCTTTCACAAATATCAAACAGACAGCATTTGTCACAGTGAGGCTGGGTCCTTGCTGTACAGACCTCTCTTCCGTGCCATACAAGGCGATGGCACAGGTCGCTGCCCTCTTCCGGCGGAACGATCTTCCAAAGCTCCATTTCTACTTTCTTCGGATCTTTGATCCCATGTACAAAGCCGATCCGGTTGGAAAGGCGGATACAGTGGGTATCTGTTACAATGGCAGGCTTGCCAAATACATCTCCCATGATCAGGTTGGCGCTTTTACGCCCTACTCCAGGCAAAGACAGAAGGGCATCAAAATCCTCCGGAACCTTGTCATTATATTTTTCGTGAAGCATTTTCATGCAGGCACTGATATCTCTTGTTTTGCTTTTTCCAAGCCCACAGGGTTTTACGATCGCCTCGATTTCCTCAGGAGTTGCCTGTGCAAGGGCTGCCACACTTGGATATTTGGCAAAAAGATCTTGCACAACCACATTTACCCTTGCATCTGTACACTGGGCTGCAAGGCGGACACTTACCAGAAGCTTCCAGGCCTGGTCATAATCCAGGGTACAATCAGCGTCCGGATATGCAGTTTTTAATCGTTTGATGACTTCAAGAGCCAGTTCTTTTTTTGACATAAGTATCTCTTTCTCCGGAAATTCCGGTTAATACAGGCTGCGCCTGCTAATATGTTGAAATGTAAAGTAAAAAATAATTCCCTTCACAATACTGGTAGCAGTAAGTGCCCACCAGATCCCGTCAAGCCCAAGGGAGGTTGCAGAAAGAACCATGGCAAGCGGGATACGCATGCCGGTAAAAATAATACTGATAATGCTGCAAAGCTTTGTTTTGCCAAGGCCGGAAAGTGCGCCTACAGTCATCAGCTCCACACTCATAAAGGCCTCACTGAATCCGATGATGATCAGGTAGCTGATAGAGATCAGGATTACATCCTCCTCATGGAAAAACAGGGAAGAAATAGGCCGTGGGATAAATACGAAAGCAGCAGTGATCAGAAGTCCCCAGGCAACCAGCAGCCGAAAAGAAATGCTGTATCCTTTCCGGATACGGTCAGCCTTCCTTGCACCGTAATTCTGTCCCATGAAAGCATTTAAGGCAGAGCCAAAACCATCTGCAGTATTCCAGGACAGGGACTCGATCTGGCCGCCTACACGCTGGACTGCGATAGCACCAGCCCCAAAAACAGAAACCATACGGGTCAGGATCATGGAGATCATACAGTAAATAGTACCCTGAAGTGCAGTAGGGATCCCGATACGGAAAACATCCTTGTAATAGCAGACTGCGGATCTGCGTAAAGGGTTGGAACAGCGCAGGATATTTGTCTCGCTGTGATCCTTAAAAAGACTGACAATCAGTACAGTAAGTACCAGGAACTGGGAAGTGACAGTGGCAACTGCCGCACCAACAACCTCCAGTCTTGGGAAAGGGCCAACTCCAAGGATCAGCACAGGATCCAGGATCATATTCAGCACAAGCCCCAGAAAATTGGCCTTCAGTGGAGTCTTGGAATCCCCCTGGGCTGTGTAAAGACCTGTAAAAGTCTGAGTCAGATAAGGCAGCAGGATCAGCCCGCAGGTGATCAGCATGTAGATCCTGGCACTGGCATAGGCTTCCGGATCTGTCAGATTAAAAAAGTGAAGCAGAGGATCTGTGAAAATCAGACAGATCGCAGTAAAAAAAAGACCAAACAGGATGGTCAGTTGCAAGGCTACATCTGCATAGCAAACAGCTGCCTTGCGGTCTTTGCGGCCAAGGGCCTGAGCCATATTTACCTGCCCGCCCATACGTGACAGGGAACAAAGTCCCTGGGAAAGCCATACGTACATGCCTCCTACACCCACACCTGCAACTGCCTTGGAACCAAGCATCCCGATCCACGCCATATCTGTAATATTGTAGGCCGTAGACAGAAAAGAAGACACCATGATAGGCAGCGCCAACTCCGTAAGAGTAGGAAGAATCGGGCCGGAGGTAAGATTCAGTTGTTTATTCTTCATAATTCATTATCCATTCATTTTAATATCTTTATTCTATATTGTAGGAAAGGATTTTGCAAGGGAAGAGTTTTGTGGTAGAATCAAAGAAAAATGAGTTACTGTTTGTAGTAACAATAATAACTGACACATTGATAGGATTGTAGCGTTCGTTACATGTAGCAGAAAAGATCTTGGTTATATATCATGCGAGGCTTTCGCAGATTTCGACTGGGCTAATTTCTCTGTTATTTGCCGTGTCTGAACGCCGTAGGCGTGAGTTTGGCAAATGACAGAGATAATAAATGCCCGGGAGAAATCCGAAAACGAAGCCCTGATATATAAACATATCTTTTCTGCCAAATGCAACAAAACGCTGCAAACGAAACAATAACTGGAAAAACAACAGGAGGTGAGAGAATGGCAGAAAACGGAACCCTTCATTCCCCAAAGGTAGACGAAACCCTAAAAGAACTGGGCCGCCACGGCTCATTTGAACTCCCGGTAGAAACCTACACCGACAACTGCGTGATCTTCCATTCTCTGTACAACCACTGGCACAAGGAAATGGAAATCATCTGCATCGAAAAAGGCTGCGGCCTGGCACGACTGAACAAAGAGACAGTCCGCCTGAAACAAGGAGACATCCTGATGGTCAACAGCGGAGTCATCCACGGCATACGGTCAGACCTTCGGAATTTCCTGTATTACAAAAGCATTGTATTTGACCTGAACTTTCTGTCCAGTCCTGCTGGGGATCTGTGCCAGGAACGGCTGATCTCCCTGCTTGCAGAGAACCAGGCAGAATTTACCCACCTGATCTCACCGGGAGACGGCGGATATGAAGAGATCTTCCGCCTGTTTTACCAGATCCACGACTGTCACAGAGAGAAAAAGCCCTTCTATTATGTAAAATTAAAAAGCCTGTTTTATGAATTTTTTTACCAGATGCTGATCGGAAATTACATTGTTCCTGCAGACACAGAACAGAACAGGAATCTTGCATCCATAAAAATGGTTCTGGATTACATTAACGAGCACTATCAGGAACAGCTGACTGTGAAAGAATTAACAGAATTATCCAATTACAGCGAATACTATTTTATGAAACTTTTCAAACAGTATACAGGCAAGACAGTGGCTTCATATCTGAATGATTTCCGCCTGGAAAAGGCAAAAGTCATGCTTTTGCATTCCGACCGTTCCATCACTGAGATCGCTTTGGATGTAGGATTTAACAACACCAGCTACTTCATTAAAAAGTTTCAGCAGGCGAACATGGTTTCCCCTCATAAATATCGCAGAAATATGTCATAACATAACAGTTTTGTTGTATTTTTATGCCTTTCTCCCGTGCTATGATGGTATCATCAAAAAGAGCAAAGAACGTAGATGCAAAAAGGCGCGTATGAAAAGGTCTGAATACAGACCAATGGATGAAAGGAGAAACAATGGAAGCTTTAAAGACAAAGATCAATGAAATGTTCCACAAAGACTGTTCTTCCTGTACAAATGAAGAGATTTACACAGCTCTTCTTACCTACACAAAGGAAGCACTGGAAGAAAAAGGCTATCACAACGGCAAAAAGAAAATTTACTATATCTCTGCAGAGTTCCTGATCGGAAAACTGCTTTCCAACAACCTGATCAACCTTGGCATTTATGATGAGGTTGCTGATTATCTGAAAGCAAACGGTAAATCCCTTGCTGAGATCGAAGAGGTTGAGCCGGAACCATCTCTTGGAAACGGCGGACTTGGACGTCTGGCAGCATGTTTCCTGGATTCCATCGCAACACTTGGACTTCCTGGAGAAGGAATCGGCCTGAACTATCATCTGGGTCTGTTCAAACAGGTATTCAATGACAGACTTCAGAATGAGACACCGAACCCATGGATTACCAACAACTCATGGCTTACACCAACAGATGTAACATACACTGTACCGTTCCACGGATTTGAGCTTGAGTCTAAGATGTATGATATTGCAGTTGCAGGTTATCAGAACAAAGCGATCCATCTTCATTTATTTGACATTGACATTGCAGATGAGAGCATGGTTCATGACGGCATTGCATTCAACAAAAAAGACGTACTTCACAACCTGACCCTGTTCCTGTATCCGGATGACAGCGATGATGACGGAAGAAAGCTTCGTATCTATCAGCAGTACTTCATGGTAAGCAACGCTGCACAGCTGATCCTGGATGAGGCAGTTGCAAAGGGATGCAACCTTCATGACCTGGCTGACTATGCAGTGGTACAGATCAATGATACACACCCAAGTATGATCATTCCTGAGTTCATCCGTCTGCTGACAGCAAAGGGTATTGACTTTGAGGAAGCAAGCGATATCGTTGCAAAGGTTTGCGCTTACACCAACCATACTATCCTTGCAGAGGCACTTGAGAAATGGCCGATGAGCTATCTGGAAGAGGTTGTTCCGCACCTTGTTCCGATCATCAAACAGCTGGATGAGAAGGTTAAGAGAAAATATCCTCAGGAATCTGTTGCGATCATTGACAGCAACAACCTGGTACACATGGCACATATGGACATCCACTACGGATATTCCATTAATGGTGTGGCAGCACTCCATACTGAGATCCTGAAGAACAGTGAGCTGAAGCAGTTCTATGAGATCTATCCTGAGAAATTCAACAACAAGACAAACGGTATCACATTCCGCCGCTGGCTGATGTATTGCAACCATCCGCTGACAGAGCAGATCACATCCCTGATCGGTGACGGATACAAGAAAAATGCATTTGAGCTGGAGAAGCTTCTTGCATACAAGGATGACCAGGAAGTATTAAACAAGATCCTTGCTATCAAGACAGATGCAAAGAAAGTATGCAAAGATTTCATCCTTTCCAACACTGGCGTTGAGATCGATGAGAACAGCATCTTTGATATCCAGATCAAACGTCTTCATGAGTACAAACGTCAGCAGCTGAATGCTCTGTACATTATTTATAAATACCTTGAGATCAAAGGCGGCAAGAAGCCTGAGAAGCCTGTAACATTCATCTTTGGTGCAAAGGCAGCTCCTGCATATGTGATTGCAAAAGATATTATCCATCTTCTGCTTACACTTCAGGATCTTATTAAAAACGACCCGGATGTGGCTCCATACATGAAGCTCGTTATGGTTGAGAACTACAACGTAAGCGCAGCTGAGAAGCTGATCCCTGCATGTGATATTTCCGAGCAGATCTCTCTGGCATCCAAAGAGGCTTCCGGTACAGGTAACATGAAGTTCATGCTGAACGGTGCTGTAACTCTTGGTACTATGGACGGTGCAAACGTAGAGATCAGCGATCTGGTTGGCGAGGATAACATCTACATCTTCGGACAGTCCAGTGAGCAGGTTATTGAGCACTATGAGAAGGCTGATTACAATTCAAGAGCGATCTACGAAGGCAATGCGGATATTAAGAAATATGTAGATTTCATTGTCAGCGATCAGGTTCTTGCACTTGGACATGAAGAGAATTTAAGAAGACTTCACAATGAGCTTGTAAATAAAGACTGGTTTATGACCCTTCTTGACCTGGAAGACTACATCAAGGTTAAGAACCAGGCTCTGGCTGATTATGCAGACAGAGAGAAATGGGCAAAGAAGATGATCGTAAATATTGCAAAGGCTGGTTTCTTCTCATCTGACAGAACCATCGAGCAGTACAACGAGGACATCTGGCATCTGGCCAAATAATCGATCTGCAGGCAGAGCCTGCATGGAAATAGAAAGACAGAACTGTATTGCCTCTTGGTGTGCAGTTCTGTTTTTTGTGTACTAGGAAATTCCGTTGGGATCTCCTGGTACATAAAAAATGTTCATCAGAAAATTTCTGATTACTGCGAACAGGATGGACAGTAAGGAACAGTGAGATCCAGAATGAATTTTGCCCTCGTTTTTCCTTGCGTAAAGAACAGGAATAGTCTATACTGTAACACAACAGGCAGTGTGGCACAGATGAGATCCATGCTGTCATCGGATAATGGAATATGAAGAGAAAGAGGAACAGATTATGAACCTTACAACAGTAAAAGAGATTTACAGAGAAAGAGATAAATATCTGGATCAGGAGATCACAGTAGGCGGCTGGGTACGCAGCGTGCGTGATTCCAAGACATTCGGATTTGTTGTTCTCCATGACGGTACCTATTTTGAGACACTGCAGGTAGTTTACCATGACAATATGGAGAATTTTGCACAGATCAGCAAGCTGAACGTAGGTGCAGCTATTATTGTAAAGGGTACTCTTGTTGCGACTCCGCAGGCGAAGCAGCCTTTCGAGATCCAGGCTACAGAGATCACTCTGGAGGGAGCTTCCGCACCGGATTATCCTCTTCAGAAGAAGCGTCACAGCCTTGAGTATTTAAGGACAATGACTCATCTGCGTCCACGTACCAATACCTTCCAGGCTGTATTCCGTGTACGTTCCCTGTGTGCATATGCCATCCATAAGTTTTTCCAGGAGAGAGGCTTTGTATATGTGCATACTCCACTGATCACAGGAAGTGACTGTGAGGGTGCAGGAGAGATGTTCCAGGTAACTACACTTGATCTTGCCAATACACCTGTAGATGACCAGGGAAAGATTGATTACAGCAAGGATTTCTTCGGAAAAGAGACAAATCTTACAGTAAGCGGACAGCTGAACTGCGAGACTTTTGCACAGGCCTTCCGTAATGTATATACCTTTGGACCTACCTTCCGTGCAGAGAATTCCAACACTACCCGCCATGCCGCAGAGTTCTGGATGATCGAGCCTGAGTGTGCATTTGCAGATCTTCAGGATGATATGGATCTGGCAGAGGCTATGCTGAAATATGTGATCAACTTCGTGCTGGAGAACGCATCGGAGGAGATGAATTTCTTTAATTCTTTCGTTGATAAAGGTCTTCTGGACAGACTGAACCATGTGGTTAATTCTGAGTTTGACCGTGTGACCTATACAGAGGCTGTAGAGCTTCTTGAGAAGAACAATGACAAATTTGATTATAAGGTATCCTGGGGATGTGACCTTCAGACAGAGCATGAGCGTTATCTTACAGAGCAGATCTTTAAGAAACCGATCTTTGTTACAGATTATCCAAAGGAGATCAAGGCTTTCTATATGAAGCTGAACGAGGATGGCAAGACAGTTGCTGCTATGGACTGCCTGGTACCTGGTATCGGAGAGATCATCGGCGGAAGCCAGAGAGAGGAAGACTACGGCAAGCTGAAAGCACGTATGGACGAGCTTGGCATGAAAGAGTCTGATTATGACTTCTATCTGGATCTTCGTAAATACGGAACTACCCGCCATGCAGGCTTTGGCCTTGGCTTTGAAAGATGCGTGATGTATCTTACAGGAATGGGCAACATCCGTGACGTGATCCCGTTCCCGAGAACTGTAAACAACTGTGACCTGTAAGACCAAGGTCTTGTCGTAACTGCCGGGTGCACTTGCTGCATGCTTTTATCTTTGCAGTGATGTTTTTTCTGTACAGTTATGGCTTATCTATATAAGGAGCAGATCAGAATGAGATTTATTCATCTTGCAGATGTACATCTGGGAGCAGTGCCTGACAGGGGCTGCCCCTGGAGTGAAAAGCGGGAAGAAGAGATCTGGGAAACTTTCCGCCGGGTTATTGCGGGTATCCGTGAAAATCCGGTGGATTTGTTATTTATAGCCGGAGATCTTTTCCACAGGCAGCCGCTGCTGCGTGAATTAAAAGAAGTGAATCATCTGTTTTCCACGATTCCGGAGACACAGGTGTATCTGATGGCAGGGAACCACGATTATCTGAAGAAAGATTCTTTTTACAGGGATTTTCCATGGGCAGATAATGTAGTGTTTTTTAAAGACGAAAAGCTTACCTGCGTAAAGGACAAAAAGCTGGATGTATATGTGTACGGCTTAAGCTATGAGCACCAGGAGATCCGCACACCTCTTTATGACGGGATCCGTCCAAGAGAAGGGGAGGGGCTTCATATCCTTCTGGCCCATGGTGGGGATGCGGATCACATACCTGTAAATATAAACAGCCTATCTGCCGCAGGATTTGATTATGTGGCTCTTGGGCATATCCATAAGCCACAGGTCCTTTTAAGGGACAGAGCGGCCTATGCAGGTGCTCTGGAGCCTATTGACAGAGGAGATCTGGGAGAACACGGATATATTGAAGGCAGGCTGGAGGGTGGCAGGCTGCGTATTTCCTTTGTACCTTTTGCCACCAGATCTTATCAGCAGCTTCTTCTTACCGTGTCTCAGGAGTCTACCCAGATTTCCCTTGAGGAAGAATTAAAGGATGAGATCTACAAAAGGGGCGGCCTTAATATTTACAGGGTGATCATTCAGGGAGAACGTCCCTCTGAACTGCTTTTTATTCCGGAAAAGCTTAAGCAATTCGGCAATGTTACAGAGGTTCTGGATGAGTCCAGACCCATGTACGATCTGGAAGCTTTACAAAGGCAGTACAGCGGTACCCTGATCGGTGATTATATCGCCTATTTCCTGGAGAAAGACAGAAGTATTGTGGAGGACAAGGCTTTATATTATGGCCTTCAGGCGCTTTTGCAGACAAGTGCAGTGTAATAATAAGTGTTGGCAGAGAGGACAGAAACTGAATGATCTTCAAACGACTGACAATTAAGAATTTTGGAAAGATCCATGATAAGACCCTGGAGTTTTCTCCGGGGATCAATGTGCTTTACGGAGAGAATGAAAGCGGGAAAAGCACTGTCCATACCTTTGTGAGAAGCATGCTGTACGGGATTACAAGGCAGAGAGGACGGGCGTCCAGAAATGATGTTTATACCAGGTATGAACCCTGGGAGAATCCGGCCCAGTATGGTGGGATCCTGTGGTTTTCAAGCCAGGGAGAGGAGTACAGGCTGACCCGTAATTTTTATAAGGAAAACCAGAGCGGGGAGCTGCTGGATCTTGGCACTGGTGAGCTGACCGGTGCGGATGATGGCAGGATGGAACAGCTGCTGGGGGGCGTAAGCCAGGCTGTGTATGATAATACCGTGTCTGTGGCCCAGCTGAAAAGCGTTACAGGCAAGGATCTGGCATCAGAAGTACAGAATTATATGGCAAGCTATCAGGGGACAGGAGACAGCTCTGTAGACCTTGGAAGGACGGTGCAGATGCTGAAGATGTCCAGAAAAGGTTATCAGGTACAAAAGGACAAAAAAAGAAAAGAAGCAGAAAAAGAGCAGGAAAAGCTGAACGCCAAGATGGAGTATCTGAACCGGGAACTGGAAGATCTGAAAGAAAGACAGTCCCAGGTGTCCCAGAAAGAAGAAAAGCTGCAGATCCGTTCAGGGGAGGACAGCGGCCTTGATATGATCGAGGAAAAGATCCAGGCTCTTCGCAAAAGGCGCCTTGCCCTTACTGCAGCAGCGGTTCTGGCAGTGATCCTTGGGATCGTAGGGCTTTTCAGCAGGTTTTCCGTAGTTGACCAGATCACCAGGCTGGGCTGGGATTTCTGTATCCTGCTCGGTATAGGGATGATCCTGTACTATCTTGGGCGGCGGCGTGTGCTGGACCGTGATCTGGCAGGTCAGACCAGGCTGCGTACAAGATGGATCCAGCAGCAGGAAAAGCTAAGATGGAATAAAGAATCCCTGAAAGAGTCTTTTGAAGAAAAAAGAGTGGATTTTGAAAACCTGCAGGCAGAATACAAGGATTATGAATCAGAAATCTGGATGCCTACCAGTGAGGATATAGAGATCCAGGCACTGAATCTTGCCATGGATACCATTGAACAGATATCCGGCAATATACACCGGCAGGTGGGATACCGTCTGCGGCAGCGTACTTCCCAGATCCTGTGTGAGATCACAGAGGGCAGATATCAGGAGGTACTGATCGACCCGGATCTTCAGATAAGTGTGAATACCAGTGAACGGGTAATACCTGCTGAAAGACTAAGCCGGGGCACCATAGAACAGCTGTATTTTGCTCTTCGCATGGCTGCATCTGAACTGCTTTGCGGCGGGGAAACATTTCCTGTGATCCTGGATGATGTATTCGGGATGTACGATGAGGCCAGGCTGGCAGCAGTGCTTCACTGGCTTGAAAAAGAACATAAACAGGTGATCATCAGCACCTGCAATAAAAGAGAGGCAGAAATACTGGAAAGGGAAGGAATCCCTTATCAGCTGCAGAGCCTTTCCGTATAATCAAAGAATTAAAAAAGATCTCCCCCATCCATGAAGGATGTTTTGGAGATCTTTTTGCTGATAGATAGGTGCTATTTAGCACCTGGCATCTATATTATTTGTACTGCGCCATGTAATTGTCCACGCAGCGTTTGATCCTGTCTACAGGATTCAGAAGGTGGCTTACAGAAAGGTCATGGTTCAGTGTATCAATGATCAGTGCAATATATTTGCTCATATCACAGGTGATGTAGTATGGCTTCTCAAGCAGCTCTGCCGGCTGATATACCATGTTGGTGGTAAGAAGCTTGTCAAATACACCTGCCTGGTGGGCTTCATCAAATTTTTCAAGGCCATCTGTAAATAATCCAAAGGTAGAACAGATGTAGATCTTGCCAGCTCCTCTTTCTTTGAGAAGGGATGCGATCTTAAGCACTGTACCGCCGGAGGAGATCATATCATCGATCAGGATCATATCCTTGCCTTCCAGCTTAGGACCAAGGAACTCATAAGCGGCTACCGGATGACGTCCGTCCACAAATCTGGAGTAATCCAGACGCTTGTAATACATACCCATATCAACACCAAGGATGTTGGCAAGGTAGATGGCACGGCTCATGCTGCCTTCGTCAGGGCTGATGATGGCAAAATGGTCGTTATCAAGGTGAAGTCCCTCTTCATTGTGAAGAAGAGCCTTAATGAACTGATAAGAAGGCTGTACGGTCTCAAAGCCGTGAAGCGGTGTGGCATTCTGGATACGTGCATCATGGGCATCAAAAGTAATGATATTCTCCACACCCATGCTGATCAGCTCGTGAAGTGCGCTGGCACAGTCAAGGGACTCTCTGCCTATACGCTTGCTCTGACGGCCTTCATAAAGGTAAGGCATGATCACATTTACCCTGCGGGCTTTGCCGCCGATGGCACCGATCACACGCTTCAGATCCTGGAAATGATCATCCGGGGACATCAGGTTGGTGTAATTGCCGATAGGGTAACTCATGCTGTAATTGCATACATCTACTAAAATATAAACATCATCACCACGGACGGATTCGGAGATCACGCATTTGCCCTCTCCGGAACCAAATCTGGGTGTCTGTACCTGGATTGTGTAGGAATCTTTCTGGTATCCTTCAAAAGAAAATGAATCTATCTCCGGATGTTCACGCTCATTACGCCACTTAACAAGCCATTCGTCTACTTTCTCGCCTAAAGGCCTACAGCTGTCTGTGGGGATAAGTCCAAGCCTTCCAACCGGAACGGTTGATAATTCCTTTGTGGATCTTTGTGCCATGTTCTATTTTCCTCCTAAATAGTTTTTCTTCATCCGGATATCTTCTCCTGTAAGCTTCAGGATAATATAATTGTTGCAGATACGGGAAAAGGTCCGTTCAGAGTAAACATTCTGTATCTCACCCAACTCCAGATTGGTGGAGATGATGGTGGATCTGTGTCTCATAATACGCTCATTGACACATAAAAACAACTGGGAAGACACAAAACTGTTGGTAAGCTCTGTTCCCAGGTCGTCAATGATCAGAAGATCACAGTCATACACCAGATCGTTGTCCCTGTTCGCACTGTCACCGGAAAAGGTATTGCGTGCCAGCATATCAAACAGGTCAAATGCAGAAAAATATAAAACGCAGTGGGAGCTTTCAAGAAGATCATGGGCAATACAATGGGAAAGAAAGGTCTTCCCTACGCCTGTGTTGCCGTAGATCAGCAGGCTGCGTGGATCCTGATCAAAGGATGAAACGAAATCCTTGGCAGTCTGGTATGCACGCTGTGCAGCTTCCAGTGCGGACAATCCGGTGGACGCATCTATTGTAGCAGAATAATAGTCAAAAGAAAAGTGGTCAAAGTTTTCTTTTTTGAGAATTTCCTTTAAATTAGACTGGGTATACAAAAGCTGTATCTCAGCCCTGTGGAAACAGGAACACTTTTTGCTGCCGATATATCCGGTATCCTGGCAATGAGGACAGGTATAATGCATCTCCAGATAATCGGAAGGATAGCCATTCAGGGAAAGCAGTGCCTCCCGCTCCTGGGAGAGCAGGGAAATGGAAGACTTCAGATCCTCCAGGCCATGCTCCTGACCGCTGATCAGGGCACGGGCTTTGGCTGCGCTTAAGGATGCTACCTCGCCGTCGATCTCCCGAAGCCTTGGGATCCGGGCGTAGGCCTCCTGTCTGTGCTCCTCCAGCAGACGGCGGTTCTCAGCCTGTCTGCGGCTGTATTCTCTCATAATGGTATCATATTGAAAATTCTGTAAAGGCATAAATGATCAGTCTCCTCTGTTAATGAGGCTTTTGGAAGTAGGGATTCTGGCGCTCCAGAAGCTGCTTCTCAAGTTCCTTGAAATCATAGTTCCGCTGCTGGAAATTATTGAAGCGGTTAGTGGATTTGGGTGTCTGGGCACGGCTGCGGCTGCTCTCCTGGCTTCGCTTCTGATGCAGGGCATCCAGGGCATGTACTGCTTTGGGGGTAAGGGCACCTTTCTTGAACCATCCGGTAAGGATCTTGTGTGCATACTGGAAACTGGGCTGTCCGGTCTGCATAATGGTACGGCTGCAGGCTTCCTGGATCATATCCATGGAAAAACCGTAATCCTTCAGCCAGGTATCCATCATCACGATCTCAGAGTCAACAGGGTTACGATTGGAGATCCCCATAGCCTTCAGGATAGTGAAATAATCCTTGCCATACCGGGAGGTGGAATCCTTGGCCATTTCCACAGTGGAAATCCCTTCCTTGGACCAGGCCATGGCAACCGTCTCAATATAGCGCATGCTCTTATGACCACGGCCTACACAATACTGGATCAGGAAATCAATCAGATCCACAGACATTTTCAATTCATCATAGAAGAACAGGATCTTTCGTGTATCGGTAGGTGTCAGGGTCTTGCCAAGGTACTGCTCACATATGTAGATCAGCTGCGCCACATCCTCATTCTCCTTAAGCTCCTTGATCCTTGCAGGAGTAAGGGAAGACGCAGGCTTGGCAGGTGCTGCTTCAGGCTGGGAAGCGGAAGGAAATCCGCTGTCCTGTGGGGAAGCGGCCTGGAATATGGTGCCTGGCTCTGGAAGAACAGTATCCTGCTGTGGTGCTGTGGCTGTGGCAGCAAGCTCCGGCTGTGAACCTGCAGAAGGCTCTGTCAGCGTAATGCCTGTCAGCGCTCCTGCGGAATCCGTCTCAAGGATCAGAAGTCCTTCATTGCTCCAGTACTTCAGGGCACGGCTGATATCCCCCTCTGTACAGTTCAGACGGTCTGCCAGAAGAGACAGACAAACAGAAGCGGAAGGGTCGGCAAGAAGCCGCAGCAGGTAAATATAAACTTTTACAAATTCGCCGCCGGCTCCCGGCATATACTGATCAATAAATATATTGGAAAGAACCGTCACCTGTGGGGATGAGAGAGCCCGAAGATGGATGGTGTTCATGGACTGTTACGCTCCTTTTTCTGAAAGTGGAATTATTATAACACAACTCTTTTTAAAAGAGAATACCAGGGTTAATCACCGCAAATCATCCACATCTGAATGTGGATAATGTGGATAGTGTGGAAAGGAGGTTGCCAATAAGATTATGGGAAACCGGAAAACAGTAGAAAATGTTGGAATAGGGCAGTTTATGGGAAAGGTTGCTGTCGAATTATGTCAAGCAGATTATACACATTAGAATCCACACCAGCCCAAGGGAAAAAATGTGCATAATCCGGTGGATAATGTGGATAACTACGTAAAAACAGCGGAAATACTGACGTTTTTGGCTGTGGATAACTTTTTCTTTATGGGGAAAACAGGGGGCTGAATGTGTATAAATAAAAAAAGAACATTTATATATTTGTCTGTAAATTCCCCACAGATCATGGGAAAAACACAAAATATATAAATGTTCCAAAAGACATAATTATTTACCAAGGAGCTGTTCGCCGATACGTACTACATCTCCGGCTCCCATGGTGATCAGCAGATCGCCGGAAGCACAGTGGGAAAGAATGTAATTCTCAATCTCGTCAAAAGATGGGAAGTATTCACATGGAGTACCAAGTGCCTGGATCCTTTCCTGAAGATCAGCAGACGAGATGCCAATGGTATTTGTCTCCCTTGCTGCGTAAATATCAGCCAGGATCACATGGTCTGCCAGGGTAAGTGCCTGTGCAAACTCAGGAAGGAGAGCCTTGGTACGGGTATATGTATGTGGCTGGAATACACACCATATTTTTTTGTGTGGATAATTGGCAGCTGCTGTAAGGGTAGCACGGATCTCTGTAGGATGATGTGCATAATCATCTACAATATGGATCCCGCCTACTTCCCCTTTGAACTGGAAGCGGCGGTCAGTACCTGTAAAGCTTCCCAGTCCTTTCACAATGGTCTCATCAGGGATCTGAAGCAGCTGGGCCAGTGCAATGGCTGCCAGTGCATTGGAAACATTGTGTATCCCCGGAACTTTCAGATAAAAACTGCCAGCCTTTTTGCCATTCTTTAATACAGTAAAGGAGGCATGGCCGTATTTGTCATAGGTAATATCGGCTGCCTGATAATCTGCCTTGTTCTGAATGCCATAGGTGATCACATTACATGGAAGGTCTTTGATAATATCTTCATAATGCGGGGTGTCTGCATTGATGATCAGTGTGCCGTCCTCAGGAAGAAGCTGTGCAAACCTGCGGAAGGAATGGCGGATGTCATCAATATCCTTGAAAAAGTCCAGATGGTCAGCATCCATGTTCAGGATCACGCTGATCTTCGGGAAAAAGCTGAGAAAGCTGTTGGTATATTCACAGGCCTCTGTTACAAAGGTCTGGGACTGACCCACACGGATGTTGCCTCCAATGGAAGGAAGGATGCCGCCTACACTGATGGTAGGATCGCAGTCGCCCTCAAGAAGGATCTGGGAAACCATGGAAGTGGTAGTGGTCTTGCCGTGTGTACCGGAAATAGCAATGGGTGTCTGGTAATTACGCATGATCTGTCCCAGAAGCTCTGCACGGGTAAGCATTGGAAGGCCTTTGGCCTTTGCCTCTGCAAATTCCGGATTGTCCGGGTGGATGGCTGCTGTGTATACCACAACCTGTACATCATCCTGGATATTGGAGGCACGCTGTCCGTAAAAGATACGTGCTCCCTTTTGGGCAAGGGCATCGGTAAGAGGGCTTTCTTTGGCATCAGAGCCGGAAACAATGAAATCTTCCTGAAGCAGGATCTGAGCCAATCCACTCATACTGATACCGCCAATCCCGATAAAGTGGATATGAAGCGGTTTGTGGAAGTCTATCTGATACATAATAAAAATCTCCTTAATGAAAAATATAAATTTGCTATAGTATACCTCTTTTAGGAAAAAATGAAAAGTCTTTCTTTGAATAACAGGTTTTTTAAAAAAAATCAGGTGTTTTTTTAAGATGCAATCCATGAAACTGTAAAATAAGGTCGAAATATATAAAAAATAGACAAAATACACAAAAAAACAGAGAAAAAAAGGAAGAAATAGTATACAATAGATATAAAAAATAAAATAATTGGACAAAAAAATTGTAAAATATGTTCACGAAATGGATAAAGTATGATATAATAAGAAAACCATAAACTTACAGCAAGAGGTGATTACATGATTAAGAAAGAAATGATTGCCATGCTCCTGGCCGGAGGTCAAGGAAGCAGACTTGGAGTTCTGACGGAGAAAGTTGCCAAACCGGCCGTGTCTTTCGGCGGGAAGTACCGTATCATAGATTTCCCATTGAGCAACTGTATTAATTCAGGGATTGATACAGTTGGCGTGCTGACCCAGTATCAGCCGCTGCGTCTTAATACACATATCGGGATTGGTATTCCCTGGGATCTGGATCGTAATGAAGGCGGTGTGACAGTCCTTCCTCCTTACGAGCGGAGCAGCAGCAGCGAGTGGTACACAGGTACAGCCAATGCAATCTTTCAGAATATGGATTATATGGAGCAGTACAATCCTGACTATGTTCTGATCCTTTCCGGAGATCACATTTACAAGATGGATTATGAGGTGATGCTGGATTTCCATAAGGCTAACAAGGCAGATGTTACCATTGCATGTATGCCGGTACCTATGGAAGAGGCAAGCAGATTCGGGATCATGGTCACTGATGAGACAAGCCGTATTACAGAGTTTGAGGAGAAGCCAGAGCATCCAAGCAGCAATCTGGCATCTATGGGTATTTACATATTCAGCTGGCAGGCCCTTAAGGAAGCTCTTTATACACTTAAGGATCAGCAGAGCTGTGATTTTGGAAAGCATATCCTTCCCTATTGTAAAGAAAAGGGAGAGCGGCTTTTCGCATATGAATATAATGGCTACTGGAAGGATGTGGGTACGCTGGGATCCTATTGGGAAGCCAATATGGAACTGATCGATATTATTCCGGAGTTTAATCTTTACGAAGAATTCTGGAAGATTTATACCAAAGGGGATATTATCCCACCGGCATATATTTCCGAGGATGCAGTTCTTGACCGGTGTCTGATCGGTGAGGGGGCTGAGATCTACGGAGAAGTTCATAATTCCGTGATCGGTCCCAATGTAGTGATCGGCAAAGGTTCTGTTATCCGTAATTCCATTATCATGAGGAATACTGCGATCGGAGAAGGGGTAGTGATGGATAAGTCCATTGTTGCCGAGGACGTTACCATTGGAGACCATGTGACCCTTGGTTGTGGCGAAGAGGCTGAGAATGTATTGAAGCCGGCTGTATATGCATTTGGCATTGCTACCATAGGAGAGCGTAGTGTGATCCCGCCTGATGTAAAGATCGGGAAGAACACAGCTGTTTCCGGTATTACTACAGCAAAGGATTATCCGGGAGGCATCCTGGAAAGTGGACAGGTGATCGCAGCAAAGGATGGTGACAAGGCATGAGAGCAATCGGTATTATTTTAGCTGGCGGCAATAACAACCGCATGAGGGAATTATCTGACAAGAGGGCGATCGCAGCAATGCCCATTGCAGGCAGCTATCGCAGCATAGATTTTGCACTTAGTAATATGGCCAATTCCCATATCCAGAAGGTGGCTGTACTTACACAGTACAATGCCCGTTCCCTGAATGAGCATTTAAGCTCCTCCAAGTGGTGGGATTTCGGCAGGAAGCAGGGAGGACTTTTTGTATTTACTCCTACCATCACCAAGGACAACAGCTTCTGGTATCAGGGCACAGCAGATGCCATCTATCAGAATCTTTCTTTCCTGAAGAACAGCCATGAGCCATATGTAGTGATCGCATCCGGCGACGGTGTTTACAAGCTGGATTACAACAAAGTCCTGGAATACCATATCGCCAAGAGAGCGGATATCACAGTTGTATGCACCACATGCCCGGATCCGTCAGAGGTAGAGCGCTTTGGTGTGATCCGCATGAATGAAGACTGCAGGATCGAAGAATTTGAAGAGAAGCCGATGGTATCTTCTTATAATACTGTTTCTACAGGTATTTATGTGATCCGCAGGAGACAGCTGATCGAACTGATCGAGAAGGCTGCACAGGAAGGCAGGAACGATTTTGTACAGGATATCCTGATCCGCTACAAGAACCTGAAGAGGATTTATGGATACAAGATCGATACATACTGGAGCAATATTTCCACAGTAGAGTCCTATTACAAGACCAACATGGATTTCCTTAAACCTGAGATCCGCAACTATTTCTTCAAGCAGGAACCGTCTGTTAAGACAAAGATCGATGATCTGCCGCCTGCGAAGTACAATCCGGGAGCCAGTGTGAAGAACAGTCTGGTAGCCAGTGGATGTATCATCAACGGCGTTGTGGAGAATTCCGTTCTGTTTAAAGATGTATTTGTGGGAAACAACTGTGTGATCAAGAATTCAGTGATCCTGAATGATGTGTATTTGGGGGATAACACACACATTGAGAACTGTATTGTTGAGAGCCGGGATACTATCAGAGCGAACTCTTACTATTGCGGAGAGGGCGAAGTTAAGATCGTTGTAGAAAAAAATGAGAGATATGTGCTGTAAATCCTGAAAGATCTTATATCCAGGTGATATAAAAGCGTGATTGTCTGGCAGGAAGTATTCCTTATAACAGTTTTAGGAGTCCGGGCAGTTATGCAGAAATCAGAATACAGATCATATATATTGTATGGGAAAATGAAAGGGGCAGCAAAAATGAACATTACAGATGTACGAGTGAGAAAAGTAGCAAAAGAGGGCAAGATGAAAGCGGTTGTATCTATTACTATTGATGATGAATTTGTAGTTCATGATATCAAGGTGATCGAAGGCGAGAAGGGACTGTTTATCGCAATGCCAAGCCGGAAAGCTACTGACGGAGAATACAGGGATATTGCACATCCCATTAATTCTGCAACCCGTGACCGGATCCAGAGGATCATTCTGGACAAGTATGATGAAGTGATGGCATTAGAGCCGGAAGAGGCTATGGAAGCCTGAAGCTAAAGGGTGTTTTTACTACTGATAATTACTGAACTGCAGGCCGGATGCTGTATATCGTAAAGGTATATGGGATTCGGCTTTTGCTATGCAGGGAAGATGGTATTTATGGTGATCCGTTTCAGGCTACGTCTGGAAATATTACGCAATTGTTACAAAAATGAAATGAAACTATTGATTTTGTGATAAAATATGTTATACTGATGCTACGAATGATTACGAGGTGTTAGTATATGAGAAATAAAAAGCTTATCCCGGTGCTTCTTGCAGGGATTCTTACTTTTACAACAGGTTATAGTGTTTATGCAGCAGATATAGATGAACAGATCGCAGATATGCAGTCCCAGAAGGCCCAGGCAGAGGCCGGACTTGCCCAGGCACAGGGGAATATCAGCAGCCTGGAGAGCAAGCGCCAGGAACTGGAGAGTTATCTGGCACAGCTGAACAGCCAGTATGAGGAGCTGACAGACAGCGTTTCACAGCTGAGTATCCAGGCTGCCCAGAAGGAAGAAGAACTTCAGGATATGAAGCTGGAGCTGGCAAAGGCCCAGAAGCAGTCCGAGCAGCAGTACGAGGCTATGAAGAAACGTATTGTTTATATGTATGAGAACGGTGGAGCTACCATGCTGGAGCTTCTTTTATCATCCAGTGATCTTACCCAGTTCATGAACAGGGCAGAGAATATTTCCCAGCTGTCCAAGTATGACAGGGACATGCTGAAGAAATACCAGGATCTTCAGGCAGACATCCAGTCACAGGAAGAGAACCTTGAAAAGGAATCTGCTTCTGTGAATCAGCTTCTTGCAGAGAGCGCATCCAAGAAGCAGGAGGTACAGAGCCTGGTATCCAGCACCAGTGACAGCATTGCATCCTATATCAGCCAGATCAGTGCCAGCCAGGCAGAGGCAGCAGCCCTTTCCGCCCAGATTTCCAGTGCAGAGAACAGCATTTACAGTCTGACACAGCAGGCAGCCCAGCAGAGCCAGCCACAGGAAGAGGATACATATACAGAAAGCTCTTCTGACGGATCCGGCGATTCTTACAATGATTACAGTGAGGAAAGCGGAAGCGTAGAGTCTTCCGGTGACGATTCTTATCAGGAATCTTCCTCTGAAGAATCTCCACAGGAAAGTTATTCAGAAAGCGCATCCTCTGAAGAAAGTTCTTCATCCAGCTCCGGACAGGGTACTTACCTTGGAAACTTTACATTGACTGCATATTGTAACTGTGCACAGTGCTGCGGTACAGCAGGTAATCTTACTGCCAGCGGTACGGTTCCTTCTGCGGGACGTACAGTCGCCATGGCAGGTGTGCCTTTTGGAACACAGCTTCTTATCAATGGCAATGTGTATACTGTAGAGGATCTTGGAACCCCTTACGGGCATGTGGATATTTTCTGCGGAAGCCATTCCGAAGCACTCAGCTTTGGCCTGCAGCATGCAGATGTGTACCGGTTGAATTGATTGTAAACCTAAGTTAAATATTAATTGTAAACCTAAGTTAAATATTTGGTTGACATTCCTCCTGGTGTGTGATAGATTTGCAATGTACAAAATTTATTCATTCATCAGGAGGGATTTTTTATGAGCTCAGTTGCAGCTACTAAAACAAAAACTTACGATCTGGCTTACATTGCCATTTTCGCAGTAGTAATGGCAGTGTGTTCCTGGATTTCAATACCAATGACTGTTCCGTTTACCTTACAGACCTTTGGCGTATTTATGGCAGTTGGGGTTCTGGGAGGCAAAAGAGGTACTCTTGCAGTTCTTGTTTACATTCTGCTTGGCGCAGTAGGCGTACCGGTATTTGCCGGATTTTCCGGAGGTATCGGCATCCTGCTGAATACTACAGGCGGTTATATTGTTGGCTTCTTCTTTTCAGCACTTGCAATGTGGGGCATTGAGAAGGCATTTGGGAAAAAGCCGGTTGTACAGATCATTTCCATGATCATTGGCCTGGTTGTGTGCTATGCACTTGGAACTATCTGGTTTATGGTAGTTTACGGACGTACAACAGGTGCTGTAGGACTTGGCACAGTTCTTGGCTGGTGCGTAATTCCGTTCATTATCCCGGATCTGGTAAAGATCGCTCTGGCATTTGTACTTTCCAGAAAGGTTCGCAAATATGTGCCAATGCAGCAGTAAGGAAAGCCCTGTGGCAATACGTCCCCATCATGGGATGTGCCTGGCTTATTTTGTGGGAAAAGGCTACAGTGATGGCTTTACCCTTCATATGGAAGAAATGCTTGAAAAATTCCTTGCAGGGGTCAGCGTAAGGCTGACACTTAAAGAGGATGAGATCTGCAGTGCCTGCCCGAACAATCTGGAAAAAGGCTGTGAAGCAGGAGAGAAAGTCCAAAGGTTTGACAAAGGCGTGCTTGATTACTGCGGATTAAAAGAAGGACAGCAGCTTCCCTTTGAGGAATTTGAGGAAAAGGTACAGGAGAAGATCCTTGCACCTGGAAAAAGAACAGAGATATGCGGAGACTGTCAGTGGGGCAGTATCTGTGATAAGGTGAAAAGCCGGTGGGAATAATTTCCTGCCGGTTTTTTGTCATATTGCTGAATTTAATGCAATAAAAATTGATTAAAATCACTATATTTGGGCTTTCAGTTTTCGATATGGCCAATCTTAATTGACAACATTTCATTGGAATAGTATAATAATACTATCTATATAAAAAAATAATTTGAAAGGGAATATAAAGCATTTGCCTGTTCATGAGGGAGAAACAGGCGGAGGGAAGAAAATAAAAGGAGTGTATGATTATGAGAAATAAGCACTGGAGGTCTCTTAAAAAAGGAATGTCCTGGTTTTTGACGTTTGCGACTGTGTTAGGAAGCCAGGGCACAGGTCTGTCTGCAACTACATTTGTTTATGGACAGGACTATGAATATACCCAGGAGGAGACTCTGTCTACAGATTCATCTTACAGCAGTGATGATGTACAGATCCAGGCAGTTCCATCAGAGGACGGTCAGGTATCGGATATCACGCAGGGTGATACATCATCGGATGCTTCGGCGGATTCCGCAGCTAATCAGCAAATCGACAATACAGGAAATGACAACGGGGATACGGTAGATGAGCCAGAGGATATTTTTTCTGATGGAGAGAATGTATTTTCCGATAACAATGAAGAGACAGCAGATACTGCTACAGTAGAAGAGAATCTTCTGATCCCTCATGGGATGGATATTGTGCTGGATCTGAACGGGCATACACTGACTGTAGATAAGACATCAGCGGAGTCTGACAAGGATACAAGCAATGTTACCGTATACGGACAGCTTACCCTGAAGAACGGCAGCTTATCCGGCAGTGCATCTTCTCTTGGCAACGAGAATACAAGAGGCGTATTTGTATGCTATGGCGGCCGTCTGATCCTTGGAGAGGGAGCAGAGATCTCCGGCTATGCAGCAGCAGGCCGGGGCGGCGGTGTGTATGTAAATGAAGAGGCCAGTCTGTCTATAGAGGGCGGCAGGATCTGTGGGAATAGCTCCGGCATCAGTGGCGGC
>ONBN01000001.1 GCA_900316115.1 uncultured Eubacteriales bacterium
TTTTCATTCATCTGATAGGTGAAAAGCAATATTCAGTTAAAATATAGAAACTATGTGGTTTTCAGCCACTTTCACGACTGTGCCGTGAATAATCTAGGTGAAATTATAATGAAATGATAGTATAATATACTTAAGTAAAAAATATACGGCTCAAATACGATAAGTTATAAAAGAAGGTTAATTTATTGCCTGAAAAGACTGTAAACCATGCATATGCAACCACTGGTTGACAAATCTCAAAGCCGGATATCTGGTATGCAACTGAGGGATATTATATGCTGAGAACGTCAAAAAAAGAAATGCTTTCCAAAAAGGGAGCGGGAAAAGGAGAAAAAGATGATTCTGGCAGACAAGATAATGAATCTAAGAAAAAAGGCGGGCTGGTCCCAGGAAGAACTGGCGGAACAGCTGAATGTAACAAGACAATCAGTTTCTAAATGGGAAGGAGCAAGAGCAGTTCCGGATATGGACAAGGTAGTGCAGATGAGCCGGATATTTGGTGTAAGTACGGATTATCTTCTGAAAGATGAAGTAGAAGATGAAAAGCCGGAAGAAAATATCCAGGACATTTCAGAACTGCCATTACATAAAGTAAGTATGGAAGAAGCTTCTGAATATTTGGAATGCCGTAAGAAAGCAGCTCCTAAAATGGCATTTGCTACTTTTTTATGTGTCATATCGCCTATTGCCCTGTTGCTTTTAGCTGGACTTAGTGAAGCAAAAATCATAGGTCTTACTGAAGATGCAGCAGGAGGGATCGGGCTTTGTGCACTTTTGCTTCTTGTTGCTTCAGCCACAGGGATTTTCATATCCTGCAGCTCAAAAGTGAAGAAATACGAATTTCTGGAAAAAGAGCCTTTTGAAACGGAATATGGAGTGACGGGAATGGTAAAGGAAAAGAAAAATCAGTATCATTCAGCTTATACCAGATTGAATCTTATTGGAACCGTATTTTGTATTCTTGCAGCAGTACCGGTGTTTGCAGTGATGTGCATTGACGGTAAGGATATCTTCTATGTAAGTGCTGTATGCCTGCTTTTACTGATGGTGGCTTGTGGTTGCTATGCGTTTGTTTATGGAGGAACACAAAACAGTGCAATGGAAAAACTGCTGGAAGAAGGCGATTATACACGTAGCAGAAAAGCAAAAAAAGGTGTGTTCAGTGCTGTTTCTGTAAGCTATTGGCTGATCGTGACTGCTGTATACATGGCGACTATATTACCTGCTGATAGTAGTTATAAAGGTACCAGCTGGGTTATCTGGCCTATTGCAGGTGTACTTTACGGAGCAGTTGCATCTATTTTGAATATTTCTTTTAAAAACAGAAAATGAAAAACATATCTTTTCTGTATACGTACAAGATTCGCCAATCATAATAGTTATTAAATGAACATAAAAATTGTTTGGAAAAATATTAGAAATCGGTCACAGGATAATCACAATTCTTTCTTATCATAAAAGACATGTAAAGGGAGGTTATCATGACTGATAAAGAATATTATGACTTGATCCAGCCATATAATGATGCAATGAAGCTTCTGCTTACCAGACTGGAAGTATTAAATCATACCATTTATCCATCGGCTGCCAGCAATCCGGTACATACGGTGCAGTCCCGTATCAAGAAAAAGGCAAGTATCGAAGAAAAGCTGACCCACCGGGGACTGGAGCCTACGGTGGATAATGCGAAGAATGTGCTGCAGGATATTGCAGGGATCCGGATCGTCTGTTATTTTACAGGGGACATTCATAATCTGGTGAATATATTAAAGAAACAGCCGGATCTGATCTTTATAAGAGAAAGCGATTACATTGAGAATCCAAAGCCCAATGGATACAGAAGCTATCATATTATCCTGGGGGTAAATGTGTGCTGTCTGGATGCAGTAGAGTATTTTCCTGTGGAGATACAGTTCCGAACGATTTCCATGGACTTCTGGGCGGCTATGGAGCACCGGGTATCTTATAAGAAAGCATATGCCAATAAAGAGCAGAGGGTAGCGGAATTGCTCAGATATTCCAATACTCTTGAAGAGATGGAAAAAGAATTTGAAAAATATAATGACAATCCACGGCTCTAATGACTTGCAAAATCAGAAATTCGTGGTACAATAGGATACAGACAAAAGGCGGATTCCGGCGAGTTCGTCTTTTTGTTTAAACATAGATTGGCACTCATCACAAAAGAGTGCTGATAAAAGACCGGATTTTAATTGATCAGGGCCAGACTGTAAATGCGAAAATATTTGCAGATGCAAGACAGTCAAACAAAGGTATAATTTATATAAATGTATAAAGTTACACAAAAGCAGAGTTTATATAAATGCATACAGTTATACAAAAGCAGAATTTATACAAATGTAATAAAGGAGGAAACATGCATGATTAGCATACCCATTTATGATTTACTGGTATTGCCAGAGGTTACATTTTACTTTAAAAAAGATATGTTTCCCGGAAACGATATAACGGCAGAAAATGTTGGAGAAGATATTCTTTTTCTGATGCTGAAGACAGATAAGAAACCTCAGCAGATACAGCCAGAAGATATCTATCCCATTGGAGTGCTTGGAAAGGTTGAGGCTCTGGGAGAGGATGACAATGTTAAGATCACTACCAGAGAAAGGGTAAGGTTAAGCCAGATCCAGGCTACAGATGTGGGGATCACAGCCAATTCCGTTCCATTTCCTGAAGAGAAGGACATAGATCCGGCAGAAGAAGCAGAGCAGTTCAAGAAAATGAAAAAAGAACTGATGAATTTTGCAAAGGATTTTCAGTGGGGGCTTTGGGCAAGAGGTGTGATCTATCACTGGCAGAGTTTTGATGAGATGGCCTGTGCCCTTTCAGGATATTTTGCATCTTCCTGGGAAGAAAAATACAGCTTTCTGGAGCAGCAATCTAGAAAAGAGCGGATCCGGAAGATCAAAGAAACGGTATATGAGCTTCTGGAGATTTTCAGGGTCAGCGAAGAAGCGGAAAGTGCCCAGAAGGATTCCAATGAGCAGATGTACCGGGAATCCGCTTTGAAAAAGCAGATCGAATTTCTTCAGAGACAGCTGGATGATATGCACCCGGAGAATATCTCAGATGTACGCAGATTTGAAAAGAAGATCCAGGAGTCCGGTATGAATCCTGAGGCCAGGAAAGAAGCGGAAAAGGTTCTGAACCGGATGAAGCAGGAAGGGAAGGATGGTCATGAGTACGGACTTTTGTATGATTATCTTGACTTTGTTACCAGCCTTTCGTGGAAAGAGGAAGAAATGCCTTCCATAGATCTTGCGGAAGCAGAAAAGATCCTGGATGAAGACCATTATGGCCTGAAAAAGGTAAAAGAAAGGATCATCCAACAGATTGCAGTAATGGCTTTAAATAAAAAACAGTCTGGTTCTATCCTTCTTTTTGTAGGTGCTCCGGGCACAGGCAAAACAAGTATAGGACAGAGCATAGCCAGGGCGCTTCACAGAAAATACGTGCGGATCAGCCTTGGTGGTGTAAGGGACGAGGCAGAGATCCGTGGGCACAGGCGTACATATGTAGGCGCTATGCCAGGACGTATCATGGAAGGGATGCGGCGCAGCGGAGCACAGAATCCGGTAATGGTGCTGGATGAGGTGGATAAGCTGACCAGAGATTACGGCGGTGATCCATCCAGTGCACTTTTGGAAGTGCTGGATCCGGAGCAGAATTCCACATTTACAGATCACTATATGAATGTACCCTATGATCTGTCCAATGTGCTGTTTGTATGCACTGCCAATTCCACGGATACCATACCTGAGCCGCTTCTGAACCGTATGGAGGTGATCCAGTTCCCGGGATATACACAGATCGAGAAATATCATATTGCCAGAGAACATCTTCTTGCCAAGGCAATGAAAAGCATGGGGATCCGCAATCAGAACCTGAAAGTGACAGATGAGGCGATCCTGAAGATCATAGAGGAATATACGGCTGAATCTGGAGTACGTGGCCTGAAACGGCAAATGGATGTTCTTTGCAGATGTGCTGCTGTAAAGCTGGTAAAGGGTGAGCAGAAAAGCATTACTGTCAGTGAGAAACGTCTGCCTGAGTTCCTTGGAAAGAAAGGTATCCACCATGAGAAGATCCTTGAAGAACTGCAACCAGGAGTTGTAACCGGACTGGCCTGGACAAGGGCAGGCGGTGAGATCCTTTTTATAGAGACTTCCTTTACAAAAGGCAGTGGTAAGGTGATCATCACAGGACAGCTGGGGGATGTGATGAAAGAGTCTGCACAGATTGCAGTTACCTATGTGAAGTCATTATATCCGGAAAGTGCGGAAAAATTTGAAAAGAATGATCTTCATATCCATGTCCCTTCCGGGGCTGTGCCAAAGGATGGACCCTCTGCAGGAATTACGCTGGTGACTGCACTTTCTTCTCTGGTAACAGGAAAGACTGTGGATGCACGGATTGCCATGACAGGAGAGATATCCCTGCGAGGAGGTGTTATGCCCATTGGCGGCCTTCCTGAAAAGCTGATGGCAGCCCAGAGAGCAGGAATCAGGAAGGTATTTATTCCTTATGACAATATAGAAGATCTGGATGATGTAGCAGAAGAAGTAAAAGAAAAGCTTCAGATCTGCCCGGTAAAGAAAATAAAAGAAGTGCTGGATCAGGCTTTGAACTGACAGGACAGACTGCCGGAAAATATCCGGAATAAAAATTATTCCAGATTACAAATAAAGGAAAAAATATGCTATAATGAACCAACGAAACAGAAAAACTGTTTAAGCTATAACTCACACAGAGTTTATGGAGGAAAAGTTATGAAGAAAGCTAAATTATTAGGAACATTATTATGTGCTGCATGCCTTGTTACAGGAAGCATTACTCCTTCCGTACCGGTTATGGCAGATGGCATGAATGTTGTTACACTTGGAGCAGACCTGACCCAGGATCAGAAGGATACCATGCTGAGATATTTTAAAGTCAGCGCAGATTCTGTTCAGATCATCAATGTTACCAATCAGGATGAGAGAGACCACTTAAGCGCTTATGTACCGGTAGAACAGATCGGTACCAGGACAGTCAGCTGTGCATATGTTAAGCCTACCACTTCCGGTGGTATTAAGGTACGTACCGCTAATCTGAACTGGGTAACATGTAACATGATCGCTACCAGCCTTTCCACATCCGGTGTGAAGAACTGTGAAGTTGTTGCTGCATGCCCGTTCCAGGTATCTGGTACAGGTGCCCTTACAGGTATTCAGATGGCTTATGAGACAGCCAGCGGTGAGCAGCTGGATCCTACCAAGAAGCAGATCGCTACTGAGGAGATGGTTGTGACAGGTAATCTTGCAGAGGATATCGGACAGAACAGTGCTACAGCTGTGATCAATCAGGCAAAGAGCCAGATCATTGCTGATGGTATCCAGGATGCAGACCAGATTTACAATATTGTTGTGAATATTGCAGACCAGAATGGTGTTGCCCTTTCTGATGATCAGATCCAGACTATCGTAAGCCTTCTTCAGGAGATTGCACAGCAGGATTATGATTACAGTGATATGGAAGAGACACTGGATCGTGTTAATGACAATGTTACAGGACAGGGAGATACCAGTTCTTCTGATGATCCGGACAGCATTGTAAATAATGTAGATGAGAGCGTACTTGGTGAGGATGTGATCGCAGATTCCACACAGGATCCTACACTTGCTGAGAAGACAGGCGATGACGGATTTACACAGGACAGCAGTGTTGATACCAATGCAGACTCCAACACAGATAACAGTGCAGATGTAAATGGTGATTCCGTGAATTCTTCAGATATTCCGGATGGGGATGAGATCCAGAATATTGCAGAAGTGAATACAGATTTCCTGACTGATGATGCGAAAGCACTCTTTGAGAAAGCTAAAACTTTCGGTAAGGGAGAATATGAGGGCGATACAGATGCACTTCAGGAGGCTATGGGTTCAGATGCTGTATGCACAGTTACGCTTGACAGCGATCAGGGCGAGAAGGTGTACAACGCAGTCCTTACCAAATATCTGGAGATCCTTGGCAATGGTACAGGATCCTATGTCCCTACAGGTAATGAAGAGTATCTGACTACAGAGCTGAATATGCTTCAGGAGGATCTGAAGGTGATCTTTGGCATTGATCTGACAGATGATCAGAAGGCTGAAGCTGGTGACAAGGCAGATATCCTTGGCGATAATGTTTCTTCTGATGACAAGAATACTCTGTACAAAGACACTATGAAGTTCTTTGAGCAGCTGTATGGTGAGACCAGCATGGATGAGACTGAGAATAATACAGATACAGCAGTTCCGGACAATACGGATGCATCTTATGATACAGAGGGCACAGACACCTCTATGGATAATACAGATGATACAGCTATGGATGAATCTGATATGACTCCTACAGAGGGAGACGATATGGTTTACGATGAAACCATCAATGAGTAACTGTCCCCTTAAAAATAGTTAAAATTGTCCATTGCCAAATCCACAGTTTCCATGTAAGATATTGCCTGCTGGATGAATCAGATCTGGATTCATCCTGGCAGTCCCTGTAGGGGGAAGGCACACTAATAGGAAAAGGAAAGGCAGTGACCAATATGAACAACAAAGAAACATCAACAATCATGAAACTTGCAGAGACTGCGATTCTTGCAGCACTTTGCTATGTATCCTTCACATTTTTACAGATTAAGATCCCGGTTCCAGGTGGAGATGCAACATCTCTGCACATTGGAAATGCATTCTGTGTACTTGCAGCATTGCTTCTTGGAGGCGTTTACGGCGGACTGGCCGGTGCAGTTGGTATGACTATCGCAGATCTGATGGATCCGGTTTACATTACAGGAGCTCCGAAGACATTTGTACTGAAGCTGTGTATCGGACTGATCACTGGTCTGGTGGCACACAAGGTTGCAAAGATCAATGAGAGTACAGATAAGTCATATGTATTCAAATGGAGTCTGATCGCTTCTATTGCTGGTCTGGCATTTAATGTTGTAGCAGATCCTATCGTAGGATTTTTCTACAAACAGTATATACTGGGACAGCCACAGGAGATGGCTACAGTTCTTGCAAAGCTGAGTGCAGTGACCACTTTTGTGAATGCAGTAGTTTCTGTGATCCTGGTTGTATTTATTTATAATGCGCTTCGTCCGGCTCTGATCAAGATGAATCTGATCCAGATCCATCCGACACAGAAGGATAAGACGGTTTCTGAAAATTAAATAAGTATTTTAATGGCTGCCACATCTTATCGGGTGTGGCAGTTTTTGATACAGTAAAATAATCATTGGCAAATTTAATTATATTATTTGTTTTGGCTGCATTATGCAGAAAAAAATATGTTTATATATCAGGGCTTCGTTTTCGGATTTCTCCCGGGCATTTATTATCTCTGTCATTTGCCAAACTCACGCCTTCGGCGTTCAAACACGGCAAATAACAGAGAAATTAGCCCAGTCGAAATCTGCGAAAGCCTCGCATGATATATAACCAAGATTTTTTTCTGTAATGCAACCAACACTACGATATGATTAATTTGCCAATGCTTATTTTACAATATCCTTATTTATGGGAAATACTAGAAAAAAGAAAAAGAGTGTGATAGAATGTTTCAATAAATATGGAAATTACACAAAGGAGAATATAAATGGGTCTTGCAGTTGTCAGTTTGAAAAAAGGTGAAGGCAGGCTGTTAAAATCCGGTGGGATGTGGATTTTCGACAACGAAATTGCCACGATCATGGGAAGCTTTGTGAACGGAGATCTTGTACTGATTCATGATTTTGACGGATATCCCTTAGGAAAGGGATTTATTAATACCAATTCCAAGATTACAGTCCGGCTGTTATCCAGGGATGAACAGACTGTGATTGATGAAGTGTTTTTTGAAAAAAGAGTAAGAGATGCCTGGGAATATCGTAAGAAAGTGGTAGACACCCGCAGCTGCAGGGTGATCTTCGGGGAAGCAGATTTCTTCCCGGGGCTTGTGATTGACAAATTTTCTGATGTGCTGGTGGTACAGTCTCTGGCACTGGGAATTGACAGATATAAAGAAATGATCGTAGAACTTCTGAAAAAGGTTCTTGAAGAAGACGGTATCCGCATCCGTGGTGTATATGAGAGAAGTGATGCCAAGGTTCGCCGTCAGGAGGGAATGGAGCTTGTGAAAGGCTTTATTGGACCGGAATTCCCTACCCTTGTGGAAATAGAAGAAAACCAGGTGAAATATCAGGTTGATGTAAAGGATGGCCAGAAAACAGGATTTTTCCTTGACCAGAAATATAACAGGCTTGCGATCCAGAAGCTTTGCAAGAATGCCAAAGTGCTGGATTGCTTTACTCATACAGGTTCTTTTGCATTAAATGCAGGGATAGCAGGCGCTTCCAGCGTATTGGGAGTGGATGCGTCAGCCCTGGCTGTAGATCAGGCTACTGCAAATGCCAGATTAAATGGACTGGAAGATCGGGTACAATTTATATGCAGGGATGTGTTTGAGTTATTGCCTGAACTGGAGGCAAAGGAAGAGAAGTTTGATGTAGTGATCCTGGATCCGCCTGCATTTACAAAGTCCAGAAGTTCTATAAAGAATGCAGTGAAGGGCTACAGGGAGATCAACCTGCGTGCTTTGAAGCTGGTACGGGAGGGCGGCTTTCTGGCAACTTGCTCCTGTTCTCATTTTATGGACTATGAACTTTTTACACAGACGATCGGACAGGCTGCAAGAAGTGCCCACAAGCGGCTTCGTCAGGTAGAGTACAGAACACAGGCTCCGGATCATCCGATTTTGTGGGCAGCAGATGAGTCTTATTATCTTAAGTTTTACATTTTTCAGGTATGCAGTGACAGATAGACCTTCACAGGCTGGGATCAGGGAAAGAGACAGACTGAATAAAGAAAGAAGGATTTCATGAAAGACAAATTTTACAGATTTATGCAGGGACGTTACGGAGTTGACCAGTTCGCAAAGTTCACCATGGGTGTGGCATTGGTTTCTATTGTGCTGGCTATTTTTGTCAACACAGGAAGCAGCGCAGGTTCTCTTCTGGATACATTAGGTCTTGTAGCCATTGTGTATACATATTTCAGGATTTTTTCCAGGAATATTTCCAAAAGAGCACAGGAGAATCAGAAGTACTTGTCAGCTACTGCCAAGCTGCGTCAGAGACTGAACAAAGAAAAGAATCTGATGAAACAGAGAAAGGACTATCATATTTATACCTGTCCTTCCTGCGGTCAGAAAGTCAGGATTCCAAGAGGAAAAGGAAAGATAGAGATCAGCTGTCCAAAGTGTCACAGCAAATTCGTAAAGAGGAGCTGATATGTTCGGATATATTGTGGTAAATAAGCCGGAATTAAAGATTAAAGATTTCGATTTATACAAATCCTTTTATTGTGGGCTTTGCAGAGAACTGAAAAGAAAATATGGGATTTTGGGGCAGCTGTCCCTTACCTATGATATGACCTTTGTGGTGCTTCTGCTCAGTGGGTTGTATGAGCCGGAAACAAGAAAAGGAACCACTCATTGTATCCTGCACCCTGTTCATAAAGAGACAGTACGAAAGAATCGTTTCACAGAATATGCTGCAGATATGAATATCATCCTTACTTATTATAAGTGTGAGGATGACTGGAAGGATGATAAAGATCTTCTAAAGCTTGCATATGCAAAGGGCCTGCAGGGGAAGAACCGCAGACTTACTGCTGAATATGACAAGAAAGTGCACAGAATCGTCAGCCTGTTGGATCAGCTTTCGGATCTTGAAAAGAAGGATGAAACGGATATTGATAAGGTATCCGGTATTTTTGGAAAGATCATGGCTGAGATATTTGTATATCAGGAAGATGTATGGGCAGATTCTCTTCGGAAGATGGGATTTTATTTTGGGAAATTTATTTATCTTCTGGATGCATATGATGATGTGGAGTCAGATCTGAAAAGTGGAAATTACAATCCTTTTTCAAAACGCTTTAAAATGAAAGGGTTTGAGGAAGAAGTACGTCAGCTTCTGATCATGATGCTTGCAGAAGCCTGTCGTGAATTTGAAAAACTACCTATTATAATGTATGGAGATATTCTGCGGAATATCCTGTACTCTGGTGTATGGTGCAGATTTGAGGCGATTACCAGAAAAAGGAGAGAAGAACAGGAGAAAGAACATGTTTGATCCATATAGTGTTCTGGGAGTATCACGGGATGCTTCAGACGAGGAAATCAAAAAGGCATACAGACGTTTAAGCCGGAAATATCATCCGGATGCGAATATCAACAATCCCAACAAAGATCAGGCTGAAGAGAAATTCAAGGAAGTTCAGCAGGCCTATGATCAGATCATGAAGGAGAGAGAATACGGAAACAGAGGGGCTGACAATTATGGTGGCTTTGGCGGTTTCGGTGGCTTCGGACAGCAGTCCGGCGGGTATGAGGATGAAGAAAGTATCCGTAGGCGTGCGGCAGCCAACTTTATCCAGAGTGGTCATTATCAGGAAGCCATGAACGTACTGCGCTCCCTTTCCCAGAGAAACGGAGAATGGTATTATCTTTCTTCCATGGCAAACATGGGACTTGGCAATAATGTAAATGCCAGAAATGATATAGAGCAGGCGATTCGTCTGGATCCGGGCAATTCCCAGTATCAGATGCTGAAGAATCGGATGGATGGAGGCGGTACCTGGTACCAGCAGCAACAGGATCCTTTTGGAGGCATGCCTATGGAGGGCGGAGACATGTGCATGAAGCTGTGTTTCGCCAGTACAGTCTGTAATCTGTGCTGTCCGGGAAGTGGTGTGATCTGCTGTTAAGGCAGGCTTTTCGGAACAGCCGGTTATAATAGAAATATAGAGGAGGAAACAGTAATGAGTGTCAGAATTGGTATTTTAGGTTATGGAAATCTTGGCCGTGGAGTAGAGTGTGCCATTAAACATAATCCGGATATGGAGCTTGTGGCAGTATTTACACGCCGTAATCCGGAGGATGTGACCATTCTTACAGAAACTGCCAAAGTTTATTCTGTAAATGATGCCGAAAAAATGAAAGATAAGATTGATGTGCTGATCATCTGCGGAGGCAGTGCTACAGACCTTCCGGTACAGACACCGAAATATGCACAGTGGTTTAATGTGATCGACAGCTTTGATACACATAAGAAGATTCCGGAGCATTTTGCGGCAGTAGATAAGGCTGCAGCTGAAAATGGCCATGTAGGGATCATTTCTGTAGGCTGGGATCCGGGTATGTTCTCCCTGAACCGTATGTACGCAAATGCTATCCTTCCAGGAGGATGCGATTATACATTCTGGGGCAAGGGTGTAAGCCAGGGGCATTCCGATGCAATCCGCAGGATTGAGGGAGTGAAGGATGCCAGACAGTATACCATTCCAGTAGAAGCAGCTCTTGAAGCAGTAAGAAATGGCGAGAATCCACAACTTTCCACACGTGAGAAGCATACAAGAGAATGCTTTGTAGTTGCTAAAGAAGGCGCAGATCTTGACTGCATTGAGCGTGAGATCAAGACCATGCCTAACTATTTTGATGAGTACGATACTACAGTACATTTTATTTCTGAAGAAGAATTAAAGAAAAACCACAGTGGTATTCCTCATGGTGGATTTGTGATCCGCACCGGAAAGACCGGATGGAATGATGAGAACAGCCATGTGATCGAATACAGCCTGAAGCTGGATTCCAACCCTGAATTTACTTCTTCAGTACTGGTCGCTTATGCACGGGCTGCATATCGTATGAACCAGGAAGGACAGAAGGGCTGCAAGACCGTATTTGATGTGGCGCCTGCTTATCTTTCTGCTATGAGTGGTGAAGAACTGAGGAAGAATCTTCTGTAAAATATTTCTGCAAGTATCTCTTCGGAAAATGTTACAAAAGTGAAAACATAAAATTGTTACAAATGTTAAAAAAGAGCAAAGTTTGTTATGAACTTTGTTCTTTTTTTACTAAGAAAAAGAAAGTAAATATTGTGAAAAGTTTACATACTTATACTTTTGTATTGACTGGAAAAAAAGTCCGTTGTATAATCTATTACATAAAGATGTAACAATTTTGTAAAGGTTAAAAAAGACATTACCATGTTTGAATAAGAAAAGGAAGATTAAGTATGCAAAACGTATGTAAGAAATTTAAGATTTGGGGAGTGCTTTTGCTGCTGATCCTGGCTGCTACAGGTTTTTCTGTACGCAAGTCCTCATCAGATGTAGAAGCAGCTGTTAGAACCGGATTTCGGACGTACAGCGGAAAAACATACTATATTGATTCAGACGGAAGCAAGCATAAGGGCTGGCTGAACCTGAATGGTAAGAAATATTATTTCAACCGTAAAACCGGTGTCCAGGTGAAGGGCTGGGCCCAGGACAGCAAAGGACGGAAGCGTTATTTTACAAAGGGCACAGGTGTTATGGTCACTGGCTGGGTGAAGGTATCCAATGGAAAGCGCAGATATTTCAATCCACGCACCGGTTACATGCAGACCAAGTGGCTGACTCTGAATAATAACAAATATTACTTTTTTGCAAAGTCAGGTATTGCTGCCACAGGATTTTTAAAAGATTCCAAGAGGAACACCAGATATTTCTATAAGCCAAGCGGAGCCATGGCTGTTGGCTGGGTTAGCGCATCCACAGGTACTGTGAGATACTTCCAGTCTTCTACTAAGGCCTCTTTAGACGGTGTTATGGCAGTTGGATTTACCCAGATCAACGGATCTACATATTATTTTGCTTCCGGTACAGGCAAGATGGCTACCGGATGGACAGATATTAAATCAGGAAAGACAACAAACAAATATTATTTTGACCCTGCATCCGGTGTGATGTACACAGGTGTGCAGACCATAGATGGAGTGCAACAGGAGTTCGGTTCAGACGGTATTTATGTGGGACAGGTTATCAATGATCCCAATGCTACAGCCTCTACAGGTACGAAGACCATCAAGAATTATCTTGCAGGTGCACTTCTGCCGGTAGGCCAGGCGCTTTATGTATGGGGCGGCGGCTGGAATGATTCCACACGTAAAGGTGTAAGCCCCAAGTGGAAGCAGTGGTATAACAAATGGCTATCCAATCCATCAGGATATGATTACAATAATTACCGTGACCTGACAGCAGTGAACAGGGCGAAAGGTCTTGACTGCTCCGGTTTTGTTGGCTGGGCAGCTTACCAGGTTATGCAGACACAGTCCAATGTAGGTTCCGGCTATACCGTTGTATCCGGAGAGATCGGTTCTTATTATAAGAGCATTGGCTGGGGTACGATCGTGAATCAGTCCTACCTGTCAAAGACCAGCTGGAAGATGAAGCCGGGTGATATCGGATACAACAGTGGTCATACATGGATCGTGCTTGGTCAGTGCAGTGATAAGAGTATGGTGATCATACATTCCACTCCTCAAGCAGGATGCCAGATCGCAGGTACTACCACTCCTACCGGCAATTCCAACAGTGAGGCAGTGGCACTTGCCAATAAGTACATGTCCAAGTATTCAGGATTTACCAAATTCAGTTATCATCCATCTTGTGGTAACTATATCCGTAATGGTAATTATCTCAGATGGAAGAGCAGCGTGCTCAGCGATCCGGACGGATATGGGAATATGACAGCAGATCAGATTCTGCTGGATCTGTTTGGATATTAATATTAGGATCAGAATATTTTACAGCCACACAGGCGCAGGGAGGACCGGCTTGTGTGGCTTTTTTATGTACTAGGAAAATCCTTTGGAATCTCCTGGTACATAAAAATGTCCTACCGGGCAGGATTCTTTCTTTTATCATGGGAAATTATTCCGTAATGATTCATTGATATAAAAGCCTTCAAACGGAGTGCTATCTTATGTTTGTTGCACTTTGATGTCTATTTGTTACAAAAAAATTAAATTTATTAAAATAAGGGGTTGCATTACTGGTAACGATATGTTAATATGTATAAGAATTAAAAACAATATTGCAGAAATATTACATATTAGAACAATAAAGTTACGAGGGTGATAATCATGAAGAAAAAATTAGTATGTCTTACACTTGCATTAATGATGTGTGGTACACAGGTAGTAAGCGTAAGCGCTTCCAGAGAAGATGATCTGAGAGAAGAGCAGGCTTGGACAAGCCAGCAGCTGGATGCTACATATGCCCGCATGAGTGCACTCTGGGATCAGAAGCAGCAGCTGGAAAGTGAGATCGCAACACTGGATGCCAATCTGGTGGATGTGATGGTCAATATACAGACATTGGAGACAGATATTTCCAATAAAGAGACTGAGATCATGAAAACAAAACAGGATCTTGGTAAAGCACAGAAAGCAAAAGACAAACAGTACGATGCAATGAAAAAGCGTATTCAGTATCTGTACGAGAAAGGCGGAAGTGATGCCTGGTTCCAGATGATGATGAATGCAGATAATCTTGCAGATCTTCTTACAAGAGCTGAGTATACACAGAAGATGTATGAGCAGGATAGAAAGAGCCTGGAAGTATATGCCAATACTATTGAGCAGGTAAAACAGCTGGAAGAGAAATACACTGGTGAGAAGGCAGAGCTTGAGAGCATGAAACAGGAGTATGAGGCTGAGTCACAGAATCTTCAGTCACAGTTGGATGAGAAGAGAGCTACTTCTGCAGATTGTGAGAATGAGATCGCATATGCACAGCAGCAGGCTACAGAGTATGCAAATCTTCTTGCACAGCAGCAGGCTGAGATCGAGCAGCTTGAGGCAGAGCGTATTGCAGCAGAGGAAGAGGCAAGACGCCAGGCAGAAGCAGAGGCAGCAGCTGCACAGTCTACAGATGATGGTAATTATGATTCTACCCAGTATGATGAAGAAGGAAATGCAGTAAGCAGTTCTGAAACATCAGGCTCCGGTGAGACTCAGTATGATGAATATGGTAATGTGATCGATTCCGAGAATACAGTAGATCCAAGTGAATATCAGAGTTCTTCAGAGTCAAGCTCTTCAAGTTCTTCTTCCAGTTCCAGTTATACATCTTCCGGATCTGGTTCAGGATCTTCTGTTGTAAATTATGCTACTCAGTTTGTTGGCAACCCATATGTATGGGGCGGCACCAGTCTTACCAATGGTGCGGACTGCTCAGGATTTGTACAGAGTGTGTATGCTAACTTTGGCGTGAGCCTTCCAAGAACTTCTTATGAGCAGCAGAATGCAGGTGTAGAGGTTTCTTATGCAGATGCACAGCCAGGCGATCTGATCTGCTATGGTGGTCATGTAGCGATTTACATGGGCAACGGACAGATCGTACATGCTTCCAATGCAAAGGATGGTATTAAGATCAGTAATAATGCAGCTTACAGAACCATTACATCTGTAAGACGTCTTGTATAATCGCAATATTTCAAAACACAGCCCCTGGGACTGGAATGCTTTTGTCAAGTGTTCCGGATCTCGGGGCTTTTTTGTTGTGAAGGATCCAGATGGCAACTATGAATGAGCCATGTCTGCATATGGAGATTTATGGATATTGGATGGGGAGACAGGAGAATTGAATTGTATTGGAAAATAAACATTGACAAATATATAGCAAAGGGGTATTATGATGTCAGTATAATTCCGTATTGAACGTATTAAGTGCTGATCATCTTCCAAGAAGATGACAGAAGAGGGAATCAGGTGAGAGTCCTGAGCGATCCGGTCACTGTAACAGGGGAGCCAATCTCAATAGTCCATTGTGCTGATGCATGAGAAGGGGAGAGGAAGCGATGATCCTGAAGTCAGGAAACCTGCTTAGTATGGCGAGGTTAAACTTCCGTGTAAAGTGTAACAACCAACTTCGGGGAATCCGCAGCCCCTTAGTGTTGTCTGCTCTTTTATGGTAGCAGACATTTTTTATGGAATGCGCCTGTTCATGAGAATTATACCGATTAAATGGCAGGCGATACTACTTCGGATGTCCGTTCCCTCCGCGTATTTATGAACGGTTCATTTTCTACCCCGGAGTAGCATCGCTCCCTCTTTTTTATGAGAAAAACAGGAGGCGGATGAAATGGCCGGAGAATATTGGGAAGGCAAAGAATATTCCTATTTCAGTCATAAGGATTGTGAGTTTTTTCCATGCCACAAAGGTGCAGATCCACAGGATTTTAACTGTCTGTTCTGCTATTGCCCATTATATGCCCTGGGAGATAAGTGCGGAGGGAATTTCAGATATACGGAAAAGGGCCTGAAGGATTGTACAGGCTGTCTTCTTCCACATAAGCACAGGAATTACGGTTATGTAACAGGCAAGTATCAGGAACTTGCAAAGCTGATGGCAGAGATCAGAGATATGAAAGCGGATAATAAAGATAACCGGTGAGAATGATGTGTATAATCAGGACAACCGATAATGGTTGTGTGGATAAATTATAAAATCAAAATAAAAGCTGTTGTATGAGAATCTTCTGAAGAAGGAGAGTTCATACAGCAGCTTTTTTGCGTGCTAGGAAATTCCATTGGAATCTCCTAGCACATAAAAAGATTACATGGGCAAAAACTATGTTATCCCAAACATCATATTTATCGTTCCATAAGGAAGGCAAGCAGTCTGGGAATCTGGTTGTTAAGAATCAGATGCTGTGGGAAACTGCAGGCTTTTATGAAAGCGTCCCCATAAGTAAAATCGCCGACATGGGCTGAGCCGTGGCTGTCACTGGAAAGGATCACAGGAACCTGGTACTGCTGGCACAGCTTCAGCATCTGGCGGCAGTTATCCCTGGTATCACCACGGTATCCGTATGGCGCAAGGGATGCTTCATTGACTTCTATAAGAACCTGATTATGGGCAGCGGACTGGATCACAGCTTCATAATCCAGATCATACTGTGTATTGTCAATGTGACCAAGTATCTTTACGCAGGGATGCTGCATGGCGTTTAACAATGCAAGCGTATTTTTCTGTCTGTCTGCCGGCCGGAAATTCTGGATATGCATACTGGCGATCACATAGTCAAGCCCCGAAAGCACATCCAAAGGAAGGTCGATCTGTCCCTGATCATCCAGAATATTCACCTCGGCGCTGAAAAGCAGCTGAATGCCAAAACGCTTCCTGGGGGCCATAGGCAGACTACGGAAATAAGAAACAGTACCTGCACCAAGAGTGGCGGGCCCGTGGTCTGTGATTCCTAAAAAAGACAGTCCCTTGCCGGAAGCGGCTTTTGCCATCTGGCTGATGGTACAGGAAGTGCCATGGCCGCTGGCGATAGAATGGGTATGTATGTCTGATAAATACATAAATAAACAACTCCTTTGCGTTCAGTATGGCACATCCTGGAAAGTTTTGTCAATGAAAAAAACTGGTGATTTTCTGAAAAAACAATAAAAACAACATAAGCAATCCCTTAAAAACAACATAAAACAACAGAAATGCCTTGACTTATTGTGTGGGATGGGGTAGAATTACAACAGAAACAAAATGTTACTGCGAAAAAGGGAGCAGAAACGCTATATATGCTTAAGGAGGATAAAAAAGCATGGTAAACGAATATGAGATCAAAAAACAGATTTGCGAAATCGGAAAACGTATCTACAACCGTAACATGGTAGCGGCAAACGATGGTAATATTTCCGTAAAACTGAATGACAATGAATTTCTTTGCACACCGACTGGTGTATCTAAGGGATTTATGACACCAGAATATATCTGTAAGGTAGATGCAAAAGGAAATGTGATCCAGGCAAATCCGGGATTCCGTCCTTCTTCTGAGATCAAGATGCACATGAGAGTATATGAGAAAAGACCGGATGTTGGATCTGTTGTACATGCACATCCTGTATATGCAACATCTTTTGCAATCGCAGGCATTCCTCTTACACAGCCGATCATGCCAGAGGCGGTTATCGCACTTGGATGCGTTCCGATCGCTGAGTATGGTACACCATCTACCAATGAGATCCCGGACAGACTTGAGAAATATCTTCCATACTATGATGCAGTTCTTCTTGAGAACCATGGAGCACTTACCTGGTCAACAGATCTTCTTGCAGCATACATGAAGATGGAATCCGTTGAGTTCTATGCACAGCTTCTGTATCAGTCAAAGATGCTGGGCGGACCAAAGGAATTCGATAAAGAAACCGTTCAGAAGCTTTATGAGATCAGAAGAAAAATGGGCTTACAGGGCAAACATCCTGCAGACCTGTGCCTGAACAAAGGCGGCGTGAACTGCCATAACTGCGGCGGTGGATGTGGCTCTTCCGAAGAAAAGAAGGATGTGGCTGCAGATGCAGATCTGGTAGCACAGATCACCAAACAGGTAATGAAGCAGCTGGGAATGTAAGATAAGTTAGGAGGACAATCTCATGCCAATCAGCGAAAGCATGGTACAGGATATTGTACAGGAAGTAATGGCAAAAATGCAGATTGCAGATGCTCCGTCCGGAAAACATGGCGTTTTTAAAGAAATGAACGATGCCATCGAAGCTGCAAAAAAAGCACAGAAGATCGTTCGTGCAATGTCAATGGATCAGAGAGAGAAGATCATTACCTGCATCCGCAGGAAAACAAAGGAAAATGCAGAAATCCTTGCGCGGATGGGTGTAGATGAGACCGGAATGGGAAATGTAGGGGATAAGATCCTGAAACATCACCTGGTTGCAGATAAGACACCAGGTACAGAGGATATTACCACAACTGCCTGGTCCGGTGACAGAGGACTTACACTTATTGAGATGGGACCATTTGGCGTGATCGGTGCGATCACACCGTGTACCAACCCAAGCGAAACGATCCTCTGCAACACAATGGGTATGCTGGCAGGCGGAAATACAGTTGTATTTAATCCCCATCCTGCAGCGATCAAAACATCAATTTATGCAATCAATCTTTTAAATGAGGCATCCCTGGAAGCAGGCGGGCCGGATAACATAGCAGTAACCGTAGAAAAGCCAACACTGGAGACCAGCGGGATCATGATGAAACATAAGGATATTCCACTGATCGCAGCAACAGGCGGTCCTGGTGTTGTAACAGCAGTTCTTTCTTCCGGTAAGAGAGGCATCGGCGCAGGTGCCGGCAATCCTCCCGCACTGGTAGATGAGACAGCAGATGTACGTAAGGCAGCACAGGACATTGTGAATGGATGTACATTTGATAATAATCTTCCCTGCATTGCAGAAAAGGGGATTGTTGCTGTGTCTTCCATTGTAGATGAACTGATGCATTACCTTGTAACTGAGAACGATTGCTATCTTGCTTCCAAAGAAGAGCAGGACAAGCTGACAGAGGTTGTACTTGCAGGTGGTAAGCTGAATCGTAAATGTGTAGGCCGTGATGCCAGAACATTACTTTCCATGATCGGTGTAAATGCTCCTGCAAATATCCGCTGTATCGTATTTGAAGGACCAAAGGAGCATCCTCTGATTACTACAGAGCTTATGATGCCTATCCTTGGCGTAGTAAGAGCAAAAGATTTTGATGATGCAGTAGAACAGGCTGTATGGCTTGAACATGGCAACCGCCATTCTGCTCACATCCATTCTAAAAATATTGATAACATTACCAAGTATGCGAAAGCAATCGACACTGCAATTCTTGTAAAGAATGCACCGTCTTATGCAGCACTTGGCTTTGGTGGAGAAGGCTATTGCACATTTACTATTGCCAGCCGTACTGGCGAGGGTCTTACAAGTGCAAGTACCTTTACAAAGAGAAGACGTTGCGTAATGGCTGACAGCCTTTGCATTCGCTGACAGGAGGATGGTAAATAATGGACATGAATAATGTAAATATTGAAGAAATAGTAAAACAGGTACTTGCCGGGATGTCAGGAAATGCTCCTGCTGTTTCTTCCGCAGCACCTTCACCTTCAGCAGGCAGCATCCCGAAAACAGCAAGGGTTGCCATGCTGACAGCACTTGAGCACTACGATATCAAGGAGTTCCCTATCCCTCCGGTTGGAGATGATGATATCCTTGTAAAGGTAGAGGGATGCGGTATCTGCGGTACAGATGCTCATGAATTTAAAAGAGATCCATTCAGCCTGATCCCGGTTGCACTGGGACATGAGGGAACTGGTGAGATCGTTGCAATGGGTAAGAACGTAAAAACAGATACAGCCGGAAAGCCGGTTAAGATCGGCGATAAGGTTGTTACCTGTATGATCTTTAAAGATGATCCTGATATTACCATGTATGATCTGAATAAGAAGAACGTAGGCGGCGCAGACGTATACGGGCTTCTTCCGGATGATGACATTCATCTGAACGGATGGTTTTCTGATTATATCTTTATCAGAGGCGGCAGCTTTGGATCTACTTTCTTTAATGTAAGTGATCTGGATCTGGATTCCCGTATCCTGATCGAGCCAAGTGCAGTACTTGTACATGCAGTAGAAAGAGCGAAAACAACAGGTATCCTTCGGTTCAACAGCAGAGTTGTTGTACAGGGATGCGGCCCTATCGGCCTGATCTGTATTGCAGTTCTTAGAACCATGGGTATTGAGAATATCTGTGCAGTAGACGGCGAGCAGAAACGTCTTGATTTTGCAAAGAGAATGGGCGCAAGCATGACTGTAAACTTCAAAGACCATAAGGGTATTGAGGCACTTGCAGGCGCAGTAAAAGACGCATTCGGCGGACATCTTGCTGACTTCGCTTTCCAGTGTACAGGATCACCGGTAGCACATTCCAATATTTATAAGTTTATCCGCAACGGCGGCGGTTTATGTGAGCTTGGATTCTTTATCAATGGTGGAGATGCCACAATTAATCCTCACTTTGATATCTGCTCCAAAGAGATCACAACCGTTGGCTCCTGGGTATATACTCTGAGAGATTATGCAACTACTTTTGATTTCCTGAAGAGAGCAAAAGGCATTGGACTTCCAATGTCAGACCTGATCACAGACAGATTCCCTCTGGAAGAGATCAATGAAGCACATAAGACCAATCTTGCAATGACAGGACTGAAGATTGCGATCATTAACAAATAACCGGCAGGATAAAGGAGAGAAAAGATGGCAGAAGCTGTAGGGATTTTAGAAGTATACGGGTTGACAACGGCTTTCATGGCAGCTGATGCCGGCTGTAAGGCAGCAAATGTCCATCTGGAGGTTTTCGATAAGAACAAACCTGCCAATGCGGACAGCCTGCCAGTACCGCTTCTTGTCTGCATCAAATATCGGGGCAGTGTATCGGATGTAACAGCAGCTGTAGAAGCTGGTATGAAAGTGGCTGAGAGCATGACCGGTGTGGTTCAGCATTATGTGATTCCCAACCCGGATACCGGTACAGAAAAAATGTTAAAGATCAGTGCCCTGGATAAGCAATAAACATTGCAGAAACAGGAGAGATACTATAAAATACAAGACAGAAACAGCAGACAATAACAATATATTACTTAGACGATTCAGGAGGAATTAGAAATGGCACAGGAAGCTTTAGGAATGGTTGAGACCAGAGGACTTACAGCAGCGATTGAAGCAGCAGATGCAATGACAAAAGCAGCAGAAGTATCTCTGATCGGTACAGAGAAGATCGGATCCGGACTGGTAACAGTTATGGTTCGTGGAGATGTAGGAGCTGTTAAGGCAGCGGTAGAGAGCGGAAGCGCAGCAGCATCCAGACTTGGTGAACTGGTTGCTACACATGTGATTCCAAGACCACACAATGATGTAGAGAAGATCCTTCCTACCATTTAAAAAGGTCAGGTAATTAAGGAGTTCGCTCATGAATAAATCATATGGCTTTATCGAAATCACAGGTGTTGTGGCGGCTATTGATGCCCTGGACATTATGTGTAAGACCGCAGATGTTCAGCTGGCGTCATGGGAACGTAAGCTGGGCGGACGACTGGTGACGATCATCGTAGAAGGTGATGTGGCTGCTGTAACAGAGGCGGTAGAGACTGCGGCAGCAAAGGCTATCAAGAAGCCGGTCAGCTATGCAGTGATCGCCCGTCCACATGAAGAGATTGTTAAAATAGTGGAATTAAGCGCAAGCCGATGGAAAAAATCAGAAGCACAGGGGGATGAATAATGGCTGACGAGAAGAATACAGCGGAAAATGAAGCCCCGAAAAAGGCTGCCGCTCCCAGGAAAAGAACGGCGAAAACAACAAGTAAAAAAGAACCTGTAACAAGATCACAGACAGATCATAAGGAGGAAAAAAGAATGACACAGGAAGCATTAGGAATGGTTGAGACCAGAGGACTTACAGCAGCAATTGAGGCGGCTGACCAGATGTGCAAAGCAGCAAATGTTGCACTGGTTGGTACAGAGAAGATCGGATCCGGACTGGTAACAGTTATGGTTCGTGGAGATGTAGGAGCTGTTAAATCAGCAGTTGAGGCAGGAAGCGCAGCAGCATCCAGACTTGGTGAGCTGGTTGCTACACACGTAATCCCAAGACCACACAATGATGTAGAGAAGATCCTTCCGGTTTTAAAATAATCTACGGGTTAGAATACAATCGGAAAGAAAGCAGGTGTAATCTTGGAAACCAATAATATTGAGCTGATCACTAAGATGGTGATCGATGCGATCAATAAAAAAGAAGAAAAAGGCAACGGTTTTATGGTGCCCATCGGAGTTTCTGCAAGACATATCCACCTGACACAGGAACATGTAGAGGCACTGTTTGGCCCGGGATATCAGCTGACAAAGAAGAAAGAACTGATGGGTGGACAGTTTGCTTCCAATGAAACAGTGACAATTGTTGGATTGAAGCTTCGTGCGATTGAGAATGTACGTATTCTTGGCCCTGTCAGGAAAGCATCACAGGTAGAGGTTTCTGCTACAGATGCGATCAAGCTTGGCATGAAGGTGCCTGTAAGGGAATCCGGTGATGTAAAGGGCAGCGCCCCCATTGCCATTGTAGGCCCCAAAGGTGCTATCTACCTGAAAGAGGGATGTATTGTGGCAATGCGCCATATACATATGCCTCCGAAGGATGCACAGGCAGCAGGAGTAAAGGACGGCGACATTGTTTCTGTTAAGGCAGACAATGAACGTGGAACGATTTTCAATCATGTTAAGATCCGTGTGGATGACAGCTTTACATTAGAGATGCACATCGATACAGATGAGGCAAATGCGGCACAGATCGCTACTGGTAATACCGTAACCATTATTAAGTAAGATCTGTAAGACTACGCAGAATATTTTTCTCCTGCAGGGACTGTTCCACGGGGATCCAACAGGGTACCCGGGCAGTTCCTGCAGGTGGATTTAGAACACTGGAGGTTCATATGATTATAGGCAAAGTAGTAGGCAGTGTGGTTTCCACACGGAAAAGTGAAAAACTGGTAGGCAATAAATTTATGATCGTTGAGCCTGTCCATCATATGAAAGGTGACCTCAGTCAGATCGTTGCCATCGATATTATCGGTGCAGGGATCGGGGAATATGTATTGGTGGCACAGGGAAGCGCAGCAAGAATCGGCTGCGGCGTAGAAACAGCACCAGTGGATGCGGCCATTGTAGGTATCGTAGACGATGGTGCAGGATTGGAGTAACGCCATGGAAATTAAAGAGTTACAGAATATTATTCAGGAAAACGGTGTAGTTGGTGCCGGCGGAGCCGGATTTCCCACCTACATGAAACTGACCGATAAAGCGGATACGATTCTCATGAACTGTGCAGAGTGCGAGCCATTACTGAAATTACACAGACAGTTATTAGAGAAGCACGCATATGAGATCATGAAGACCTTCCATATGGTTGCAGAGACTGTGGGAGCGTCGGAAGCGATTATCGGGATCAAAAGATCCTATACACAGACGGTAAATGCTTTGAAGCAGCATATTGAAGAATTTCCGGGAATGCGGATCCATCTTCTGGATGAAGTGTATCCTATGGGAGATGAGGTAGTGCTGATCTATGAAGCTACCGGAAGAGTGGTAAGACCTGGCGGACTTCCTATTGAGCAGGGAGTTGCCGTATTTAATGTTGAAACTCTGTATAACGTATACAGGGCTGTGGAAGTTGGGAAGCCTGTAACAGACAAGTATGTATCTGTTGTTGCAGAGGTAAACAAGCCAGTAACTGTAAGAGTTCCTCTTGGCTGCACATTGGAAGAAGTAGTAGAGCAGGCAGGCGGTATTACAGTAAAAGATCCGGTGTATTTTGTAGGCGGACCGATGATGGGACGTATCGGACAGCCTTCTGATCCGGTGACAAAGACGACAAATGCGATACTGATCCTTCCAAAGGATCATCTGATCGTGCAGAAGAAGCAGAGAACTTCTTCCATAGATTTGAAGCGAGCAGCATCTATTTGCTGCCAGTGCAATACCTGTACGGATCTGTGTCCGAGAAATAACCTTGGACATCCGATTGATCCGGCACGCTTTATGAGAGCAGCATCTAATCATGATTTTCAGGATATGAATCCATACATAAATGCAAGCTTCTGCAGTTCCTGCGGTGTGTGCGAGATGTATGCATGTCCCCAGAGCCTTGCACCAAGGACATTGCTGGCAGACATGAAGGGTGGCTTACGTAAAGCAGGGATCAGGCCGCCGCAGGGCGTACAGCCTGTACCGGTAAAAGAATCCAGGGAGTACCGTAAGGTACCAGAAGAAAGATTGATGGCAAGACTGGGACTGACCAGATACGACAAGGATGCACCGATGGATGAGACTCTTGTACCTGTATCAAAGGTTCGGGTTCTTTTAAGCCAGCATATCGGAGCACCTGCCCAGGCGATTGTGAAAGCAGGAGAACAGGTAGAACGGGGACAGATGATCGCAGCACCTGCCAATGGCTTAAGCGTAGGGATCCATGCATCAATCACAGGTAAAGTAACAGAAGTAACAGACCGCTATATTGTAATTGCAAAGAAGTAGAAAGGACGGACAGAACATGAGCAAAGCAATCGGGATGATTGAATTTAAAACCACATCCACAGGTGTAACCGCTGCAGATGCTATGGTAAAGACATCAGAAGTGGAGATCGTGGAGGCACAGACCGTATGTCCGGGTAAATATATTGCAATTATAACCGGAGATCTGAGTGCAGTAAATGCAGCTGTAGAAACAGCAGTAACTACTTATGAGGACAAATGTATTGACAGTTTTGTTCTTGGCAATCCTCATGAATCCATTTTCCCGGCCATTTACGGTACCACACAGGTAGAAGAGATCAGTGCCCTGGGAATCCTGGAAACATATGATGCAGCGTCTATTATCGAGGCTGCTGACCAGGCTGCGAAGACAGCTATTGTAGATCTGATCGAACTTCGTATTGCCAAAGGTATGTGCGGAAAGTCTTATATGATGATCACAGGTGAGGTTTCTGCTGTAGAAGCTTCTATCCAGAGAGCAAAAGAACTTGTGGCTGCAAAGGGAATGTATCTGGATTCTTCTGTGATCGCACATCCGGACAGGAAAATGATCGACAGTATTTTATAATTTACAACAAAAGATAGAAAAGGAGGCAGATAAATGCTTGCATTAGAGAGACGGAACTTGATTTTAACGAAACTACAGGAAGAAAAGCGGGTTGTGGTCAGTGAACTCAGCCAGCTTTACAACGTCTCTGAGGAAACCATACGCCGGGATCTGGATAAGCTTGAAAAAGAAGGGCTTGCCATCAAAAGCTACGGCGGTGCGGTGATTAATGAGAATGTAAGTATTGATCTGCCTTTTAATATTCGTAAGAATCAGAATGTGGTAGGCAAACAGAGAATGGCAGAGATCGTAGCTTCCCTGATCCATGAAGGGGAGACGATTTCCATGGATGCCAGTACCACAGATGTATTTATTGCAAAAGCATTAAAAAGCAAAGAAAAGCTTACGCTTTTAACCAATTCCATGGAGATACTCCTGGAACTGGCAGATGTATCAGGCTGGAACATCATATCCACAGGTGGAACCATGAAAGAAGGATATCTGGCATTCCTTGGATCAAAGACAGACGAAGCTTTCAGATCCTATTATGTAGATACTACTATTTTTTCCTGCAAGGCGCTGGATAGGGAAAGAGGGATCATGGAATCCCAGGAAGCCTTTGGCTGTGCCAAGAGAGCAATGATCTATTCAGGAAAGAAGAAGATCCTTGTACTGGACAACGGGAAATTTGATCAGTCGGCTTTTTGTATAGCTGGTTCTCTTAAAGATGTGGATATTGTAGTGACAGATGTAAGACCTTCAGATGAATGGATGGAGCTTTTTGATGAATGGGATATAAAGTGCCTGTATCCGTCTTGTGATTCAGAAGAATAAGGAGCATGTGAGTATGAAGACATTTGAAATGAAAACAGTGATCCATTTTGGAGATAATTCACTGGAACGACTGAAAGTGATTCCTTATAAGAAAGTATTGATCATTACAGATCCTTTTATTGCAAAAGGAGATATGATCGATCTGATCACAGCACCTCTGAAAAGTGGTGGGATCCAGTACGACCTTTTTACAGATGTAGTACCGGATGCACCGGTAGGTAAGATCGCAGAGGGTGTGAAGAAGTTTCTGGAGTATCAGCCGGAAGCAGTAATTGCAGTAGGCGGTGGTTCTGCCATTGATTCCTCCAAAGCGATCCGTGAATTTGCATTAAAGATCAATAATTATGGGAAAGTTGGCCTGATCGCCATTCCTACCACAAGTGGTACAGGCTCAGAGGTTACTTCCTTTGCCGTTGTAAATGATACAGATGCACATGTGAAATATCCTCTTATATCCGACAGCCTTACAGCAGATGAGGCTATTCTGGATGCAGAACTGGTACGCAGTGTGCCTGCTTCTGTGACAGCAGATACAGGGATGGATGTATTTACCCATGCTCTGGAGTCTTATGTAAGCACAGACCATAATGAGTTTTCAGCAGCACTGGCTGAGAAGGCGATTGAGATCTGCGGTGTATTTTTACTTAGGGCTTATCTGGATGGCAATGATATGCATGCCAGACAGAAGATGCATGTGGCCTCCTGCCTTGCAGGGTTGTCCTTTAATACGGCAGGACTTGGGATCACCCACAGCATGGCACATCAGCTTGGCGCTATGTTTCATATTCCCCATGGAAGGGCAAATGCAATGCTTCTTCCCCATATTGTGGAGTTTAACGCAAATATCAACAAACACAGCAAGAGCCAGAAGGAATATCTTCCGGCTGTGAAACGATATTCCAATATCGCACATATACTTGGACTGAGCAATTATAACAAAGTAATGAGTGTACGCTCTCTTGTGAACTGGATCCAGTTTATGCAAAAAGAGATGAACATACCGTTGACGATTCAGGAAATGAAAACCATCACACCGGATGTTTATTTTGCTGCTATTGACCGGATGGCAGAAGCAGCTCTTGCAGATGCATGTACAGCGACCAATCCAAGAGTTCCTACCAAAGAGGACATCGTAAAGATTTATACAAAGCTCTGGTCCTTTTAAATGAGAAAGCCGCAGGACAGTTATGTAACTGTCCTGTATACATATACAGTTTTATATAACAGCTATACATGTTCCTGTTATGCGGAAAACAGGGATTGATCAAAAAGTCTTTTTATTAGAAAAGGTAGATACTATGAAAAGATCAAAAAGAATAGAAACATTAGACAGACGGGCAGTAAATCTGGATGGATTTATCGATGAATGGCCGGAGATGGGATTTGTGGCAATGCACAGCCCCTATGATCCAAAGCCATCAGTGAAGGTTGAAAACGGAGTGATCACAGAACTGGATGGAAAGAAAAGAGAAGACTTTGATTTCCTGGATCAGTTTATTGCAGATTATGCGATCCGTGTTGACCGTGCAGAAGCCTCCATGGCAGTTCCTTCTCTTGAGATTGCACGGAAGATCGTGGATATTTCCGTATCCAGAAAAGAAATCCTTACCATCGTATCCGGGATCACACCTGCAAAAATGACAGAAGTGATCAATCACCTGAATGTGGTGGAAATGATGATGGGCATGCAGAAAATGCGTGCAAGACGAGTACCTGGCAATCAGGCTCATATTACAAACCTGAAAGACGATCCTGTGCAGATCGCAGCAGATGCAGCGGAAGGTGCACTTCGTGGATTCAGGGAAGAAGAGACGACCATGGGTGTGGCAAGATATGCCCCCTTTAATGCCATAGCCCTTCTGATTGGTTCCCAGGCTGGAAAGAAAGGCGTTCTGACCCAGTGCTCCGCAGAGGAAGCTACGGAACTGGAACTTGGGATCCGTGGATTTACCACCTATGCAGAGACACTGTCTGTATATGGAACTGAGAAGGTTTTTATTGACGGAGATGATACTCCTTATTCAAAGGCATTTCTTAATTCTGCTTATGCATCCAGGGGGCTTAAAGTCAGGTTTACTTCAGGCTCCGGATCTGAAGTGCTGATGGGAAGCAGCGAACAGAAATCCATGCTTTATCTGGAATGCAGATGTCTTTATGTGACAAAAGGAGCTGGTTCCCAGGGGATCCAGAATGGATCTGTAAGCTGCATTGGCGTTGCTGCCGGTGTTCCGGCAGGTATTCGTGAAGTTATGGGAGAAAACCTTGTGGCAGCTCTTCTTGGACTGGAATGTGCTTCCTCCAATGACCAGAGCTTTTCCAATTCAGACATGCGAAGGACAGCAAGAACCATGCTTCAGTTTATGCCTGGTACGGATTTCATTTTTTCAGGTTATGCAGCAGAGCCGAATTACGATAATATGTTTGCAGGATCTAACTTTGATGCAGAGGATTTTGATGATTACAACGTACTTCAAAGAGATATGCAGGTTGATGGAGGCCTAAGGCCTGTGACCGAGGAAGAAGTGATCCGTGTACGCCGTACAGCCGGAAAGTCAGTTCAGGCAGTATTCAAATATCTGGGTCTTACTGAGATTACAGATGAGCAGGTAGAAGCTGTTACCTATGCACATGGAAGTAAGGATACACTGAACAGGGATTCTGCAGCAGACATTATGGCTGCAGATGATTTGATGAAAAGGGGGATCACAGGGATTGATGTGGTGAAAGCCCTTGCAGAAAGCGGATACGAGGAACTGGCCCAAAGTATCCTGAACATGCTGAAGCAAAGAGTGATCGGCGATTATATGCATACAGCGGCTATCCTGGATGAGCATTTCCAGGTAATGTCCGGGGTTAATACACCCAATGATTATATGGGACCGGGCACTGGCTATCGGGTAACCGGAGAACGCTGGGAGGAGATCAAAGCGATTCCTCACAGGATCAATGTAGATGAATTTTAGGAGACTGTGTTATGAAAATTGATGAACAACTGATACGTGCTGTTACTGCAGCAGTAGTGGAACAGTTGCAGAAAAATGGACAGCTCCACTCAGATACAGTAAGAAATATATCCGAGAAAAAGGAAGAAAATAAGCTTGCCGGAAGAATGCGGATGAAGCCAAAGCATTCTTATGAAGGGGCTGTGAAGGCTGAAAAGGGTACAGATCCCAAAGAAATTGTGATCGGTGTTGGTGCTGCTTTTCAGACAGAGATCCGATCTACCATCTGTGGGATCCCTTTAGAGCAGGTACTGCAGAATGTGCAGGCAGGGATCGAGGAAGAAGGGATGGTTTCAAGGGTTGTAAAGGTTCTGGATACTTCAGACGTTGGATTCATGGCTCTTCAGTCAGCGAAGCTTTCCGGGTCAGGGATCGGCATTGGGATTCAGTCAAAAGGCACCACTGTGATCCATCAGAAGGATCTCTATCCCTTGTCTAATCTGGAACTTTTTCCGCAGGCACCGCTTATGACTTTGGATACTTACCGGAAGATCGGCAGAAATGCTGCCAAATATGCGAAGGGTGAGAAGGTAACACCTATTGAATGTACCAATGATCCAATGGTACGTGCCAAATATCAGGTAAAGGCAGCCTTGATGCATATTGTAGAGACAGAGCAGCTGGATCCGGAAAAAGGAATGATCAGCTGGGAGGGAACACGATGAGCAATTATCCTCTTGGACAGAATGAAGCAGATACCATTACTTCTAAGACAGGGAAAAAGCTGAATGAAATTACTCTTGAAGAAGTAAAAAAAGGAAATGTAACAGCAGAAGATATTAAGATTTCATCTGAAATGCTGAAACGTCAGGGACAGGTAGCCAAAGAAGCAGACAATCCTCAGATGACTGCAAATTTTGAGAGAGCTTCAGAACTGGTAAATGTTCCGGATGATGTGATTTTGAATATGTACAATAAACTGCGTCCTAATCGTTCCTCAAAAAGGGAACTGGTGCTGATGGCACAGGAGTTGCTGGAAAAATACCAGGCTCCCCATTGTGCAAAGCTTGTTCTGGAAGCAGCAGAAATATATGAAAAAAGGGGAATTCTTCTTTGAAACTGATCGCTGGTGTTGATATAGGAAATTCCACAACTGAAGTATGTATTGGAGCAGTAGAAGATAATGGCAGATTCCGTTTTCTTTCCAGTGCCTCCAGGATGACAACAGGTACAAAGGGAACTTTGCCTAATGTTCACGGGATCAAGGCTGCTCTTGCAGAGGCTATGGAGCTGATCCATGAGCCTGTGGAGAGGCTTTCCCTGATCCGGTTAAATGAGGCGGCTCCTGTGATCGGTGATACTGCCATGGAGACCATTACAGAGACGATCATTACAGAATCTTCCATGATCGGACATAACCCTTCTACACCGGCAGGTGCAGGAGAGGCAGTAGGCCAGCTGATCTTTCTTGAGAATATCTGGAAGGGAGAGAACGGAGTACCCTATATTGTAGTTGTGTCCAGCAGATTTTCTTACGAGGAGGCAGCTTTACGGTTGAATCAGTTCCTTCCTGAACTGGATATCCGGGGGCTGATCCTTCAGGCAGATGAAGCTGTACTTGTAGAAAACAGACTGAACCGTAAGATACCCATTGTGGATGAGGTAAGACATATCACCAGGATCCCGGAAGGAAAGCTGGCAGCCATCGAGGTTGCCCTGCCAGGTACATCCGTCAGGATGCTTTCCAATCCTTATGGGATCGCCACTCTTCTCGGGCTGGATGCACAGGAAACCAAGGCCGTCACTCCGATTGCCAAAAGTCTTGTTGGGAAACGCAGTGCGGTAGTGATCCGTACACCCCATGGAAATATGAGAGAAAATATTCTGCCTGCAGGGGAAATCCATCTGATGGGAGAGAAGGAGCTGCAGGTAAATATTGATGCAGGAGCCGATATGATCATGGAAGCTGTATCCCAGGCAGGGGAGATCCGGGATATTACAGGTCAGGATAACACCAATGTGGGAAATATGCTGAAGCGGATCAAGAATGGCATGGCAGAGGTGGCAGGCAGTAAAGGGGAAGAAATAAGGATCACAGATATCCTGGCTGTGGATACTCTGGCGCCTGTGGAGATCGCAGGATCCCTGGCAGGGGAAACCTGTATGGAGAAAGCGGTAGGTATTGCTGCTATGGTAAAGACCCAGCACCTGCCCATGCAGCAGATTGCGGACAGATTAGAGGCAGAGCTTCATGTAAAGGCATCCGTTGCCGGTGTGGAAGCTGTGATGGCTTCCCTTGGTGCAATGACAACACCTGGCACCAGGCTTCCACTGGCAATCCTAGATATGGGTGGCGGATCTACAGATGCAGCTGTTCTTGAACCGGATGGTTCTGTACGGACAACCCATCAGGCTGGCGCAGGAGAACTGGTTTCCATGCTGATTCAGACAGAGCTTGGCCTTGGCAGCCGAGTTACGGCGGAACAGATCAAGAAGTATCCTATGGGTAAGGTGGAAAGCCTGTTTCACATGCGCCTGGAGAATGGTTCTATGCAGTTCTTTCAGGAGTCTATAGACCCAAGATATTTTGGCCATGTGGTTTTACATGCGCCAGGTGAGATGCTGAAGATCGAAGAAGACATTCCTATGGAACGCATTCTGGAGGTACGCAGGGATGCAAAGAAAAAGGTTTTTGTGAGAAATGCGATCCGTGCGCTGCGTACAGTAGCACCGGGAAATGATTTAAAGAATATTCCAAATGTAGTTTTGGTTGGCGGTTCTGCAGAGGATTTTGAAATACCGGAGATGCTGATGGCAGCTCTTTCGGAATATCGGATCGTCTGTGGAAGAGGAAATATCAGAGGGACAGAAGGACCGAGAAATGCAGTAGCAACAGGACTTTTGCTGTCCTATCTGGGAGAAGATCATTCCAGATAAAATAAGAACAGGAAGGAGAAGGGGCAATGGTTGTGAACAGGCCGGAGATCATATTGTATACCTGCAGACCGGATGAAGATTATCTGAAAGAAATCTGCGCCGGGATCGAAGAAGAAGGCGTATTGTATCAGGTATGCAGCCGTCAGGGAGATTTGGACACACTGGCTTTTGAAGCAGCAGCTGCCTCTATGCTGGGCTGTGGGATCGGGATCACAGGCAGTGAGATCGCCATGCAGATGCAGCATCTTCCCAAAGGAAAAAATGTATTTGAACTGAACTGCCCCAGATTCTGGCAGTGCCGTAATCTGGGAGCCAACAGTGCAAGGGCTGTAAAGAAAATGCCCTTTAAATCTGTAATAGCCGGAAAAATGGAGGAATCACTGTTATGAATATTTATACGAAAGGCGGAGACAAAGGGACAACAAGTCTGGTACATACAAAAAATGTGTCAAAGTCAGATGACAGGATTCAGCTGGTTGGAACTATTGATGAATTGACAAGCCATATTGGTTTGGTAAAATCCATGTTAAAGGATCCGGATACTATACAGAATCTTGAAAAAATTCAGTCTACGCTGATCACCTTGATGGCCGGGATTGCAGATCCGTATAAAAGGGATTACCGGATCGATGATGAAGAAACCAGTTTCCTGGAATCAGAAATCGACAGGATGGAAGCCTTGTTTGACAGACCTAAGAAGTTTATTCTTCCAGGCGCCTGCAGACTGTCTGCCCAGATAGACGTGGCACGTACTGTGGCAAGGCGTTCTGAACGGGCATTGGCTGTTGTAAGTGTGAAATTCGGGGCTGACAATGGCGCAAAGAAATATATGAACCGTCTGGCAGATTATCTTTATGTTTTGGCCAGATATATGGATGCAAGAGAAACTGGTCAGATCATAGGCTGTGGATCAAAAAGAGCAGTATCCGGGGATACGGAAAATCTGAAGAACGAAAGGGATGCTATGGAAAAGCAGGAAATGCCGGTAAGTGAAGCTGTAATACAGGAAGTTTTAAAAAGAATGGGGATACAGGGAAGGATCACTTTGGACAGTGCCAAAAGGCTGATCGAAGCAATAGAGCAGGAGGCGCAGCGCAGGGGAAAGAAGGCTGTGATCGCAGTCTGTGGCCCTGACGGGAATCCCATTGCTGTCCATGTGATGGATGGTGCATTTCTTGTAAGCTTTGATGCAGCTGTCAAGAAAGCGTATACATCTGTAGCTGTTAAGATGACAACTATGGAGCTTTCCGCATTGGCTCAGCCGGGAGGGACTTTCTATGGCTTGGATAAGATGGACAATGGAAAGATCGTGATCTTTGGAGGCGGCGTACCCCTGAAAGTGGGAGATACCATTATCGGAGGGCTGGGTGTCAGTGGCGGCACAGGAGAAGAAGACCACTCTCTGGCAGAGTACGGACAAAGCATTTTGAATCAGATATTATGATAAATTCCTATATTTCAGAAAAAGACATTTTGCTTTATGGAAGAACAGGTTTTTTCAACTGTTTTTTGGAGAAGATGTCTTTTTTTGTTGGAAGCAAAAACAGGGTAGATATAAACGTCCTACATACTTTCGGTGAAATATATCTTTATGTGGGAAAAACAGACAGGATCAGAAGGGAAAACAGGTACAACCTGTCAGATTATGGAAAATGAAAGGGTTTTCTTTTGGTTGTATTCTTGTGGCGGCTTTGATAGAATGTTGGAAACGAAAGAGGGAAAGAAGTAAAAAATCATATCTGCTGTCAGTTCTGAACAGCGAAGAATCTCCCATCTTTTTATTTTTTTGTCTAAAAACCGGAAGCCTGGCTGATATACAGATAAGACTTCCGGTTTTGTCTATAATTTTTTGTATTTTCCAGGTGTGGTACCTTTGTATTTGCGGAAGGTACGTATAAAATAGCTTAAGTCATTAAATCCTGTCCGATAGGCGATCTCAGTAATAGAGTCATCTGTGGTGGAAAGCTGGAAACAGGCTTCTTCGATCCGCTGGCGGTTCAGGTAGTCCATGGGTGTCTGATGGGTCATTTCGGAAAAAAACCTGCAGAAATATTTGGGGGACATGGAAACCGAAGCAGAAAGCTGCTGCAGGGTAAGAGGGCTGGCATAATTTTTTTCAACGAACTCTACCACCTGCTTCAGCTGCTGGATCCTTTTATAATCCCGTCTTGTTCTGGAAATCCGGTCAAGATATAAATGTTTACCAAAAACAAGGCCAAAAAAATGATAAAATTGTCCAATAACTGTCATTTCATAACCTTCAGGCTTCTCCCAGATAGCCTGAAAGATACAGTTCACGGCATCCAGGATATCCGGATACTTTTCTGTAAAATGATGGTACACCATCAGATCCTGATGGGCGATCTTCTGGATGTATTTCCCGCACAGTGTATTTTGCTTGATAAAGGTATTAATGTCAAAAACAATGCATTGATAAACGCATCCATTGTCTGGTATGCCACTATGCAGGATCCCACTGTTGACAAAAATAACATCACCTGCTTTTGCAGTAAAGCTTTTTTCGTCTAATGTAACAGTGAAACTGCCGCTTAGGATCCGCATGATCTCATATTCCATATGCCAGTGATAGGACATTTCGTAACGTGGGTGGCTGCTGTCAATGTGGTGGAACTCAAAAGGAAACTGATAGGTCCCTCTTGGCCGGTCTTCATTCTGGTCCAGTCCGTGCAAAAAATACATCTCCTTTCGTGAAAGTGAAAAAAGTGAATATTATGCTATTATTTGCTATTATAACACAAGTAATAGGGAGCATACAACGGTATAATGAAAACCAGAGAAGGTTGAACATACGTATCTGCCAGGGGATAAGGCAGATACAAATTCTAAATTTCATTATGGGAGGTATTTAATATTATGGCAAAGAGCAGACTGATCGGTGGATATCCTGTAATCGGTATCCGTCCTACGATTGACGGCAGAAGAGGCGCCTTGGACGTAAGAGGTTCTCTGGAAGAACAGACTATGGGAATGGCAAAAGCTGCTGCAAAATTATTTGAAGAAAATCTGAAATATTCTAACGGCGAGCCTGTAAAGGTTGTGATCGCAGATTCTACCATCGGACGAGTTGGGGAGTCTGCAGCCTGCGCTGAGAAATTCAGAAGAGAGGGCGTTGACATTACTCTTACTGTTACACCATGCTGGTGCTACGGTTCAGAGACAATGGATATGGATCCACAGACCATCAAGGCTGTCTGGGGCTTTAATGCAACAGAAAGACCTGGAGCTGTATATCTGGCGTCTGTTCTTGCTACACATGCACAGAAAGGTCTTCCTGCATTTGGTATTTACGGACATGAGGTTCTGGACGCAGATGATATGGAGATGCCTGAAGATGTAAAAGAAAAAATGCTCAGATTTGGACGGGCAGCAGTAGCTGTTGCTTCCATGAGAGGTAAATCCTGGCTACAGATCGGTTCTATCTGTATGGGTATCGGCGGTTCCATTATTGATTCTGACTTTATCGAGTCCTACCTTGGAATGCGTGTAGAGTCTGTGGATGAGGTAGAGATCATCCGTCGTATGACAGAAGGTATTTATGATCATGAAGAGTTTGAGAAGGCTCTGAAATGGGCAAAAGAAACCTGTACCATCGGATTTGACAAGAACCCACCGGAACTTCAGATGACAGAGGAGCAGAAAGAAGAACAGTTTGAATTTGTTGTTAAAATGGCAGTGATCGTTCAGGAACTGATGAACGGATGCGATAAACTGGATCCTAAGTTCTCTGAGGAAGCTATTGGACATAATGCACTGGCAGCCGGATTCCAGGGGCAGAGACAGTGGACAGACTTCTATCCTAACGGTGACTTTGCAGAGGCAGTGCTGAATACTTCCTTTGACTGGAACGGTGCAAGAGAGCCGTATATCCTTGCAACAGAGAATGATGTACTGAATGGCCTTGGAATGATGTTTATGAAGCTTCTTACGGGCCGTGCACAGATGTTTGCAGATGTTCGTACCTTCTGGAGCCCAAGTGCGATCAAGCGTGTGACAGGCTATGAAGCAGAAGGTCTTGTTAAAGAAAATGGTGGTCTGATCCATCTGATCAATTCCGGTGCATGCTGTCTGGATGCAAGCGGAGAGGCAAGGGATGAGAACGGTGCTCCTGTAATGAAGGAGTGGTGGAACATCACAGAGGAAGATCAGAAAGCAATCATGGCTGCTACCACATGGAATGCAGCAGATAACGGATATTTCCGTGGCGGCGGATTCTCCTCCAGATTTGTTACAAAGGCAACAATGCCTGCAACTATGATCCGTCTGAACCTTGTAAAAGGACTTGGACCGGTTCTTCAGATCGCAGAGGGTTGGACAGTAGAGCTTCCTGAGGATGTATCTGATACGCTTTGGAAACGCACAGACTACACATGGCCATGCACCTGGTTCGTACCAAGATGTGATGGCAAGGATGGTGCATTCAAGTCTGCATATGATGTTATGAATAACTGGGGAGCTAACCATGGAGCTATCTCCTACGGACATATCGGTGCAGACCTGATCACTATGTGCTCTATGCTTCGTATTCCGGTATGTATGCACAATGTATCCGAGGATCAGATCTTCCGACCGGCAGCATGGAATGCTTTCGGCATGGATAAAGAAGGTGCTGATTACCGTGCATGCAAGAATTACGGACCATTATATAAATGATATCAGTGGCAAAAGGTCTGAATCCCAGTGAGCCTGTTCAATAAATGGGAGATCTTGAAAGCCTGTAAATATCGCCTGACTGTCTGAATGGATGGTCAGGCGTTTTACTGCCTCTGGGGTAATTGTAAGGGTACCTGGCAGTTACATTTTTCATGCAAAAAGTGACAAGAAAGGATTGAAACTTTCCATGGACATGATAAAATGAAATTTAACAGATAAGAAGGGAATGGAAGAACCATATGAAGAATATGATAAAGGGGTTTCTGGGAGCTGTATTTGCAGTTCTGTTTACAGTAACTGTATGGGCAGATGCAGGCAATACGCAGGGCACAGATTATCCTACAGATTATTATATGATCGTGGAAAGTAAAGAAGGCGGTATCAATATATATGCAGAGCCTGATCTGGACAGTCAGAAGCTGAATGAGCAGCTGATCCCTAATGGGACAGCCCTTCATATAGAAGGCGAGAAGAAGACAGATGATAAGCGGGTATGGGGATATACCAGGTATCATGGTATGTACGGATTTGTTCCCACAGATGACTTGAAGCCAGTTACCCGTTCAGAGGCTGTAAAGTCTGAATATTACCTTTATGGTGGTGAGGATGCAGATTATGATCTTACTGTAGCTGCGAAGGATGGCAGCGTTGCTTTGTATCATGGTCCTGGCGAGAAGTATGATACTGTATCCGGTGCAGACCAGATCCCTAATGGACAGACTCTGCATATTACAGCAGAGGCAGATGCCGGAGAGGATGGCCTGTGGGGCAAGACAGATTATGAAGGCATTGAGGGCTGGGTGAATATCCATCAGGCCAAGGGCGAGGATTCACAAGGTGAGGACGCAGATGGAGTAGAGATCGTTGAGACTGTGAATCCTACCGAGAATCCTGTATCTGCTGAGAATACAGTAGATGCATCCCAAAATAATGCAGCAGCTACAGATGCAGAGGTATCTACAGGGAAAGTAGCTACAGATGGCGGCCGGAAGACAGAAGTTACACCTACCCAGAAGCCGACAGCAACACCAATCAGGAAGCCGGAAGCAACACCAACCAAGAAGCCAGAGGCAACGGCTACTCCGAAGCCGGAAGCTACCCCCACACAGGCTGTGAAGGAGGTAACACCTACCGAAGAAGTTATAACACCTACAGAAAAGGCAGTAACACCTACCGAAGAAGTTATAACACCTACAGAAAAGGCAGTAACACCTACCGAAGAAGCTATAACTCCTACGGATAAAGCTTCTACTGAAGAAAAGGATAACGATAAGGCAGATACTGATAAAGAGGCACAGGCAAAAGAAGCTTCTTCCCAGGAAACCAAGGCAAAGGAGACTGGCAATCTGGTTCTGTGGATTCTTCTTGCAGCTGTGATCATTGGAGTGATCATAGTCGTGGTTCTTGTGAAAAAGAATAAGAAAAATTCATAAGTAAAAAGGAATGCTATATAAAGCAGGAAGTAATACTGCGTAAGCATCATAAGAATTAATACAGTACATAAAAAGACGACCTATATATTCCAGATGGTAAAACATAAGGAATATACAGGCCGTCTTTTTTACGTAACAGGAAATTCCGTGAAAATCACCTGCTACAATAAAAAAATATGATAAAAGCCTTATTTGTTGATCACAACGCCCTTTTGAAGCATTACATTGGCATATACAGCCTTTTCGCTGGTTGCGATAATGCAGTAAGCAGTTTTTGCTTCTTCATAAAATGCAAAGCGTTCAATATTGCCTACAGCTGAGGCACCACGGACATCATGTTTTGTAACGATCTCTTTATATGTATCCCAGATCGGTGTAGCTACATTGTCTCCTGGCATTACCTCCATCAGATTTACCGGATGTTCTACATAAGTGTCCAGTGGGATCATGGTCAGGATGGCATCCAGGATCTCCGGCACTCCATGACCGTCACAGCGTACAACCACTGCATTTTTGCCCATGGATTCTACAGGAAAATTGCCGTCTGCGATCACAAGACGGTCGCTGTGACCCATTTCACATAATACCTTTAATAATTCAGGTGATAAAATTTCAGGAACTCCCAATAACATTGTTTGCTCTCCCTTCTGTCTTTTTTTATAGAGTACATGGCGACAGAAGGGATTACAAGGCAATATTTTACTCAAAATGATGAAATAGTTACAGGAGCATTACCTGAAGCATAACGAATCGGAACTCTGGGAATACACATAAAATTTCTGAAATGATTTACAGAAACTGGCTGAACTCCACTTTTTCTTTATTTGGACCCTCGATGGTGAAGAATTTCACTCCATTGTCCCAGAATGGCAGGAAATTGATCTGATCATTTAAGGTGTTCAGGTCATGTCTGCATACCAGGTCGTAAACAGCCTCAATGTCTGTTACATTAATGGCAATATGATCCACAGCGCCGTAAGCCATAGACGTAGAATCACATTCATAGGTTTCAATCACAAGATTCCCAAGCTTTAAAAAGTTTACGGTTTTTCCGGTGTCCTCCATTGTTTTGGAAAAGGCAATCTCAAACCCCAGTTCTGTGTAGAACAGAAGAGTTTCTGCCATGTCGGTTGTAGGAACCCCAATGTGCTGGACTCCTGTTGCATAATCTTTGATCTGCATGTGACAAATCTCCTTTCGCATTTAAAAATATATGGATTTTATTTTTGAGTTACGGCCGTACACAACATTTTTTCCGGAACGACTGTAAGCACAAACTCTGTAACGATAAGCAGTACCTTTTACTGCTTTTGTATCTGTATAAGTCAGGCTGTGGCTTACACCTGCCTTTATCCAGGATCCCTTTTCATAGCGGTAGATCACATAGCCTGTGGCACCGGTACATTTCTTCCAGGTAAGGCGTACACCCAAGGAGACTGCCTTAACGCTTCTTAACGTCACCTGGGAAAGAGGTGTGGCTGCCGTGATCCCTGAAGTAAGATAGGAGCCAAGCACCTGACGACCGCCTGTATTTGTAAAGGCTCTTACTGTGTAGGTATTTATCTTTCCAGGAGCAACCGGGAAAGAGCGGGAGCTTTTATGGATAAAGGAAGTGGTTTTACTAGCTGTGGAACCAAGCAGTTTCCAGCTTTTTCCTTTTTTGATGTAAATGCGGTATCCGTCTGCATCTGCCACTTTTTTCCAGGAGATCAGGTTTCTGTTAGTGGAAAGAGAAGAAACCTTTTTAAGGGAAGGAGCAATGGCGGCAGGAATTCCTTTTTGGCCTTTGGTATCATACCGGCTTGTTCCTGCTTTGGAAACTGCACGTACTGTGTAGGTATAAGTTGTGCCTGGTGTTAAATAACGGTGATTGTAGCCGTTTCGTGTGATCCCTTTTTGAAGGACTTTCCATGTTTTGGCTTTGCCCTCTTTATAGTAGAGGGTATAGGAAGTAGCTCCGGGAATCTTGTCCCACATGATCCGGAGAGAACGGGAGCTGGTGGCCTTCACTGTATGGATCTTAGGGGTACGCAGACGGGAATCAACAGTAACGGTCAAAGATGCCTTTACCTGAGAGTTACTTTTCAGAGCTACTGTGATAGTGGCTTTACCTGCACGTTTGGGAGTCAGGATCCCACTGGAAGAAACTCTGCATACAGATGGGCTGGCGCTGGTGAAGGTAAGGGCAGATGGAGAAATCTGTACATGGGAAAATCCGTTGTCAATGAAAAACTCCACTTCTTTCTTTTCACTAAGACCAAGCTTCATATTGCCGGTTGCGTAGAATTTGAAAGGAATACCCTGAGAAGATACAAAAGGTATTTCCGCAGCAGCAGAACTGCTGGTATAAGCATTCATATCAGCAGGGGAAGTTACCTGCTTTCCATAAAGGATCACCCAGTAGCTCACACCGCCTGCGGTGATGGCTCCAACACCGGCTGCTGTATAATCTGCATCAAAGAGTCCTGCCTGATCTTCACCATTCATCCATACTGCCAGCGCTTCAGAAGCAGTTCCCTGTCCTGCAGAAATACTTTCATAAGAAGCATCCAGGCAGGCGGTGAGTCCTGATATGCCGATGGGACGGGTATGGGAATAAACCAGGGAAAGCTCACTGGCACGGTTCATGGCAGCCTCCAGCAAAGTCTTGTCCATGGTAAGAGAAGAAAGTCCTCTGGTTGTACGCTGCTGGTTTACAAGAGCAACCATTTGGGATGCGCTTTCATAATCATAAGTAACATTTACCGGGATCTGGCTGGCTGTTTTTAGAAGCTCATCTGCAGGATTAACCCGGGTATCCGGACGGGTGGAAACAGAAGCTGTGTCCGGAAATGCGTGGTCGCCTACAGCTACAGAAGCATAAGGCAGCACCACGGAAGTAATACCAGTATTATAAAATGCATATCTTCCAATAGAAATCAGGCTGTCCGGGAAAGTAACCTGGGTAAGAGATGGGCAGCCCATAAATGCCTGATAACGGATCTCCTTCAAAGTAGAAGGAAATACGACTTCCTTCAGGGAAGCAGACTGTCCGAAGCAGCCATTAGGGATCACAGACACTCCCTCCGGGATCTGGATCTGTTCCAGGGAATTGCAGTAGCTGAAGCTATTGTTGCCAAATTCACGGATCCCTGAACCAAATGTAATGCTGACAAGACTGCTGCAGTACTGGAAGCCCTGGGTAGGGATCTGGGTAAGTCCATTGCCAACAGTAACGTAAGCCAGCTGTCCGCAGCTGGAAAATACACTGGTTCCCATTTCAGTTACACTGTCCGGGATAGTGATGGAGGTCAGATGGCTTTTATAAAAGCTGGCAAGCCCAAGATTGGATACCTGGTTCAGATCCACGGTCTGCAGGTTTGCTGCATAAAAGGCATAGATACCGATGGTCTTTACCTGATCCGGCACACGGTAGGAGGATCCTGAGCGGGCTGGCGGATAAAGACATAAGGTGGTCATATCTTTTGTGAAAACAACACCGTCCACACTCTGATAGGAAGGGTTATCAGGGGAAACAAGCAGTTCCCGCAGCCATTCACAGCCAAAAAGCATCTTATCAGAAAGTGTGGTAAGAGAAGCCGGAAGGGTCAGGGAAGTGATCTGGGTTGCCTGAAAAGCAAAATCCCCGATCCTGGAAACTGAGTCCGGTAAAGAGACTGAAGTGAGGGAAGTACATTCTGCAAAGGCTCCGTCACTGATCGTCTCCAGAGTATCCGGAAGGGATACAGAAGTTACCTTTGAAAATCCGTAAAAAGCAGCAGATCCGATCTGTGTGATCCCTGAAGAGATCTGGATCTGGGTAGCCTGGTCACGGTAGCTGTCCCAGGCAGGACGCACACTCTGGCTGAAATCGCCGGTGCTGCCTGTGCCTGAAAGAGTCAGGATACCTGTGTCAGCATCAAAGGCAGCCTGAATGCCGGTATCTGCCGGGGTGTCTGCTTCCTGAAGATCGAGTTCACCATCTGAAAAAAGGGAAAAATCATCTGCCTCTGCTTCAAAAGTATCCACATCAGCAGAGGATTCATCGGTTACATCTACAGGAATATCCATATCTTCAGCAGTTACATCAACAGGAGTACCCATGCTTTCAGAGACGATATCTGTCACATCACCGGAAGCCTCTCCACTGTCAGAGGACTCATCAGAAACATTATTAAAATCATTATCGGAAGCTTCTTCAAAAAGCCTGGTATCATTTGTAAAAACTTCTTCTGTACCCCATACAGAGCCTGCAGATGTGCAGACCATGGCAGCAGCAAGAAGGATGGCAATGGTTTTTCTTTTCAAACTAAGTTCCTCCCTTGAAAAATATATAGTTATTCAGATTATACCACCAGGGTCGGAAAATAGAAATGCTTTTTGTGCAAATTTTCAGGAGTTCCGTTGTAATATCAGGGAACATATGGTACTATATTAGAAAAGAATGGGAGAGGAAGATCGTAAAAAGTACCGCTGGGCTGAAAAATGGGGAATGTATAAGGTGTTTTTACAATTAGGGAAAATGAATGTATCGTATTTTATTAGTAGACGACGAGATCCTGGTCAGAGATGCTATCAAGGAGAACATTGATTGGGGATCCATGGACTGCCAACTGGTGGGGGATTGTGAGAATGGCAGGCAGGCTATGGAATTTGTGATGGAGCATCCGGTGGATATCGTCCTCACAGATATTTGCATGCCATATATGGATGGCATGGAGTTAAGCCGGTTTCTCCATGAGAGTTATCCGGATATTTTTATTGTTATTTTCAGCGGCTTCGGAGAATTTGAGTATGCCCAGAAGGCTATCCAGTATGGGGTAAGCGAGTATCTTCTTAAGCCTGTGACAGCCATGGAACTGCGAGAAGTGATCGGTAAAGTAAAAGCCAAGATCGATGAGAAGCGGGGAGCCAGGGAGCAGATGGATACACTGCTTCAGACCTCTGAGGATTATCGGGATAATGCGCTGATGATCCGTTCAGATGCCCTAGAAGGGCTGGTGTCCTGTACCAGGGACATACAGGAAAGCATCCATCAGCTGGAAAGACTTGGAATCTATCTGGATGCCCAGTCTTACAGGGTAGCCATTATTGACCTGGATGCCTATTCCCAGCTTTTTCAGATTGGTTCAGAGCAGAGACAGGAAAGCCAGCTGATGACCTTTGTGCTTTTTAATATCAGTGATGAGATCGTAAGCCGGGAGGATGCAGGCGTCGCATATCAGGAAGGCAGCAGCAGGGTCTGCGTTCTTTTTACTGGAGAAAAGAATAAAGAATTTGAAAACAGGATCCAGCTGGTATGTAAGGAAATCCAGGAAAAGGCCGGGGAAGCCATTGGTATGGGGGTGTCTGTTGGTATCGGAGGCTGGGTGAGAAGCCTGACAGAACTGCATTTTTCTCACGAACAGGCACAGAAGGCCATAGAGTGCAGATATCTTCTTGGAGGCAATCTTCTCATTGATATGGAAGATGAGAAGGAACAGGAAAGCCGTCTTTCTATTCAGGTGTTTCTGGAGGATCTGACAGAAGGCCTGAAAACCGGGAGTCAAAAGCAGGTGGAAATGTGCCTGGAGCAGATCGTACAACAGATCCAGGCAGCCCGTGTAGGGAAAAGCAGAGCCTGCGGATATCTGCAGCAGATCATCCGTACCATTGGATATTGCCTTGGCTCTGTTACCGGAGATTACGAAAAGGAATTAAAGCAAAGAGAAGCGCTGCAGGCCAAGATTTCAGAGCAGCGTACCTTCCAGGAAGCAGTAAAGCTGGTAAAGGAATATGCGGCAAGATCCTTTGAAGAGCTTCAGATGCTGAACAGCTCCAGTGGACACAGACAGGCTGCCCTTGCCATGGACTATATCCAGGCTCGCTATATGCAGCCGGACCTGAGCCTGAATCAGATCTGTTCATATCTGAATATCAGTACCAGCTATTTTTCTACTGTTTTTAAAGAGATGACAGGCGAAACATTTATTGAAGTGCTGGGAAGGCTGCGGATCGAAAAGGCCATGGAGCTTCTGGAAAATACCACTTTGAAAAACTATGAGATCGCAGAGAAGGTAGGCTTTGCAGATCCACATTATTTCGGGATCTGTTTTAAGAAAATGACCGGCAAGACACCTACGGAATATGCTAGGGAGAGGCGCAGATGAAGGTAAAAAAGAGAAAAAGGGATGTGCTCCGGCATTTTAAAAGTGTGCGAAGCGCACTTTTTGCTGCGATTTCTGTACTGGTATTGTGCGCAGTGATCACTGTGGTAGGAATTTCCCTGCGTTTTACCAGAACCTCGGTATTTGATAATGCGGTGGTTTATACCAGGACCATCGTGCGTCAGACCAATCAGATTATAGATTCTTATATTGATTATATGGACAATATTGTATCCATGGTGTCCGGCAGCAGGGATGCCCAGACATTTCTGTATGACAAGGATGAAGATGATCTTCAGGCTTCTGAGAGCAGACAGCGTCTCGTAGAACAGTTCCGCACGATTTTAAAAAGCCGCAGCGATATACGTAACATTGGGGTAATCCAGAAAGACGGGAACCGGCTTTTCAATAATGGAGGCCAGCAGCAGAATGCATATCTTGATCTGGATACACAGACCTGGTACAAGGATGCCATAGCCAGCAACCGTTCTGTGCTTACCTCCTCCCATGTGCAGCATGTGATCCGGGGAGAACGTCCCTGGGTGATCACAGTAAGCCGTGGAGTACGTAATTTTACAGGAAGCGGTAACAGAGAAGGGGTTGTATTCATTGATCTGAACTACAGTGCAATCAGTGAATTGTGCGATCAGAACAGCATCGGGTCCAAAGGATATGTTTTCCTTCTTGATCAGGATGGAAATATTGTTTATCATCCACAGCAGCAACAGCTTTACAATGAACTTCAGACAGAGAATATTGATCTTGTGATGAATACAGATCAGGAGACTGTGATGACCGGAAGCGGAGACAACGCCAGGCTCTATACCATTTCCAGGTCTGAGAAAACAGGCTGGACAGTGGTGGGCTGTACGAATACGGCAGAGCTTTTGAAGGACAGCAAAAAGGCTCAGAGCATTTATGTGGTAGTGGCCATTCTTCTGATCATTGTAGCACTGCTTTTTTCTAATATGATCGCAAGGAATATTACCCTGCCGATCCAGCAGCTGAGGGATTCCATGGAAAAGGTACAGGAAGGGGATTTTGGGGCAGCAGAAGTAGAAGTTATCTCCCAGAATGAGGTTGGAAGTCTGACACGGTCCTTTAATATAATGACCAGCAGGATCCAGGAATTGATGGAGCAGAATATTTATGAACAGCAGCAGAAAAGGAAAAGCGAACTGAAAGCATTGCAGTCTCAGATCAACCCCCATTTTCTGTACAATACACTGGATTCCATCATATGGATGGCAGAAGGAAAGAAAAATGAGGAAGTGGTGATCATGACAGCTTCCCTGGCACGGCTTTTGCGCCAGAGCATCAGTAATGAAGAGGAGCAGGTCCCCATCCGTCAGGAAGTAGAGTATGCAAGAAGCTATCTGACCATTCAGAAAATGCGTTATAAGGACAAACTGGAATTTCAGATCCAGGTAGAGGAAGAGATTCTTGGAGTGCAGATCATTAAGCTGGTACTTCAGCCTCTTATTGAGAATGCCATCTATCATGGACTGAAATATAAAGAAGGCAAAGGGCTGCTGGTAGTCAGCGGATGCAGGGAAGGGGAAAATGCTGTGATCCGGATCCAGGACAACGGAGCTGGTATGGATGAACAGACCCTGTCCCATATTTTTGAAAAGCATAAGGTAAATTACCGGTCAAACGGAGTGGGAGTCTATAACGTGCAGCAGCGGATTCAGCTGTATTACGGAACGGATTACGGGATCACATATACCAGCAGGCCAGGGGAGGGCACCACTGCCACTATTGTGATTCCAATGAAACAGGAGGCTGATCATGAAAAAATATAAAAGATGGATTGCAATGGGTGTGATCGGCTTTCTGGTATTTCTGGGGCTTTTTACCGGATACATCTTGCAGCAGAAAAAAAGCAGCACTCCTTTGTCTTTGATCTACATTCCCAAAACAGAAGACGGAACCAGTGATTTCTGGTCTTCCCTTATTTCAGGAGCGCGCATGGCTGCCAGTGAATACGGGGCACAGCTGGAAGTGTTGGCCCCTGAGAATGAGCAGGACGTGGAGGGGCAGATCAATCTTCTGAAAGAAGCGATTAAAAAAAATCCGGATGGGATCCTTTTTTCCACATCCAGCAGTAATGCAGCGATTGAAGATCTGAAAAAGGTAAAGGAAAAGGGTATCTGCCTTACCTATATCGATTCCTGTACCAGCGAGGAACTACAGGATCTGACAGTGGCTACAGATAATGTGGAAGCAGGGAGAAGACTTGGGGAATATGCAAGAACGATTGTGGATAAAGATGATAAAATCGCTGTGATCAGCCATGTAAAAGGAGTATCTACAGCCGTGGAACGGGAGCAGGGGTTCCGGGAAGGGCTGGGAGATTATGCAGATAATATTGTAGAAGTGGTATACTGTAATTCCCTTTTTGACAGATCCTACAAGCTGGCTAAGGAACTGATGGAAAAATATCCGGATCTGAAGATGATCGCAGGAATGAATGAATATTCCTCTGTAGGCGCTGCCAGGGCAGTGAAAGAGGCAGATGCAAAGGACAGGATCGCAACGGTAGGCATAGACAGCTCTCAGGAGGCTGTGCAGCTGATGGAACAGGGGGTTTTTAAAGCCTTTGTAGTACAGAAAGCCTTTAAAATGGGATATCTTGGGGTAAAAGAAACCGTTCTCCGTCTGGAAGGGAAAACAGCGGAAAAGAATGTGGATTCCGGGTGTGAACTGATCACACCGGAAAATATGTACAACAGTGAGATGGAAAAACTTTTATTCCCGTTTAACACAAAAAAGAATACATAAACGTAACAGAAGAGAGCGGAGAGATCCGTTCTCTTTTTGCGTTCCATAAAAAAGGTAAATAAATTCCTTACCGTAAATTTTTAACCTTTTTACAGAATATATTCCATTAAAATCCAGATAGCCACAAGATATAATAAGCACAGTTGAAGGGAAACGAAATGAGGAGGAACGGAAATGGAAAATTTCAAAAACAGCCCATTTGTAAAAAAGGTTGGATTTAACAGGATTGTATTATGTGGTGTGCTGCTTGTTATGTACATTGCATTTGCAGTCATCAGCCCTACGTTTTTAAGCTATTCCCGAATCCTGAGTGCATTAAATTATGCATACTTTCTTGGATTCCTGGCACTTGGTGTTACCTTTGTAATTGCTACCGGCGGTATTGATTTCTCAATCGGTCCGGTGATGTTCTGTGCGGCACTGATCGCCGGAAGACTTTTGACAAAAGACGGCATACCTACAGGAGCAGCTCTTCTGGTATGTGTTCTGGTAGGACTTGCATTTGGTATCTGGAACGGATTCCTGGTAGCCTACATGGGACTTCCGTCATTTATTTCTTCCATGGCGTCCATGATGCTGGCAAAGGGAATCGGATCTGTATTCACACAGACACAGACCATCAGCTGGCCCCAGTCAAGTGATGTATCCGGCTGGTACAGAAGCCTGGTAAGAATGAAGATCGGAAACACAGATTTCCCCATGGGGCTTGTGATCCTTCTGGTGATCGCAGTGATCTGCGGGATCATCCTGAATAACACAAAGGCAGGAAGATACATCCTCTGCCTGGGCAGCAACAAAGAGGCAGTCAGATTATCCGGTGTTAATGTTAAGAAATGGGAAATGCTGGCATACGTGATCTGCGGAACACTTGCAGGAGTTGCAGCGATTGCCTATGTTGGTGCTTATACAACGGTTCAGCCTGGACTTGGTGATACATTTAATAATGATGCTATCGCAAGCTGTGTTATGGGAGGAACTTCCATGGCAGGTGGTGTGGCTTCCATCGGAGGAAGTATCATCGGTGTCCTGATCGTATCACTTCTTCAGGAAGGTATCCTTGCAATGGGCTTCCAGAAAGATTATCAGTATGTAATTACCGGTATCATCGTTCTTCTGGCAGTGTATGCTGATGTTCGGAGTAAGAAGAGAAAGAACTGATGTGTGACTACAATAAGGTAGAGAGAAAGGATAGAGATATGGGTGAAGTCATTTTAACAATGAAGGGTATAGATAAATCTTTCCCCGGCGTCCATGCACTGGACCATGTTGACCTGGAGATCAGAAAGGGCGAGGTTCATGCTCTGATGGGAGAGAACGGAGCCGGTAAATCCACTCTGATGAAGGTTCTGACCGGTATTTATTCCAAAGATTCCGGATCCATTACATATGAGGGAAAAGAAGTAGAGTTTACAAGCCCCAGGGATGCACAGAATGCAGGTATTGTGATCGTGCACCAGGAGTTGAACATGTTGAATCATCTTACAGTGGCACAGAATATTTTTATCGGCCGTGAGATCATGAATGGCAAGCTGATCAATGATGCAAAGATGAATGAAGAAGCAGCAAAGCTTTTCCGGCAGCTGAACATCGATATTGATCCAAAAGAGAAAATGGGAAATCTTACCGTTGGAAAGCAGCAGATGTGTGAGATCGCAAAAGCGATTTCCCATGAAGCAAAGGTGATCATTTTTGATGAGCCTTCTGCGGCTCTTACAGAATCTGAGATTGAAGAACTGTTCAAGATCATCCGTGACCTAAGGGATAAGCAGCTGGGAATTGTTTATATTTCCCACCGTATGGATGAGATCAAGGTGATCACAGACCGTGTAACCGTTATGCGTGACGGCAGCTATGTAGGAACCCTGATCACAAAGGATTGCACAAAGGACGACATCATCAATATGATGGTTGGCCGTGTAATTTATGAAGATCCAAAGACAGAAAGCAATGTGGCACCGGATGCACCGGTTGTTCTGAAGGTAGAACACCTGAATGCAGGCAAAATGGTACAGGATGTAAGCTTTGAGCTTCGCAAAGGAGAGATCCTTGGTTTCTCCGGACTGATGGGAGCCGGGCGTACAGAGACTGCCAGGGCTTTATTCGGGGCTGATCCCAAAGACAGCGGCGATATCTATGTAAATGGAAAAAAAGTAGATATCAAGAATCCTATGGATGCTGTTAAGTGCGGAATCGGTTATCTGTCAGAGGACAGAAAGCGCTACGGGATCGTTGTAGCCAAAAGTGTTGCAGAGAATTCCACCATGGCAAGCATGGAGAATTTCATGAATGGAATCTTCATCAACAAGAAAAAAGAAAATGAGATCGCAAAGAAATATGTAAATGAACTGAAAACAAAAACGCCAGGGGTAGATCAGCTGGTAGTAAATCTTTCCGGTGGAAACCAGCAGAAGGTGGTTATCGCCAAATGGCTGGTAAGAAACTGTGATATCCTGATCTTTGACGAGCCTACCAGAGGTATTGATGTAGGTGCGAAAAGTGAGATCTATCACCTGATGAATGAATTGGTGGCAGAAGGAAAGTCGATCATTATGATTTCCTCTGAAATGACAGAAATTCTGAGAATGAGTGACCGTATCGTGGTAATGTGTGAAGGGAAGAAGACCGGTGAGATCGATATCGCAGAGGCAACCCAGGAAAACATCATGCATGCGGCTACCAGAAGAGAGTAAGAGGAGGAAAGAAAAATGGCAGATAGAGAAAAAAAGGGGAATGCTTTTACCAACAATCCCATTGTAAAAGCCATTGGAACCCAGAAGATCGTGGTTGTACTGGTTATTGTTTTCCTGGCGATCATGTTTTCCATTGGAAGTCCGGCTTTCAGACAGTATTCCACATTAGTTAGTATTTTTGATTATTCTTATTATATCAGCTTTATGGCAATCGGTGTTACCTTCTGCCTGATCACAGGCGGTGTGGATCTTTCCATAGGTACAGGAATGATTTGTTACGCATTGTTCGGCGGTCATCTGATCACAAAGGTAGGAATGCCTGTAGTGGTTGGTATGCTGGCAGCGATCGCACTGGGAGTCCTGATCGGTCTGTTAAATGCACTGCTTGTGGCAGTGATGGATCTGCCTCCCTTTATCGCAACACTTGGTACCATGATGATCACCAGAGGTCTTGGTTCCCTTCTTACAGGAGCCATGAGTGTTACCTGGCCTCCAGCAGCAGCTGAAAATGGCTGGTTCCGCAGCATTTTCAAACTGAAAATGAACGGAAAGATGATCCCTGTAGGATTTCTTCTGGTACTGATCTGTGTGATTGTAATGTCCATCTTCCTGAATAAAACAAGGGCAGGACGTTATATCATCGCTATTGGAAGCAACAAAGAAGCAACACGCCTTTCTGGTGTAAATGTAGTAAAATACCAGTCTCTGGCTTATCTGATCTCCGGCTTTTTTGCAGGACTTGCAGGTATCGCCTATGCGGCTACATTCCAGGCAATCCCGCCGGGAACCGGAGCAGGACTGGAACTGGATGCTATCGCCGGAGCGATTATTGGTGGTACATCCATGAATGGTGGAGTAGGGACAGTTACCGGAACCCTGTTAGGTGTTTTCGTAATGTCACTGCTGAAAACAGGTTTTCCGTACATCGGGCTGCAGGCGAACTGGCAGCAGATCTTTACAGGTCTGGTTCTGGTTCTGGCAATCTTTATTGATGTACTGAAAAATAAAAAGACTGCATAGGGGTATGCAGCAGTTACAAAAACTATATAATTCATATCAAGGAGGATTACAAAATGGCAGGAAAGAAATTAATGAGCGTTGCATTATGTGCAGCAATGGTTGGAACTATGGTTGGTGCAGTTACAGTTCATGCTGAGTCCGATTATGCAGGACTGAACATCGAGATCGTATCCAAAGGTTTCCAGCATCAGTACTGGCAGGCAGTTTTAAAAGGTGCTGAGGAAAAAGCTGAAGAATTAGGCTGTTCCATCAACTTTGTAGGACCGAACTCCGAGTCTGATATTGCAGAGCAGGTTCAGGAACTGAACTCCGCAATCAACCAGAAACCAGACGCTATCGGACTTGCTGCTCTTGATACAAGCGCATGCCTGGATGCAATCGGACAGGCTCAGGATGCTGGTATCCCGATCATCGGTTTTGACTCCGGTGTGCCGGATGCTCCGGAAGGCGCAGTAGTTGCAAATGCTTCTACAGATAACTATGCAGCAGGTGCTCTTGCAGCAGAGAAAACATATGAAGTATTAAAAGACAGAATCGCAAACGCTGACGGTAAAGTAAGAATCGGTGTTATGGGCCAGGATGCTACTTCCGAGTCTATCGTAAACAGAGGTCTTGGATTCATCGATAAAATGGGCGAGCTGGTTATTGCAGACGGCAAAACTGTTTCCCTTGAAGGAAATGACAGATACGTTGGAGATGCTAAAGTGGAAGCTACAGACGACGGTGATGTTGTGATCGAGATCCTTGTTCCTTCACAGGTAACATCTGAGCTGTCCGCAATCGACTGCCAGACACTGTTAAATAAAGACGACACAATCTGCGTATATGGTTCCAACCAGCACTCCGCAGAGGCTATGATCACTGGTAATGAGAACCTTCAGAAACTTGGCTCCGGTGATGATCAGGTTATCGGTGTTGGATTTGACTCCGGCGCAAACATCAAAGCAGCAGTTGCTGACGGCACATTTATCGGTGCTATCACACAGGCTCCTGTAGCAATGGGCGCATCTGTAGTTGAACTTGCTTGCAAAGCTGCAAAAGGTGAGACTGTAGAAGACGTTGACAGTGGATGCCAGTGGTACACAGCAGAGAACATGAACGATGAAGAAATCGCACAGAACCTGTACGACTAAATGTACGACTAAAGCGAATGCAGCCTCGAAATATGAAGCTTTCGGCTGCTTGCAGACGAAAAGCTTCATATGAGAGGCTATATGAGCGCAGCGAACATCGAAAGACCGAAGGTCTTGAGATGGCATTCGCGCTAAAAAGAAAACCGGAGGCTCCCCTCCGGTTTTCTTTTTAGGAACGTGACCTGGCTGGCGTGGCAATATCCACCATTTGCAAATAAGGACCTTTTTTATGGCAAACAAGGTTCTTATACCTTGCTGATTTATGTAGTAATATGGTATCATCAATATGAAGGTATTCCTGCATAGATTCAGACAAAACAAGATGAATCGTGTAAATATTGAGGAGGTTTTAAAAATGACAAAATATTATCTGGCAGTAGACATTGGAGCATCCAGCGGAAGGCTGATCCTGGGACATCTGGAAGAGGGGAAGATGGTTCTGGAAGAAGTGCACCGTTTTGAAAATGGGATGGTAAAAAAAGACGGAGAGCTTTGCTGGGAATTTGACAGGCTTTTCGTAGAAATTAAAGACGGACTGAAAAAATGTAAAGAAATCGGCAAGATTCCGGTAAGCATGGGCGTAGATACATGGGGAGTTGATTACGTTCTTCTGGATGAAGCCGGACAGATCCTTGGTAATACAGTTGGCTATCGTGATCACCGTACAGACGGCATGGATGAAGAAGTATATAAGATCATTTCACAGGATAAGCTGTATGAGCGCACAGGGATCCAGAAAGAGATCTTTAACACTATCTATCAGCTGATGGCTGTAAAGAAAAAACATCCGGAATATCTGGAAAAAGCAGATACCCTGCTTCATGTACCGGATTATTTCCATTATCTTCTTACTGGAAAGAAAACATGTGAATATACAGATGCAACTACAGGACAGCTTGTGAATCCGGTGACAAAGGACTGGGATTATGAACTGATCGATATGCTGGGATATCCAAGAAAGATGTTCCAGAAGCTGATCATGCCAGGCACACCCATTGGTCATCTTACAAAGGAAGTACAGGAAGAGGTAGGCTTTGACCTGGAGGTTGTAGCACCGGCTACCCATGATACAGGCTCTGCAGTTCTTGCAGTACCGGCAAATGATGATGACTTTATTTATATCAGCTCCGGCACCTGGTCTTTGATGGGTCTGGAGAGAAGAGAAGCAGACTGTTCACTGAAAAGCTGCAAGATGAATCTGACAAACGAAGGCGGTTACGAAGGAAGATTCCGTTATCTGAAGAACATTATGGGACTTTGGATGATCCAGTCTGTCCGTCATGAATTTCAGGATAAATACGGATTTGGAGAGATCTGCCAGATGGCAGAAGAAGCAAAAGATTTCCCATCCAGAGTGGATGCAAATGCCCAGTGCTTCCTTTCTCCTGAGAATATGACCAAAGAGATCCAGGACTACTGCAGACGAACAGGTCAGCAGGTTCCGGAAACCTTAGGTGAGATTGCAACCGTGATCTATACAAGCCTTGCAGAGTGCTACGCACGTACAGCAAAGAGCCTGGAGGAAATGACAGGCAGAACCTATAGCAGGATCCACATTGTAGGGGGCGGTGCAAATGCAGGATATTTAAATGAGCTGACAGCAAAAGCAACCGGAAAAGAGGTTCATGCAGGTCCTACAGAGGCTACAGCCATTGGAAATATTACAGCACAGATGCTGGAAGCAGGAGAGTTTGGGTCTGTAGAGGAAGCAAGATCTGCCATCCATCAGTCTTTTGATATTAAAATTTATAAATAATGTAATCAAAGTCCATTTGGAAAAGATTATTTAAAGGAGGAACAAACAATGACCACACAGGAAAGATATGAATCTGCAAAAGCAAGATATGCCCAGATCGGAGTGGACACAGACAAAGCGATTGAGGTTCTGAAAAATGTGCCAATTTCCCTTCACTGCTGGCAGGGAGATGATGTAAAAGGTTTTGATCAGGACGGCCCACTGACAGGCGGTATCCAGACAACAGGAAATTATCCTGGAAAGGCAAGAACACCGGAAGAGCTGATGGCAGATATGGAAAAGGTTATGTCTCTGGCTCCTGGCAAGAAGAAAATCAATGTACATGCATCCTATGCGATTTTTGAAGACGGCCAGTGGGTAGACAGAGATCAGCTTGAGCCAAAGCACTTCAAAAAATGGGTAGAATTTGCAAAAGCCAAAGGTGTGGGCATTGATTTCAACCCAACATTTTTCTCAAGCCCGAAAGTTAAAGATGGACTTACCTTAAGCAGCCCGGATGAAGAGACAAGAAAATTCTGGATCCGCCATGGACAGGCATGTATCCGTATTTCTCAGTATTTTGCTGAAGAAACCGGTATCCCATGTGTTATGAACATCTGGACAGGTGACGGATATAAGGATATTCCCGGAGACCGTCTTGGACCAAGAATGCGTTATAAAGAATCTATTGAGGAGATCCTTTCCGAGCCATATGATTTCAATCTGGTAAAACCGTGTGTAGAGTCCAAAGTATTTGGAATCGGCGTAGAATCCTACACAGCAGGAAGTGCAGAGTTTACTCTTTCTTTCGCTGCAGAGCACAAAGATAAATGTCTGCCGCTGATGGATAACGGACATTATCATCCAACAGAGGTTGTATCTGATAAGATCCCGTCACTGCTTTGCTTCTTCCCTGAGATCGCACTGCATGTAACAAGACCTGTACGCTGGGATTCCGATCATGTAGTACTTTTTGATGACGAGACAAGGGAGATCGCAAAAGAGATCGTCCGCAATGATGCACTTGGCCGTGTATACATTGCACTGGATTACTTTGATGCAAGCATCAACCGTATTTCCGCATGGACAACAGGACTCCGCAATATGTCCAAATCTCTTCTGTTTGCCCTTCTTCAGCCAAATGCACAGTTAAAAGAGCTTCAGGATACAAATAATCTGACAAAGCTTATGACTGTACAGGAAGAAATGAAGACCTTCCCATTTGGTGATGTATGGGATTACTTCTGTGAAAGCTGTGGCGCACCGGTTGGCTTTGACTGGTTTACTGAGGTGGAGAAGTACGAAAAAGAGGTACTTTCCGGCAGAAATTAATTAAGCTTCTGATTTTATTTTACACATATTCACATGGAAATAGCCTGGCCAAAGGGTCAGGCTATTTCTGCGTAATGCGTAAAATAAAAGCTTCTGGTATTTTATTTTCCTGTAAGGGAATGATGTTCGGCTGCAAGCTCCTGATAAAGCTTCAGGGAAGACCAGTGTACATTTACAGGTGTGAGAATGGATTTCAGTGCTACCGGAGTCAGATCATTTTCATGGAAAAAGCTTAAAAATTCCTGAAGCTGCTGCTGGGAAAAGCCTTCCATTACCATCATTTCATCAGAAAAATTCCCGGAAAGATTAAAGGATGGATTTCTGGAAAAACCGGGAATCTCAAAAAGATATCCCAGAGGATCCAGGAATTCAGATACCTGGACAAGGCGTACCTGAACCTGATGCTTGTTTAAATATCTGCGGATCAGACGAAGCCGATCCTGGTCTGTAAAGTTATACAATAAAACCTTTGGCTGATTCATAAAAGTAAAACTCCTTTTTATGTTTTTGATATACTAATATTTTATTCGGATGCTTTTCTTGCAGGAATGCGGATCTGTACCTCTGTTCCCTTGCCTGGTTCACTGGAATAGAAAAGTCCGTAGCCTGGTCCATAAAGGATCTGAAGTCTGCGGTGGGTATTATAGATGGCGATATTTGTACCTTTTCCTGAGGAAGAACCGGTTCCTGTAAGGATAGTATCCAGCTTTTCTTTTGACATGCCCACACCGTCATCTGAAATAAGCAGCACCAGATCCTGATCCTCCAGCCAGCCGGTAAGCACAATGGTGCCGGATTTGGAATCTGTTTCCAGGATGCCGTGAAGAATGGCATTTTCCACGACTGGCTGCAGTGTCAGCTTTGGAATCTGGTTATCCATCAGTTCATCCGGAATATCAGAGATAAACTGGATGCTGTCATGATAACGCATGTTTTGCAGATGAATGTAAATGGATACATGCTCCTCTTCCTGGACAATGGTGCTGATGCTTTTTTTCTGGCTCAGGGTCAGCTTGTAAAACCTGGAAAGATTCTGTACAGCATTTGTTACCTCTTCTGTACGTCCCTGCTGAGCCATCCAGTTGATCATATCCATAGTATTGTAAAGAAAATGAGGATTGATCTGTGCCTGAAGGGAATCAAACTCTGCGATTCGCAGATCCTCCGCAGCTTTTGCCTGATTTTCCATCAGCTGGTTCATCTTCCGCGTCATATAGTTGTAAGTGTCGATCAGATCACCTACCTCATCATGATATTCAGGACTGGCCATTGCTACCGGAGGCCCCTGGCGAACCTTACGCATCTGTCCGATCACAGAAGAAATGCGGCCTGTAATGGAACGGGAAAGCCTGCCGGACAGGAACAGGGCAAGGATCAGAAACAGCAGATAAAAAAAGGCGAACTGCATCATCATCTCATTACTCTGGGCAATTAATGGTTTGGACGGCAGGATCGTTACCATAAACCAGCCTGGCTGATTGATCCTGTAAAAGCAGGAATAGATCTTATTGCCAAGGATATTTTTTTCAATAAAATTATTAGAAGACATAAAGGACTGGGAAATATCCTCATAACCCAGCCAGTAAATACCGGACAGAGATTCATCAGAGGAAGCTACCAGGCTGTTTCTTTCGTTTACAATATAGGAAACACTGCCTTTTAATCCAAGGTTTTCATTTAATACTTTTATCAGATGGCTGCTGGAATAATAAACGGCTACATAAGCGGTGATAGGACTGCCATGGTAATAAATGCTGGCAGTATGGATATAGGCAAGATCTCCGCAATCAGATTTTTCCTGGGTTCCCAGATAAAAGGGAGGACAGAAAAGCCGTGAAGTATTGGTACTCTGGAAAATTCCGTGCCAGTATGTTCCCCGAATCCCGCTTGCCGGATAGAAAATCTTTTCTTTTGTGCCGGAAAATAAAGAAGAGGCAGCAGGAAGATCCACATAAATCCGGATATTGGTGATCAGGGAACTGTCTGTAAGCTTTTTCACAGAATGACAGAAAGCATCTGCACTTTCAGAAGCTGCCAGCATGGAAAAGGGCGCATTTACCGGCTGGTGAAATAAAGTTTTATAAAAGGATTCTTCCGTCAGAGTGTCATAGGTATCTGTGACCTGTTTAATCATATCGTCGATCTGGGGGGAAGTTTTGGCGGAAATATCCTGTTCCTGCCGTATGGTATAGGAGACGATCATTTCATAAAGTCTTCCATAGAAAAATATGCCCAGAAGGATCAGGGGAACTGCCACAGCAAGCACAAGGGCAATGGTAAATTTGGACTGAAGCTTCATATCCCCGTAGCGGTGCTTCAGCTTATTCAGCATTTTTCTCATAATTGTTTTCAGGAAATCCTTTCTCGATATTCGGAAGGGGAAAATCCGGTATATTTCTTAAAACTTTTCCCAAAATAATTCCCGTCACTGTAGCCAACCTTCGAGGAGATATCTGCAATACGGAATCTGGGATCTGCAAGCAGCTGTTTTGCTTTTTCCATACGATATTCCGTAAGATACTGATTCAGGGTCCTGCCTGTCTCGTTTTTAAAAAAAGTACATACATAAGAAGCAGATAAAAATACATGAGAACTGATGTCTTTTACAGACAGGGACTCGTTCCTGTAATTCTTGCTGATATAATCCTTGATCAGAAATATAGTCTGATTCTCCTGCACAGAGCTTTGAAGCTCATGGAAAAAGTCTGTGACCCGGGCAAGCAGCTTGTTATGCAGATCCTGGAATGAAAAGCTGTTCTCAAGAGTATCTACTGTATTTTCCCTGTCAGAGGGAAGGGAAACCTGCAGCTGCCTGTGGGCTTCATCAAGACAGCGGAAAAGCTTATAATAAAGATCCTTTGCATGATTGGGAAGCACCTGTGTATTCTGGTAATAAAAATCATATATCTGCCCAAGAAAGGCATTGCAGCCATCCTGGTTCTTAAGGGCAAGAAGATCCTGAAATTCTTTTTCCGGAAATTCCGGAAGAGGGGAATGACTTTTAGGCTTTCTGGTATTCAGAAGAGAGGAACTTAAAAAGGATCCGTTTGGGAAAAAGAAACTGCTCTGCTGAAGGATCACTGCGGACTCATAGGACTGGTAGGCTTTGGAAACACCTGTAAATGTGCCTCCTGCTGTGATATGGAATCTGTGATAAGCCTGATACTGGCTGCTGATATAACTGCGGATCAGTTCTATGGTAGCTTCCTGTGGCATGGATGGACCGAAAACAAAATAAACAAGATACTGCACCTTCTTTTCAGCATAAATGCACTGAAGATGGAAATTGGCCAGATAAGTGCAGATGTTCTGATAAATCTCATCGATAGCCGGTGCAGAGAAATCCTGCTCATTATCGATTTTGGCGATCAGGGCTGTAAAACAGGTATCAGATCCCATATGAAGGGAAAGCTCCTGGCTTAATTCACGGATCACTGTTTCACTGAAACGGTAAGGTGTAGCCAGGGCAAGAGCAAGCCGTGATGCAGTTTCCATGGAGTGAAGAGTTTCCCCACGGTGAGTGCGGAGTTTTTGGCGATAGGCTTCGGAAGCCTCCTGAATGGCTTCACGGATCTCAGCCGGATTTAAAGGCTTTTCAATATAATTCACAGCTTTTAACTTAATGGCAGCTTTCAGGTATTCCTTATCTGAGTAACCGCTCATAAAAATAGGCACTGTGTCCGGAAGTATCTGTTCCAGTTTTTCAAGCATGGCGATACCATCCATACGTGGCATGCGTACATCACAGAGAATGATCTCAGGGTTATGGATCCTTGCAGCTTCCAGTCCGTTGATCCCGTCATCTGCCTGGATCACTTCGTCTATATTTAAAGCTTTCCAGTCAATGGAGGAAATAACACCAGTACGTGTAAGCTCCTCGTCATCTACGATTAGTAATTTCATATAAGAAGAACCTCTTTCTTTCTATTATCTCTTAGCACTTCTGTTAAAAGGATTATACCATAACACAGGGAAAATCTGTGGATTTTTCTTTAACTGAAAAATATTTTACCTTGTTTCCAAATATTTTCCGGTTTAGGCTCCAGAGGGCGCATGATACAATGGTTACAGATCAAAGAGGGAGGTAATCATACAGTGTCGGAATATGTTCTTGAGTTAAAAGGCATTACCAAGATATTCCCCGGAGTGAAGGCACTGGACAATGTACAGTTCCAGTTAAAGCCCGGAGAAGTTCATGCGCTGATGGGTGAGAATGGTGCCGGTAAATCCACATTTATCAAGGTTATTACCGGTGTACATAGAGCAGAAGAAGGAGAGATGTTCCTGAATGGCCAGAAGGTAGATTTCAAAGGACCGAAGGACGCACAGGCAGCCGGGATTGCTGCTGTATATCAGCATCCTACATCATATCCTCATCTGACGGTTGCTGAGAATATCTTTATGGGACATGAGATTATTGCCCATAAGATGATCCAGTGGAAAAAGATGAATGAGGAAGCAAACAAGCTTCTGAAACAGCTGAATGCAGACTTTGATGCTACCGCTGAAATGGGAACCTTAAGTGTAGCACAGCAGCAGATGGTTGAGATCGCAAAGGCTCTTTCCACAAATGCCAAGATCGTGATCCTGGACGAGCCTACTGCAGCGCTTACAAAAAGAGAATCTGAGGAGCTTTATCGGATCGTAGATCATCTGAGAGAAGAAGGGGTTTCCATTATCTTTATTTCTCATCGTTTTGAAGATATGTACCGTTTGGCATCCAGAGTTACCGTTTTTCGGGATTCCCAGTATATTGGCACATACAATGTGGATGAGATCACAAATGCAGATCTGATCAAAGCCATGGTTGGCCGTGAGATCAAGGATCTGTTTCCAAAGCCGGAAGTACAGATCGGCGAAGAGATGCTTCGTGTGGAAGGTTTGTCAAGGGTTGGCTATTTTAGAAATGTTTCCTTTAATGTACATGCAGGTGAGATCGTAGGTCTTACTGGTCTGGTTGGGGCAGGCCGTACAGAGGTGGTGGAAAGCATCTGCGGTATTACCACTCCTGATGAAGGAAAGGTATATCTGGAAGGGCAGGAAGTTCATATCAAACAGCCTTCAGATGCAATGAAAAAAGGTATTATCCTTCTTCCTGAGGACAGACAGAAGGAAGGTTTGATCATGAGCTGGGGACTGGGAAGAAATGTTACACTTCCTACCATCAGCCAATATGCGAAAAAAGGTTTTAATAATGAGCCAAAGGAAAGGGAACTGGCAAAACAGCTTCTTGAGGAAGTAGATACAAAGGCGGTTGATATTTTCCAGCCTGCAAGCTCTCTTTCAGGTGGAAATCAGCAGAAAGTGGTTGTTGCCAAAGCACTGAGCCAGGAAATGAAAGTAGTTATCATGGACGAGCCTACCAAGGGCGTGGATGTAGGTGCAAAGGCAGAGATTTATGCGATCATGGGAGATCTGGCAAAGAAAGGCTATGCCATTGTACTGATCTCTTCAGAAATGCCGGAGATCCTTGGAATGGCTGACCGCATCGTGGTTATGTGCAATGGCCGCAAGACCGGTGAATTAAATCAGGAAGAAGCAACACAGGAAAGAATCCTTGAGCTTGCAATGGAAAAAGGAACATCATCAAAGGAGGCGGGAAAATAATGGAAAAGAAATCAACATTAAAGAAAATAACCGGCTCCAGGGAATTTCTCCTTGCAGTGATCCTGCTTTTGCTTTTTGCAATCGTTACAGCCATCAGTCCTTCTTTCCTAAAGCCCAAGTCACTGATGGACATGTTGAAAAACAACGCAGTTACAATGGTAATGGCACTTGGAATGCTGTGTGTTATGCTGGTAGGCGGAATTGATATTTCCATTATGTCTACACTGGCACTTTCCGGAATGTCCATTGGTATGCTTCTGAAATACGGACATATCACAAGTACTATTCTTGCATTTGTGATCGCACTTGCTATCGGACTTGCATGTGGATTCCTGGTAGGTCTTGTGATCTCCAGAGCCAGTGTACCGCCGATCATTGCTACCATGGGCTTTATGTATGTGTTCCGTGCCCTTGGATATCTGGTATCCAACAATGGAGAGTGGGCAGGAGCTGCAGCACTTGGAAGCTTTAAGAATTTTGCAACATCCAGTGTACTTGGAATTAATGCAGTGGTATGGGTGATTGCTCTTTGCTATGTGGTTTTCTTCTTCTTTATGAAATGGACAAGAACAGGAAGAAAGATCTACGCAGTTGGAAGTAACCCAAGCGCGGCAGAGGTTTCCGGTATCAATGTTAAGAATATCAAACTGATGGTTTACATGATCATGGGTGTTCTTGCAGGCCTTGGAGGAGCACTTCAGGTATCTGTATACGCTTCCGCAATGCCGGATATGCAGCAGGGCGGAGAAATGGATGTTATCGCTGCCTGCGTAATCGGCGGTGTAAGCATGAGCGGTGGAAGAGGCACCGTACTTGGTGCACTTCTTGGATCTCTGATCCTGGCAACCATTGCAAAAGCACTTCCTCTGGTAGGAATCGGTGCTTTGTGGCAGAATACCATTAAAGGTGTACTGATCCTGGTGGTTGTTATGGTGAACGTAGTCCTGCAGCGTATTGCAGACAGAAATGCATTAAAAGGAAGGGAGATGTGATCATGGCCGGAAAGTCTGGAAGAAGTATAAACAATGTGCCGGAAAATCCGGTGAAACACATGATATTCAGCTGGGAAGGAATTATGGTCCTACTGTTTATCCTGGTCAACATTTTCTGTGCATGGTTTTCGGAATTTTATAACTTAAAGAGTGTGCTCAGGCAGATGCCGGTTTACCTGGCAGAGATATTCCTCATGCTGCCAATGGCATATATACTGGTTCTTGGTGAGATTGATATTTCTGTTGGATCTATTGTATGCCTTTCTGCAACCGTCAGCTGTCTGGTATCCAATACAGGGATTCCGTTTATCCTGGTAGTCCTGATCTCTCTTCTTGTAGGTACAGCCTGCGGAGCAGTGAACGGATTTATCCTTACAAGATTCCAGGAGCTTCCGCCAATGATCGTAACACTGGCTACCCAGATTATTTTCAGAGGTATTGCAGAGATCGTTCTTGGTGAAGGCGGATCCGTATCCCTGACAAATTCTGATGGATTTAAAGCCATTGGTGGTAAAGTTGGAAGAGTTCCTTACATTCTTTTCCTGGTTCTTATACTGGCTGTTGTAGCAGCACTGATCCTTGGCAAAAGCACGTTCGGCCGGAGAGTATATGCGATCGGTACCAACCGTCTTACAGCTTATTATTCCGGTATCCATGTACAGAAGATCCGTATGCTGATCTACACATTAATGGGAACTTTCTGCGGACTGTGTGCACTGTTTATGGTATCCTCTTCTTATGGAGCAAATACCACAACAGGAAATGGGTTTGAGATGGATGCCATTGCAATGGCAGTATTTGGAGGTATTTCTTCCACAGGTGGTAAAGGAAATCTTGCTGGTGGTATTATTTCCGCATTCATCATCGTATGCCTTCGTGTAGGTCTTGGACAGCACCATCTTCATCCACAGGTAATGCTTCTGATCCTGGGACTTCTCCTGATCTGTGCAGTAGCACTTCCGAATGTGGCAGGAGAGATCAAAAAAGCATTAAAGGTTAAGAAAAACGCCTGATTTATAAGCGGTGTTTGAGAATTTTTAGAAATATTAAAACGGTTGTAGGCTGCAAATGGGGTAACAGCAGCTGCACATAAATGTAAACAACAAAAAACTATATTTCCAAGGGAGGAAAAAAACATGAACAAAAAAATCGTTAGCGCTTTACTTTGCGGAGCAATGGTACTGGCAACAGCAACACCTGCATTAGCTGGAGAGGCTGATGGACAGAAGATCGCACTGGTTGGAAAATCTGCAGGTAATGCTTTCTTTGAGATCGCAGCAGCATCCTTTAAAGAGACTGTTGAGGCAGAAGGCGGCGAAGTAGAGGTTGTTTATCCGGAAGCTGCTACAGCAGATGCTCAGATCAAGGTTCTTGACAACCTGATCTCCCAGGATTTTGATGCAATCTGCATTTCCGCAAACGACGTAAACGCTCTTCAGGCAAAACTGGAAGAGGCAATGGACGAAGGCATCAAGGTTTCTTCCTTTGACTCTGCTCCTAACGCAGACAGCCGTCAGGTATTTGTAAACCAGGCTGGTACAGTAGCTGTTGGACAGGCTCTTCTTGATGCAGTTCTTGATATTGCAGGTGGTGAAGGCCAGTGGGCAATCCTTTCCGCTACTTCTCAGGCAGCAAACCAGAATGCATGGATCGATGCTATGAAGACAATCATGGAAAGCGATGAGAAATACAGCAAACTGGATCTGGTAGAGGTTGCATATGGTGATGATGAGCCACAGAAATCCACAGACCAGACAACAGCTCTTCTTGAGAAATATCCGGATCTGAAAGTAATCTGCGCTCCTACAACTGTTGGTATCGCAGCAGCGGCTAAATATCTTCAGGATGAGAATTCTTCCTGCAAGCTGACAGGTCTTGGACTTCCATCTGAGATGGTTGAGTACACAGGTGCTGATGATGAGCATTCCTGCCCATACTTCTATCTGTGGGATATGCAGGGCCTTGGAAAACTCAGTGCTTATGCAACAATCTCCCTGGTAAAAGGTGATATCACAGGTGCTCTTGATGAGACATTCACAGCTGGAGATCTTGGTGAGTACACAATCACAGAAGCTGATGACGGCGGTACAGAGATCGTTCTTGGACAGCCTCTGGAGTTCAACTCTGACAACATCGAAGAAATGGCTAAGCTGTACTAATCTGCAGGATCCGATACTCTGGACCACCTATAGAAACAGGTTGCTATCCATAAAAAATAATGATAAAATTTAACAACAGGCTGCTGCATGGAATATTTCAAAGGAGATATTTTGCAGCAGCCTGCTGCTTTATGTTCTTACAGAAATTATTTTGGAAATACAAGGTATCCGGAAGGAGAAAACATGCAGAAGAAATTGCTGGAACAGCTGCGAAAGATCACGGATGAAGAGAAGAAGATCCTTGAAGGACAGGAAGTGGATAAGGATCTGTACACCTCTGGCAGGGATTTTATTGTGGACAGCAGGAAAATGCTGGAAGAGGGTAAACTGATTACAGTGCGGACCCATACAAGGTTTGTACATTTTCCACCACATAAGCATAACTATGTGGAGGTGCTGTATGTATGTGAGGGTTCTGTGACCAATATTATTGATGGTAAGGAGGTAGTTCTTAAAACAGGAGAGCTTCTTTTCCTGAATCAGTTTACAAGCCATGAGATCCTTCCGGCAGGTGTGGATGATATTGCGATCAATTTTATGATTCTGCCTCAGTTTTTTGATGTGGCGTATTCCATGGCAGGCGCAGGGAATATCCTGGCTGATTTTCTGGTAAATGTGCTGCGGCGGGATGAGGAGAGGGGCGAATATCTTCATTTTAAGGTTGCGGACAATCTGCAGATCCAGAATCTTCTTGAAAATATGATCTATTCCATTGTGACCGGAAAAGGGGAGGATAACAGGATCAATCAGACTACCATGGGACTTATTTTCCTGTATCTTCTTGATTCTGTTCAGTATGTGGAGATGCGGATCCCTAATCCATATGAAAATATGATCTCCATGACGACCCTGAATTATATTGAGCAGCAGTACAGGACGGCTACCCTTACCGAACTGTGTGAAATGCTAAGGCTGCCCATGCATGTTTTAAGCAAAATGATCAAGAAGACCACAGGCTTTAATTTCAAGGATCTGCTTCAGAGAAAGCGTCTGAATAAGGCGGCTGAGCTTCTGTGTGATACGGATCTTTCCGTAAGTGATATCATCGCAGCGGTAGGATATGAAAATAACAGCTATTTTCACAGGGTTTTCCGGGAAAGGTATTGTATGACACCAAAGAAATTCAGGACAAAAAATCAAAAAAATGGCTGGATACGGCTTTAATTTTGGTGAAAATGCAAAGTCGTTTTTTAGTGGAAACTGTTGACATTCACAAATAAAAAAAATAAAATAAAGCTGATGTATATCAAACCACTTTTTAAGGAGGAAGATTTTATGAAAAAAAGCATGAAAAAAGTTGTCAGCCTTCTTCTTGCAGCAGTAATGGTCATCTCCATGATTGCCTTTGCTTCTGTTGTTTATGCCGCTGACGACAGTGTAGAGGTGGATCCGGACTTTAAGATGGGTGTTATCCTCATCGGTGATGAGACAGAGGGGTATTCCGCAGCACACATCACAGGTATCAAGGCAGCAGCCAAAGAGCTTGGACTTGATGACAGCCAGATCATCTGGAAGTACAAAGTACCGGAAGATCAGACCTGCTATGATTCCGCAGTTGACCTTGTTGGACAGGGTTGCAGCATGGTAGTTGCAAACAGCTACGGACATCAGACTTTCATGGCGCAGGTAGCACAGGAATATCCGGATGTTACATTTGTTTCCATGACAGGTGATTTTGCAGCAATCAGCGGATGTGAGAACTTAAAGAACGCATTCACCAATATTTATGAGGCACGTTATGTGTCTGGTGTTGTTGCCGGACTGAAGCTGCAGGAGCTTCTGGATGACGGAACACTTACAGAAGAAACACAGCCGGACAGCTTTGACGCTGATGGCAATGTTAAGATCGGTTATGTAGGTGCATTCAGCTACGCAGAGGTTGTATCCGGTTATACAGCATTCTTCCTCGGAGTTCAGAGTGTAGTTCCGAATGTTGTAATGGAAGTTAAGTACACCAACTCCTGGTTTGATATTGATAAAGAGGGTGCAGCAGCAGAGGCGCTGATCGCCAATGGTGCTGTGATCATCGGACAGCATGCAGATTCTACAGGTGCTCCGGCAGCTACCCAGAAGCTTCATGATGACGGTAAGATCTGCTATTCTATTGGTTACAATATTGATATGCTTGAAACTGCTCCTACTGCAGCTCTTACATCTGCTACCAATAACTGGGAAGCATATTACAAATATGCAATTGCTACAGTTATGAGCGGCGGAGATCTTGAGCAGGATTGGTCCAAGGGATTTGCTGATGATGCTGTAGGCATCACAGAGCTTGGTGAGTCCTGTGCAGATGGCACAGCAGAGTATGTAGAAGATGTTGAGAACAAGATCAAAGACGGTTCTCTTCAGATCTTCGATACATCCAAGTTCACAGTTGACGGTGAAGAAGTTACAACTGCACCATGTGATCTTTCTTTCATGGATTTCTCCACAGATCCGGCATCTGTTATTTACCAGGGCGATACAGTGGAAGCCATCGAGGATGGACACTTTGCAGAGTCTACATTCAGAAGTGCACCATATTTCACACTTCGTATTGATGGAATCACAGAGGACGCAGAAGCAGTAGAGTAATTTAGCTGGTATACAAAGGGGTTGCTGCATAGACTGCAAGGTTCATGCGGCAGCCCTCTTTCTTTGTCTGTTATGCATCAGCCCCCGCACACAGACAGAAATACAGAAGGGAGGCATAGGAGTTTGGAATATGCAATTCAGTTGACGAATGTAACCAAAACATTCGGTAAGGTTATTGCCAATAAGGACGTAACCCTGAACGTAAGAAAAGGTGAGATCCTGTCCCTGCTTGGTGAGAACGGAAGCGGGAAGACCACACTTATGAATATGATCGCAGGTATTTATTTCCCGGATTCAGGAGAGATCCGTGTGAATGGAAAGCCCGTGGAGATCCGTTCCCCAAAGGATGCCTATGATCTTGGCATTGGTATGATCCATCAGCATTTTAAACTGATCGATGTGTTCTCGGCAGTGGAGAACATTGCTCTCGGACTTGAGAAAAAAGAGAAGTTTGATATGAAAGCGATCCGGGCAAAGGCACAGGCCATCTGTGAGAAGTATCATTTTGACCTGGATCTGGACCAGAAGGTATATGAGATGAGTGTGTCTCAGAAGCAGACCCTTGAGATCGTAAAGGTTCTGTACAGAGGCGCAGAGATCCTGATCCTGGATGAGCCTACAGCAGTGCTTACCCCACAGGAGACAGAGCGTTTGTTTACTGTGATCCGCAACATGAAAGCAGATAATAAGTCTGTGATCATCATTACCCATAAGCTGCATGAGGTGCTGGCGATCTCAGACCGTGTAGCGATCCTGAGAAAAGGGGAATATGTAGATACTGTTGAGACCAAAGACGCTACGGAAGGTTCCCTGACAGAGATGATGGTAGGCAAAAAGGTAGAACTGAATATTGACCGCACAGAGCCAAAAGATACAGTTAAGCGTCTTTCTGTTTCCAATCTTACTGTTTATAACCGGGAAGGTGTAAAGGTACTGGATGATGTAAGCTTTGATGCTTTTGGAGGAGAGATCCTTGGTATTGCCGGTATTTCCGGAAATGGACAAAAAGAACTGTTAGAGTCAATTGCCGGTCTTCAGATCACAGCACAGGGCAGCAGTATTGAGTTTTATGAAAAAGGAAAAGAAGAAAAGCCTTTGCAGCTGATCGGTAAAACACCAAAGAAGATCCGTGATGCAGGCGTTCATCTTGCTTTTGTACCTGAGGACCGACTGGGAATGGGATTGGTTGGCTCCATGGGTATGACAGGGAACATGCTTCTGAAGACTTATGGCGCAGGCCATTCTTTCCTTACTGAGATGAAGGGACCAAAGAAGATGGCAGAGAAGGTCCGGAAAGAACTGGAAGTAGTTACACCAAGTATTAATACTCCGGTATCCAGATTGTCCGGTGGTAATGTGCAGAAGGTTCTTGTAGGCCGTGAGATCGCAGAGGAGCCTACTGTTCTTATGACTGCCTATGCAGTACGTGGACTTGATATCAATACCTCTTACACCATTTATAATCTGCTGGATGAAGAAAAGCGTCATGGTGTGGCTGTGGTGTATGTAGGTGAGGATCTGGATGTACTGATCGACCTGTGTGACAGGATCCTTGTACTGTGTGACGGGAAGGCGAATGGTATCGTAGATGCACGTACCACCACAAAGGAAGAGGTCGGTCTTCTTATGACAAATCTTAGAAAGGCTGGTGCACAGGAATGAGCAGTAAAACTAAGAAAATAAAAGAGCCTTTTGTGCGTATCATCAAGCGTGACGGCGCTTCCATGGGCAATAAAGTGCTGATCCGTGCACTTGCCATTGTGCTTGCCCTCGTTGTGGACGCAGTCTTTATCTTTGCCGTTACAGGGCTGAATCCGATTTCTGTATACGGAGTTATGTTTAACGGTACATTTATGACATCCATCCGCTTTTCATGGGCATTGCGTGATCTGGTGACTTTGCTTTGCATTGGTATTGCGCTGGCACCTGCATTCAAAATGAAATTCTGGAATATCGGTGCAGAAGGACAGGTTTTGGCAGGAGGTCTTGCCACAGCACTTGTTATGGTTAAATGCGGACAGAGCCTTCCTACACCTGCGCTGCTTCTTGTTATGTTTCTTGCAAGTATTATCGCAGGAGGTATCTGGGGACTGATCCCTGCTGTATTTAAGGCTTACTGGAATACAAATGAGACGCTGTTTACCCTGATGATGAACTACGTGGCAACCAGTATCGTTGCCTGTATGACCAACATTATGCGTGGAAAGGCATCCAGTCTTGGAAAGCTGAACATGTCTACCCAGGCAGGCTGGTTCCCACAATTTTTGGGACAGCGTTACAATATTAACATCCTGGTTGTATTTATCCTGATGTTTGTAATGTATTTTTACCTGAAATATTCCAAGCAGGGATATGAGATCACTGTAGTTGGTGAGTCTGAAAATACAGCCAGATATGCGGGTATCAATGTAAAAAGAGTAACGATCCGTACTATGCTGATTTCTGGTGCTATCTGCGGACTGGCAGGTTTCCTGGTTGTTGCAGGAAGAGACCAGACGATTTCTACATCTTCTGCCGGAGGACAGGGCTTTACAGCAATCATTGTTGCATGGCTGGCCAAATTCAATACATTTTATATGGCATTGATTTCTTTCCTCCTTGTTTTCCTTTCAAGGGGAGCGGCAGAGATCGCATCTGCTTACAGCCTGAATGATTATGCTGCCAGCATTATCGAGGGTGTGATCCTGTTCTTTATCCTTGGAAGTGAGTTTTTCATTAATTACAAGATGGTATTCCGTGGTTCAAAACAGAAGGAGGTGCAGGAATGAGTACGTTAATTGCATGGATCATCCGGGCGATTCCTTTTGGAACGATCATTATGTTTGGTTCTATGGGTGAGACGATCACAGAGAAGTCAGGAAACCTTAACTTAGGTGTACCTGGGATTATGTATCTGGGAGGCTTTGCAGGTTTTGCAAGTTCTTATTACTATGAGAAGCTGTCCTCTGATCCTAAGGGATGGATATGTGTGATCATTGCCTTGATCGCAGCCGTTGTTGCTTCTATGCTTGGAGGGCTGATCTTCAGCTTTCTTACAATTACCCTCCGTGCCAATCAGAACGTAACAGGTCTTGCCCTTACCACTTTTGGCATGGGTGTTGCCAATTTCTTTGGTGTGTTTATTTTAAATGGAGCAAGTTATACAGCAGCACCGCTTGCATATTCTGCCTTTTCAAAAAAGATCCCCTTCCTTTCTTCAAAGCTTGGGATCGTAAGTAAGGTAATTTTTCCATATGGATTCCTTGTATATGCGGCGATCATTATTGCCATTGTGCTTCATTATTTCCTGAATAAGACCAGAGTAGGACTGAATCTGCGGGCAGTTGGTGAGAATCCGGGAACTGCAGATGCAGCAGGTATTAATGTTACAAAATATAAATATCTTGCTACCTGTGCAGGTGCAGGACTTTCCGGTATCGGCGGTCTTTATTATGTGTTGGATTACAATCAGGGAATCTGGGCAACTACAGAGCAGATCGAGGCACTTGGCTGGCTGGCAGTTGCGCTGGTTATCTTTACTACCTGGAAGCCTTTAAATGGTATCTGGGGTGCATATCTTTTTGGTATGCTGTACTGGCTGTATCAGTTCCTTCCCAATATGCTGGGACTGAAGGTGGCTGGATATGTGACAGATCTGGTGCAGATGGTTCCGTATGTGGTTACTATTGTTGTGCTGGTGGTTGTCAGCTTCCGCAAGAAGAAAGAGAATCAGCCTCCGGAAAGCCTGGGACTTTCTTATTTCCGTGAGGATCGGTAAATGTGAAATATAATCGCAAAATATAAATGCGAAATATAAACATGAAATATGAACGCAAAACGTGAAATCTTTGTGACTTTTAAAAGGGGAATGTTTACATTCTCCTTTTTTTTATGCTATAGTAACCATACGGTAGTGGTACAGAAAACGGGGCAGTTGGTGGAGTTGGGAGTTAATTATTCTTGTTGCATTAGGCAGAAAAGATATGTTTATATATCAGGGCTTCGTTTTCGGATTTCTCCCGTGCGCTTATTATATCTGTCATTTGCCAAACTCGCACTTGCGTGCTCAGACACGGCAAATAACAGATAAGCTAGCACGGGTCGAAATCTGCGAAAGCCTCGCATGATATATAACACATATGCCTTTCTGCCATGCAACAGATAAGTGTAACATTTTGCCAGTGCGTAGTTTCAGTCACTAAGTGATCTGGGGTATTGTGGAAATCGTAATTATATGTGTACTTAAGAAAGGAATTTTGTGAATGATTAAGCGTAAATATCTTGCGGCATGCCTTGTGGCAGCTCTTTTTGTAGCAGGTTGTGGCAGTAACAGTTCAGAAAAGAAAGAAACAAAGGAAGCAACAGAAACAAAGGGAACAAAAGAAACAGCAGAAGCGACAGAAACACCAGAAAAAACAGATACAGATGATAATGCGGAAGCTGATGATAGTGCGGATGAGAGTTCAGATGATGGTGCGGATGTAGATGACACTGCAGATGATGGTGCAGAAGCAAATGATAGCACAGATGAGGAAGATCAGGAGCTGGCGGATGAAGAGGACAGTGAGGATATAGGGCTGGATGAGGAGGATCTTTCAAAGGTGGTTCCGGCGGATTATCTGGTTCAGGATGCAGATAAATATGTGACTTTAGGAGAGACGAAAGATCTGGAGGCTGTTCAGTATACATATGAGATCACAGATGATATGGTGCAGGATGAGATTGATTCCCAGCTTTCTGAGGCTTCAGAGGAGATTTCCACGGATAAGCCTTCTGTAGATGGAGATACTGTATATTTCACAATGACCTACAAAGTGGAAGGTGATGATTCCCAGGATGGTGAGGAAGAAGATTCTTCTGTGATCCTTGGAGAGGAAGATTATGGCGCTGAATTTGATGAGAAACTTACAGGTGTATCAGCAGGAGACAAGCTGGATTTTTCCGTTTCGTATGACGATGATATGTGGATGGAGGAATGGGCTGGACAGACTGTAGATTTTTCAGTGGAAGTTTCAGATGTTGTGCAGGTAGAAGTTCCCGAGTATAATCTGGACTATGTAAAGGAAAATACAGAGTATACCACCCTTGAGGATTATGAGCAGTCCATCAGGGAGTATCTGGAGGATGAATATACCAGCAGAAGCTATTATGATGTAACAGAGTCTCTGTTGGAGACGGCTATGGCAAATGCCACATTTGACGGATATCCACAGGAACTTTATGATCAGTGCAAAGAGGAGATTCTTTCCAGCTATTCCATGTTTGTGGGAGAGGATAACACCATTGATGATGTGCTTGAGATGTTTGGTATTACAGATGAGGACGTACAGTCTGAGACAGAGAAGCTTGTGAACAGATATCTGTTTATCAGTGCATATTGTAAGGCGAATAACGTAACTGCAGACGGTGAGGAATACAAGGATTACGTGACACAGAATGCGGATTATTACGGAGAAGATGCAGCATCCTTCGAGGCTGGTTATACCAGGGAATATCTGGTAGAGAATCTGTATGATGAAAAGGTGAAGGAACTGCTGTATGATTCAGCAAAGATCACTGAGAAGCCGTCTACAGAGGCTCCTTCTGAAGAGGCTGAAGCCACAGATGAAGAAATCGGCGAAGGGGATGACCTGATGCTGGACGAGATCCAGAATGAGGAAGAACTGGCCCAGGATGAAGAGGTGGCAGAAGATACAGCAGACACAGAAGAATAACATATAAAAGATGAATGAAAATGACGGTTGTAGTCCCTTGAAGTATCAGGGATAACAGCCGTCATTTTTTTATAAATCGTGAAATTGTCCGATCATGTCTTTGATATGCTGCATTTCATTATCCATCTCGATCATGGCATGGGCAGATTCAAGAAGCTCTGCGCTGATCTGTTCATAGCCCTCCATTTCTTCAATACCTTTCTTGTAACGCAGCTGATGCTCCAGAGTAGCCCAGAAATCCATCCCATTGGTACGGATCTGGATTTCCGCACGCATAGGTGTTTTACCCTTGGAAAAGAAAACAGGGATCTCAACGATCATATGATAGCTGCGGTATCCGTTGGGTTTTGGATTCTTTATATAATCCTTGATCTTAAGAACTTTGATATCATCCTGGCTTGCCAGCAGGTCTGCGACTGTATAAATATCATCAATAAATGCACAGACCACCCGAACACCGGCTACATCGTTCAGCTGTTCCTGGATATTTTCAGCTGAAAATTCATATCCTAGTTTCTGAAGCTTCCGGTAAATGCTTTCCGGTTTCTTAATTCTTGTCTTAATAAAAGAAATAGGATTTCTTTTATTCTCAATGGAAAATTCATCATTCAGTACTTCCAGTTTGGTCCGGAGCTCCCGGATCGTACAGCGGTACATCATCATAAGATCATTAAACTTGACCGCATTTTTAATGAATCTTTCCGGATCCGGTGTATCCAGGAAGGGAAGAGTAAGCTTGTTATCCATATGTAAATCCCTCTTTTTCAGTATCGTATTTCATTGATTACATGGACTACGATCTGTTTCACGTAGTCCTGCTGTAATCATATCATTGTCTTAATTATAAGGGATAGGAGGAACATAGTAAAGTGATTCGTAACTGCTAAATTCCTGTTTGCCGAAATGTCTTTCTAACTTTCCCTATTTTACAGGCTTTTCAGCCTATGGCCCTATGTCAAGATTTGGTACAAGTTAAAATGAGAAATTTCTCCCCATTTTAACTTGCCAGAAGCTCTGCCTTAGTGTGTGTTCTTTCATATGCTCGTTCGAATTCATCTGGTGACATAAAGTCGCAATGGCTGTGAATTCGTTTCGTGTTGTAAAAAGCTTCCAGATATTCGAAAATCAGACGGTATGCCTGCTTGTAATCGCGAATTTTAAAGCGATTGAGCCATTCACGTTTGATAATAGAATGGAAGGATTCAATGCATGCATTATCCCATGGAAACGCTTTATTCGAATAGCTACGCTGCATGTTTTCAGTTGCTTTTTTGTATTCCCGTGCAACATATAACATACTGGCTACCACGATCTGAGTGGATGATCAATGGTTGATCGATATCTCGGCGTGCTTTGGCTTTGTTTATAGTATCAATCACGCAGGATAATATAACGAAAAAACAACATCATCTCCCAATATTGTATGATTACAGAAAGTAGAAATTAAGAAAGTCCCTCTGTTTTCTTCTTTCTGTATTCATTTGGACTCATATGATAATATTGTCTAAACTTCCGGCAGAAATAGCCAGAACTTGTAAATCCGGTTTCTTCTGCAATAGAAGAAACCGATTTTTGAGTGGTATAAAGTTGTTCGGCAGCCTGTGCTAGTCTGTATTGAATCAGATATGCTACCGGAGAACAGTGGATGCCAGATTGAAAAATGTGTAAAGCTCCACTTTTGCTGATAGATGCCGATGCCGCAATCGTCTCCAATGTAATCTCTTCCATGTAGTGATCATGAATATACTGCATCATAGCTTGTAGCCTTGCTTGTTTGTGATTTAATCGATGAATACTGTTAGAATCAGAAGTCCAGTCTATATTTGTTTGCAATATGTTCCAAAGCTGAAATAAAAGTTGTATAGTACATAATTCATTATCCGGCTTAGTTTCCTGAATGGTACAAATTTGTGACAAAAGTTGTAGCACTTGTTCTCCAAATGTGTTGGATGGACTGAATACTTGATATGTAACAGATGAGTTTATCACAGGAAGAATATATTTTTCGTAAATGAAGCTATTTTCGGGTGCTAATAGAGTTGGCGAAAAAACAATATTTGGTGCAAATGTACTGCTTTGTGCTTCAAAACGATGCAGGACACCACTATTGATAAATATGCCGCAACCTTTATGTAGTTCTATTTTACTTGTCCCTATAAGGCAGAGCGCGGTACCTTCAGCAATATAAAGAAATTCTAATTCATGATGCCAATGCCAGTCAATGCGATGGAAGTCAAATTTCCAAATATTATCAGGATAGTATGCAAATGGATAACGATTGCGGCCATGCTGGATGGTTTCTCGTAGTGTTTCATCTGTAGTTATCTTAAAAGTCTCCATGGTATATTTCCTCATAAATAATAAAATTTGTTATATTGTACCATAAATATATGATTTTATACAATGACTAGATATAAAATATACGATATAATTATATTTAGGATAAAGGAGGACAAAATGAAAAACCAATATAATAAGACAATTACAGCCTGTTTTGTAGGCTATATTGTACAAGCGATCGTTAATAATTTTACACCACTGCTTTTTTTGTTTTTTCAGAAATGCTATCATATTCCAATTTCCCAAATTACATTGTTAGTAACTTTTAATTTTGGGATACAACTACTGGTTGATCTTCTTTCTGTCAGATTTGTTGATAAAATAGGATATCGGATATCAATGATTATAGCTCATGTTCTAGCAGCCGCAGGATTACTCCTTCTTACAGTTTTACCAGAGATTTTACCAGTTTCCTTTATTGGAATTTTGATTGCTGTAATGATCTATGCGGTAGGTGGTGGGCTTTTGGAAGTCCTGGTCAGTCCAGTTGTTGAGGCTTGCCCGTCCGACAATAAGGAAAAAGCAATGAGCCTGCTGCATTCTTTTTATTGCTGGGGACACGCCGGAGTTGTACTCATATCAACAGTGTTCTTTTATGTAGTCGGTATAGATAACTGGAAAATATTAGCCATTATTTGGGCGGTTATTCCAATTGGAAATGCTTTTGTTTTTTCAAAAGTTCCCATTGCACCATTGCTTGAGGATGGAGATACCGGACTTAGATTAAAAGAATTGTTTCAGATGAAAATTTTTTGGATATTGTTGATTATGATGATATGTGCAGGAGCAAGTGAGCAAGCAGTAAGTCAATGGGCCTCTGCTTTTGCGGAAAAAGGTCTTGGAATTTCAAAGGCAGCCGGTGACTTAGCAGGGCCGATGGCATTTGCGGTTCTAATGGGAATATCAAGATTGTTTTATGGTAAGTATGGCGACCGTATCAATTTGGAACACTTTATGATTTATAGTAGTTTTTTATGTATTTTATCCTATTTAGGGATTTCATTATTCTCGATTCCACTATTAAACCTGATTGCCTGCGCAGTCTGTGGACTTTCAGTTGGAATCATGTGGCCTGGAACTTTCAGCAAGGCGTCAGCAGCTTTGCCTAAAGGTGGAACAGCCATGTTTGCATTGCTGGCATTAGGTGGAGATATAGGTTGTTCAGGAGGTCCTACATTGGTTGGAATGGTCTCAGGAGCTTTGGGGGATAACCTAAAGATGGGAATTTTGGCAGGAATTATTTTTCCAGTATTGCTGCTTATAGGAATCATTCTTTGCAGAAAACAAAAGAAAATTACTAATTATAATATAGCGAAAAGTAGGCACTAAATATAGCTGCTTATTAAAATGAAAAAGAAAGTGAAGAAAAAAGATGGAATTTTTGAAAAACAATCCTAAATGGATACGTCAACCAAAGCAGGTACAAATTAGTGAGGATAAAGTTGTAATTCTTACGGAAAGGGGTACCGACTTATGGGCACGCACTTATTATGGTTTTCAAAATGATAATGCTCCAGTATTTCAAGTTGAAACAACAGACAAGTACTTTTCTTTTATTGTTAAAACAGAGTTCGAGAGTACCTGTCGTTTTGACCAGTGTGGTGTGGCTATGTATTTAAATAGTGATAACTGGTTTAAGGCATCTATAGAATATGAAAATGAAAAAATACAGCGATTGGGAAGCGTTGTAACCAATCATGGATATTCTGACCGGGCAACAACAGATATATCCTCTGATATTAAAAGTATGTGGTATCGTTTTTCACGAAGGCACAGTGACTACTGTATTGAATGCAGTGAGGATGGCATAAATTTCAGACAAATGCGTATTTTCCATATGTGGGAAGGTGCAGAAAAAATTACTTATGGAATATATGCATGCAGCCCGACAGAAGGCTCATATAAGGCAACATTTTCAAATATGCAGATTACGGAATGTAAATGGGAATCAGATGCAGACTGGCATGATTGATGATATGATTTCTAAAGATAAATCTCATATGAGAATCATTATCAGTTAAATTGAATAATAAATATAAGTCAAAAATAATCCTCGAAAATTTTAGAATTTTTGGGGATTATTTTTGCGCCCGGCGGCGCACGTTTCTAAGTATGACGGACATAGCCCGCAGAGGTGTAAACATCAATACTATTTCGATGTGGATTATATTCTGCAAATATTGTTCTCATTGTATCATATCTCCTTATCCTTCAATCGTCAGTTACAAAAATCAGAAGCATTTCAATCAGTTCATCATGTCGCTTTTATTTTGTGTTATACTGTTTTATAGGATTTTCTTGCCCTTGTATTTGCCCTTATCAGAGTTCGTAAACACTGGTGGGACGATATAACACAAGGGAAACAATAAGGGAAAATTCGCTTGCGACAAACTTAGTGTTTTCAATGGATTGAGAGATATTTGATAACAATATATAACAGTTATTAAATCCCTTGGAATAGATGAAATCTCAATTCCAGTTTTTGTAAAGAACTGAAATGAACGTAACAGGTTTATGACCGTGTGCAGACTTTCTACACCCGGATTTTGTTTACTTTTCAAGGTTTTTCAGATATAATAGGGAAGCTGGTTTTACAGATCATAAGAAGGAGGCTATGATATGGACAGAAAAAATCTGATCGTTGGACAGTCAGGAGGACCTACAGCTGTGATCAACAGCAGTCTTTATGGTGTTGTGAGAGAGGGTAGAGATCAGGCAGCTGTTGACCGTATTTATGGAATGGTAAATGGAATTGAGGGATTTCTGAAGGGACAGGTTCTGGATTTTGAAGTGGCGCTTCCGGGGGAAGCTGTGGAAACACTGAAATATACACCTGGGGCATATCTTGGCTCCTGCAGGTACAAGCTGCCTGAGGATCTGGATGATCTGGTATACAAGCAGATCTTTGCCAGTTTTCATGATATGAATATCGGGTATTTTGTATATATAGGCGGCAATGACTCCATGGATACAGTAAGTAAGCTGTCACGGTATGGAGAGAGGATTGGCAGTGATGTGCGGATCATGGGTATTCCCAAGACCATTGACAATGATCTGGTGAAAACAGATCATACACCAGGATATGGAAGTGCTGCCAGATATGTGGCATCTACTGTGCGTGAGATCGTTATTGATGCCAGTGTTTATGAGAAAAAATCAGTTACGATTGTTGAGATCATGGGACGCCACGCAGGGTGGCTGACTGCTGCTTCCGTGCTTGCAAGAAAGTTTTCAGGAGATAATCCACTTCTTGTGTATTTGCCGGAAAGGGCTTTTGATACAGAAAAATTCCTGAAAGATGTGGGAAATGCATTTGATACGAACTGCAATGTGGTTGTATGCGTATCCGAAGGGATCAGGGACGAAAAAGGAACCTTTATCTGTGAATATGAAAATGATGTATGCACCGACAATTTCGGGCACAAAATGCTTACAGGCTGCGGAAAATATCTGGAAAATCTGGTACGCAGCCGCCTTCAGGTAAAGGTAAGGTCTGTAGAACTGAATGTAAATCAAAGATGTTCTACAGCTATGCTCTCAGCTGCAGACCAGAAAGAGGCTATGGAAGCCGGAGCATTTGGAGTAAAAGCAGCAGTACAGGGCGAAACAGGAAAAATGGTATCCTTTATAAGAGACAGCGAAAAGGATGAATACGTACTGAATTATGGGCTGGAAGATGTAAATGAGATCTGTAATAAGGAAAAGGCAGTTCCACTTTCATGGATCGCAGAATCTGGCAATGATATGACAGAAGCCTTTGTACAGTATGCAATGCCTTTGATCCAGGGAGCGGTTCCCCTTCCATTGGATGAAAATGGCCTTCCTCTTTTCGCATACAGAAAATAAGAAAGGTTTTTGTTTATGAAAATCCGATTATCCGATCATTTCAGCTATGGAAGGCTGTTAAGGTTTACCTTTCCTTCTATAGTGACAATGGTAATAGCATCCTTATACAGTGTGGTAGACGGACTGTTTGTGTCCAATCTTGTTGGCGATATGGCGCTTTCTGCTGTGAATATTGCTTTTCCCATTGCCATGATCATAGGAGCCATAGGCTTTATGCTGGGTACAGGCGGCAGTGCTTTGGTGGCCAAGACATTAGGGGAAGGTGATAAAGAACTGGCAGACCGTTATTTTTCCATGATCATTTATACGATCATTATTGTGGGAGGACTCCTTTCCGTTATCACAGTGCTGCTTGTTGAGCCTATTATGTGGGCTGCCGGTGCCAGTGAGATTCTGATTGATGACTGTATCAGTTATGGTGCAGTTTTGCTTGCTGGCAGTGTTCCATTTATGCTGCAGACAAGCTTCCAGAATTTTTTGGTAGTGAGTGAAAGACCAATGCTGGGACTTGTGTTTTCTGTACTTTCCGGGATCGCAAATATGGTTCTGGATTATGTATTTATTGCAGGTTTTGGCTGGGGGATCACAGGTGCAGCCCTTGCCACTGTGATGGGTTATGTGGGAGGCGGTATTTTACCCCTGTTCTTTTTCCTTAAGAAAAGGGAGCATGCCCTTCACCTTACTAAGACCCGGTTTTATCCAAGACAGCTGCTTCTGGCCTGTTCCAATGGTTCCTCCGAACTTTTAAGTAATATTTCAGCATCTGCGATCGGGATTTTATATAATATCCAGCTGATGCGGATCATTGGAGAGAGCGGAGTAGCTGCTTATTCGGTTATGATGTACGTGGATTTTGTATTTGTAGCTGCGTTTCTGGGCTTTTCAGCAGGAAGTGCGCCGATCGTCAGCTATCAGTACGGGGCGGAGAACCATCAGGAGCTTCACAACATTTTCAGGAAAAGCCTGACTGTGATCGGCATTACTTCCGTAGCGATGGTGGCTGTTTCAGAAGGGGTCAGCCAACCTCTGTCAGCTGCTTTTGTTGGCTATAATCAACAGCTTCTGGATATGACTGTAGGAGGCTTCCGTATTTTTGCATTATGCTATCTGTTTTGCGGGATCAATATTTATGCGTCTTCATTTTTTACTGCTCTTTGTAATGGACTTATTTCTGCACTGCTTTCTTTTACAAGATCATTTCTTTTGCGAGGTGGTCTGGTAATCCTTATGCCCTTGTTATTTGGACTGAACGGTATCTGGGGAGCAGTTGCGGTTGCAGAAGGGCTGGGGGCTGTTATGGCTGTGGCTTTTCTTCTGAAATACAGGAAACGGTATAGTTATTGATGACAGAAACTAAAATATATCAAAGGTTCCGGAGTACCGGGCAGGATCCGGTCAGGCTGCAGGCAGCGCTGGATGGCTTTTTTGCATCTGATGGAGAGGAAGATCATCGACAGGAGTATGCCCTTTACCTGAAAAAAAGGATCCGGCCTGCAATGGAGGCACTGATCCGAAGTCAGCAGGTTGACAGGATGGAAGCGTTGACTGAGCAGGGCTGGTATGGCAAAAAGGAACTGGAGACCTTTATACGGACAGCCAGGGAAGAAAGCAGATTACAATCTATGGTCTGGCTGATGAAGCAGAAAAATGACAGATACGGATATGAAGACAGAGAGTACAGCTTATAAGGCAAAACAGGGGATTCATTCATATGACAGCAGACAGGTACAGATCGGTATGCAGATACTTGAAAACTGCAGGAACCAGTTGCTTTTGTCCTGTCCTTCTTTTGATCAGGCACTGTTCTTTTTGCAGTGGGAAGCAGATGAGCGGATTGCCGGGATCGGGACAGATGGAGAGAAGATTTTTTTTTCGCCTTTATGGCTTTTACGAAGGTATCAGGAGGATCCTGAGACGGTTACAAAGATCTATCTGCATATGGTTCTTCACTGTCTTTATCTACATCCTTTTTTAGCTGCAAAGGAGCAGGAAGGCCTGTGGGATCTTGCCTGTGATCTGTCTGTGGAAAGGATCAGCGCATCCATTACAAAGAGGGACGGAAGGGGCACACATAAGGCGCAGGAACTTTCACCTTACAGGATTTATGATACGTTGTGCGGTCTTAAAAAAGAAGAATTGGCAGACCTAAAAAAAGACGTAAGGATGGATGATCACAGCCTATGGAGAGAAAAACAGACAGGTGATTCCAGGATCTGGAAACAATGGGAGCAGCTGCTTTTGTCCATGTCAAGGGGCAAAGAGAAAAAGGAGCTGTGGGCAGGAATGGCTCCGGACTGGCGTCAGGAGGAGATAAGGCTTTCTGGTAGAAGAGATTATGACTACAGGGATTTCCTGCAGAAATATTTTCATACACGGGAAGAGGTAAAGCTGGATACAGAAAGCTTTGACTATATATTTTATAATTATGGCATGGAGCATTACGGGGATGTTCCGTTGATCGAGCCCTTGGAATACAGGGAAGTGAGCCGGCTTTCCCAGCTGGTGATCGCTATTGATACTTCCGGATCCTGCTCCGTGGCAGTGGTACAAAGGTTTCTGGAAGAAACGTACAGTATTTTAAGCAGCAGGGAGAACTTCTTTAATGAGATGGAGGTTTACCTGATCCAGTGCGATTGCTGTATCCAGAAAACAGATGTGATCCGCAGGGAAGAGGACTGGAGAAGGCTGGAAGACAAGATAGAGATTCAGGGTCGGGGCGGGACAGACTTTCGACCGGTTTTCCGCTATGTGGATCAGCTTCGGAGAGAAGGACAGCTTAAAGAACTGGGAGCTTTGATTTATTTTACAGATGGTGACGGAGTTTATCCAGAAGAAAGTCCGGAATTTGATACAGCTTTTGTGTTTCTGAAGGATACAGATTCCCTGAAAATGGTACCTTCATGGGCTTACGTGCTGAAGGTGTGGACTTAGGGGAAAATAACCGGGAAAACGGAGATCTGATGGCAGCAGGGAGCAAAGAACATGAATATTAAAGAAGCAAAACAGGAAATCGTGAATACACTGCATGCATATCTGAAAAAGGATGAAGAGGGGAATTACACATATCCTCTGGTGCATCAAAGGCCTTTATTTCTCATCGGAGCGCCTGGTATTGGTAAAACTGCTATTATGGAGCAGGTGGCAAAGGAAGAAAATATAGGCCTTGTTTCTTATACTATGACCCATCATACCCGGCAGAGTGCAGTGGGGCTTCCAAAGATCGTTTCCAGGGTATATGGGGGCGTTACCATGGATGTTACAGAATATACCATGAGTGAGATCATTGCTGCTGTGTATGCACAGATGGAAACTACAGGGAAAAAGGAAGGCATCCTGTTTCTGGATGAGATCAACTGTGTGTCTGAGACTCTTGCTCCTGCTATGCTTCAGTTCCTACAGAATAAGACATTTGGCGGACATAAGGTACCGGAAGGATGGCTGATCGTAGCGGCAGGTAATCCATCAGGGTATAATAAGTCTGTCCGGGAATTTGATATTGTAACACTGGATCGGGTACGTAAGATGGAAATCCAGCCGGATCTGGATGTATGGATGGAATATGCCTGGAAGCAGGGAATCCATGGGGCTGTATTGTCTTATCTGAATATCCATAAAGAAAGCTTTTATTACATAAAGAACAGCAGAGAGGAAAAATCATTTGTTACTGCAAGAGGCTGGGAGGACCTGTCCAGGATCCTGAAAAGCTATGAAGATCTGGGCATCCAGGTGACAGAGGATCTGATCTGGCAGTTTCTTCAGGAAAAGGAAATCGGCAGAGACTTTGCTTCTTACTATCAGATTTACAGGAAGTATGGTACAGATTATGGAATCCCTCAGATCCTGGACGGAAGTCTTTCACAGCAGATAGAGGAAGAGAAGCTGGCTATGGCCAGGAATGGATCGGCAGAAGACCGGCTTACAGTAACCGGACTTTTCCTTCAGGATCTGAATGAGCGGCTGATATGTGTGGACACAGGGAAACAAAGGCTGTCCCTTCTTTATGATAAGCTGTGTATTTTGAAAAACAGTATAAATCAGGGAAATAGTATAAAGCATACAAGCAGTGTAAAGCCGGATGAAAATGGAATATCCCAGATTGATGGCTGGCTTGGACAGCATATAAAAGAACAGAAGAAAAGTCTTGCAGTACGAAAAAAGGCAGGCCTTTTATCCATGGAGGAAGCACTGCCTGAGAGACAGGCCATTGAATGTATGGAAAGATATGACCTGGATCTGCGGAAACTCCATATTACCGGAAGAGAAGAACAATTTGAGAAAATAAAGGTATTCTTCCAGGAAGAGCAGCTAAGGACAGAACGGTTGTGCACACACACAGGACAGGCACTTATAAGAGCCTTTGCATTTATGGAAAAGGCTTTTGGGGACGGCGCAGAGATGATGCTTTTTGTAACCAGGCTTACCGGGAATCCAAGGGCTTCTGCTTTTATTGCAGAGCATGGGTGTGCACCATATTTTAAATACAGTGACAAGCTGCTTCCAGGAAAGAGGCAGGAGCAGCTGCAGCAGGCCTGCAGGCAGGCCCTTGAGTCAAGATAGTGCTTGCAACTTCCGGAGGAGATTACTATAATTAAAAAAAGGAGGCGTGCTATGAAGGATAATAAAAAGAAAAAAAAGAAAACCGCCGGGGATGTGGTGCTTACTTTAGTACTGCTTCTGGCTGTGGGAGTTTTCTGTTATGCAGCATTTAACCTGTACCATATTTACACAGAGTACAAAAAGGGTTCTGATGAATACAACCAGATCGCACAGATGGCAGTAACAGAGCGTGATCCGGATGAAGATCCCATAGATATGGAGACTGACGAACAGAAATCCAATCTGAAAGCGCCTATGAAGATCGATTTTGATACTCTTCGCAGTGTTAATACGGATGTGATCGGATGGATTTATGTGGAAGCACTGGATAATGTAAGCTATCCTATCGTAAAAGGAAAGGATAACAGTACCTACCTTCACATGACCTATGAGAAGAATTACAATTTTGCAGGTACGATCTTCATTGACTATGAGAATTCCGGGGATTTTAATGACTGCAATACGCTGGTATATGGGCACAATATGAAGAATGGCTCTATGTTCGGACAGCTGAAGAAATTCAGCAAAGATCCGGAAACATATAAGAAAAGCAAGTATTTCTGGATTTTTACACCTGAGAAGGATTACAGGTATGAGATCATTTCTGCTTATGTGACAGCAGTGAACAGTGATACATATACACTGTTTAAAGGACCTGGGAAGGAATTTCAGGATTATCTTGACAAGATGCCTACTCTTTCAGAAATCCAGACAACACCAGGTACGCTTACCATACAGGACAAGATCGTTACACTTTCCACCTGTACAGGCAATGAATCCACCAGATATGTGGTACAGGGCAAAAGGGTAGATACCCTGGATGTGGAAAAGGATACTCAGGTTACAGATGTAAAATGATGTTAGCTTATCTAAGGAGGCTGTAGTTATGGAGAAGGGGATAGCAAAACTGCAGGAGCTTGTGGATCAGTATGACAATATTGTATTCTTTGGCGGAGCGGGTGTTTCCACAGAGAGTGGAATCCCGGATTTCAGAAGTCAGGACGGACTGTACAATCAGACTTATGATTATCCGCCGGAGACGATTTTAAGCCATACGTTTTTTATGAGGAAACCAGAAGAGTTTTTCAGGTTTTACAGGGATAAGATGCTGTGTGATACTGCAAAGCCTAATGCTGCCCATTTAAAGCTTGCAGAGCTTGAACGTGCAGGCAGGCTGAAGGCTGTGATCACTCAGAATATTGATAATCTTCATCAGATGGCAGGAAGCCGGAATGTGCTGGAACTTCATGGCAGTGTACACAGGAATTACTGTATGAAATGCCGGAAGTTTTATGATTTTTCTTATATGAAGCATACAGAGGGCGTGCCCAGATGCAGCTGCGGCGGGATCATCAAACCGGATGTTGTTCTTTATGAGGAGGGGCTGGACAACCATACCATTGAGGAGTCGGTAAAGGCTATCTCCAGAGCACAGGTACTGATCATCGGCGGTACATCACTGGCTGTATATCCGGCAGCAGGTCTGATCGATTATTTCAGAGGGGATCATCTGGTAGTGATCAACAAGTCACCCACACCAAGAGACCGGTATGCAGATCTTCTGATCCAGGAGCCTATTGGGCAGGTATTTTCACAAATTCAGGTAAAAGGAGTATAGACATGGGACTTCTTTATGAAGTAGGAGATATTGTAACCCTGAAAAAAACACATCCCTGTGGCAGTAAAGACTGGGAGATCCTGCGTGTAGGGGCAGATTTCAGACTGAAATGTACAGGATGTGGTCATCAGATCATGGTTCCACGGAAGATGGTGGAGAAAAATACCCGTAATCTGCTGAAAAAAGCATAAGAAAAAGAAAAATAGGGCTTTACACATCTGGAAAATTATGATAAAATCAACAATCGTGATATATTCATATCCTTGCTCTTTGACAGGCAAAGGGCCAATAGACCATAAGGAGGTAAAACAGGCATGAACAAGTACGAGTTAGCATTAGTTGTGAGTGCAAAAGTTGAGGACGAAGTACGTGATGCAGTTGTTGAGAAAGCTAAGGGCTACATCACACGTTACAACGGCACAATCACAGAAGTTGAAGAATGGGGTAAGAAGAAATTAGCTTACGAGATTCAGAAAATGCATGAAGGCTTCTACTACTTCATTCAGTTTGAAGCAGATGCTCAGTGTCCGGCAGAAGTAGAAAGACATATGCGTATCATGGACAATGTATTAAGATACTTAGTTGTCAGAAAAGACGCATAAGCTTTTGGCAATTAATCAGAAAGCACCATTAAGAACCCGTTCAACCGATCATCGAAAGAGGTAAAAAGAATGAACAAAGTAATTTTAATGGGACGCTTAACAAGAGACCCTGAAGTAAGATATTCCGCAGGGGAGAATGCGCTGGCAATTGCCAGATATACATTGGCAGTAGACAGGAGGTTTCGTCGTGACGGCGAGGCATCCGCTGATTTTATCAGCTGTGTATCTTTTGGACGTACAGCAGAGTTTGCTGAGAAGTATTTCAGACAGGGACTGAAGATTGCGGTTACAGGCCGTATTCAGACCGGAAGTTATACTAACCGTGACGGCCAGAAGGTTTATACAACAGAGGTTGTAGTTGAGGAGCAGGAGTTTGCAGAGAGCAAATCCGCAAGTGATACCTATGCAGCATCCCATCCTCAGAGCAGTGCTCCGGCACCATCTATGCCTACACCAAGTGCAGCAAGCGCAGACGGATTTATGAACATCCCTGATGGAATTGATGAGGAACTGCCTTTTAACTAGGCATTTTCCAGACTAACAAACGGATGATAATAAGAAGATAGGAGGAAGCTAATCATGGCTTACAGCAATAGAGGCGAAAGACCGGATTCTCCCATGAAGAGAAGAGGCGGCCGCAGAAGAAAAAAAGTTTGTGTATTCTGTGGTAAAGAGAATAACGAGATCGATTACAAAGATGTAGCAAAGTTAAGAAAGTATGTTTCTGAAAGAGGAAAGATCCTTCCAAGAAGAATTACAGGTAACTGTGCAAAGCATCAGAGAGCTCTTACTGTAGCAGTTAAGAGAGCACGCCATCTGGCATTAATGCCTTATATCCAGGATTAATTTGATACCGTCACCGAAAGGTGGCGGTATTTTTTATCAGTGTGAGAAATCAGGGAGAAACCAGTAGCTTTACTTTGGTATGGTAATATTTCCGTAAATCTGGTATAATATACAAGTGCACGTAAAATTGGTTTTATCTTTGTAATAGAATGGGAAAAATCATGAAGGAAAAATTAAAACTCAGAGGGCCGTTAAAACACTATATGCGAACCCCTATGTACCTGGCAATCCTTCTTTTTGGATTGAATATACTGGTATATACGGTTAATATTCGGGCAGGGCTTGTAGTATCCCTGGGACTGGCTGTGTATTTACTGATCGTTCTGCTGATCTATTTTCATCACAAGCCAATGATCCTGAATGACCTGGTGGCATTTACCACACAATACAATGCCCTTGAGAAACGTATGCTGGAGGATCTGGCACTGCCCTTTGCCATTATAGATACCAACGGCAGGATGATCTGGTCTAACCGGATGTTTGCAAACCTGATGGGGAAAGATCAGCTGTACAATAAGAATATAGCCACACTTCTTCCGGATATTACCCAGGACAGGCTTCCTGTACCAGGCAAGAATGAAATGACAGAGCTGAGTACCAGCTTTGGGGAAGAGATTTATCGGGTATCCATGCAGTGCATGACCATGAAGGATGTGGTTGACCATACAGACATTCTGGAAAATGTCCAGAAGGATCTGAGCCTGATCGCTTTGTATCTTTACGATGAGACAGAACTGCAGGAATATATCCAGAAGAATGAAGATGACAAGCTGGTTGTAGCACTGGTATATCTGGACAATTACGAAGAAGCACTGGAAAGTGTGGAGGATGTACGCCGCTCCCTTCTGATCGCATTGATCGACAGGAAGATTACCAAATATTTTTCCAATTTTGACGGGGTGGTACGTAAGCTTGAAAAGGACAAGTATTTCCTGATCATGCGCCAGAGTTCTCTGGAAGCATTAAAGGAACAGCGTTTTCATATCCTGGATGAGGTGAAAACTGTCAATATCGGTAATGAGATGGCAGTTACCTTAAGTATTGGTATTGGTCTGAACGGATCCACCTATCTGCAGAATTACGAATATTCCCGGATTGCCATTGAAATGGCTCTTGGCCGTGGCGGTGATCAGGTGGTGATCAAGAATGGCAATGCCATCACATATTTTGGTGGTAAAGCCCAGCAGATGGAAAAGACAACCAGGGTGAAGGCAAGGGTAAAAGCCCAGGCTCTGAAGGAATTTATGAGTACCAAGGATCGTGTTGTGGTTATGGGACATAAGATCACGGATGTGGACGCATTAGGTGCTGCCATCGGTATTTGCCGTGCAGGTAAGACTCTTGGAAAGCCTGTGCATATTGTAGTGAATGATCCTACCACCTCCATACGTCCGTTGATGGCAGGCTATATGGGCAATCCGGATTATGAGCCATCCATGTTTGTGGATGCGGATCAGGCCAAAGAGCTTGTGGATAATAATACAGTTGTGATTGTTGTAGATACCAATAAGCCAAGCTACACAGAGTGCCAGGATCTTCTGTATCTTACAAAGACCATTGTAGTGCTGGATCATCACAGGCGTGGCAGTGAAGTGATACAGAATGCAATATTGTCCTATGTGGAGCCATATGCATCCTCCACCTGTGAGATGGTAGCTGAGATCCTGCAGTATTTTTCAGACGATCTTCGTCTGCGGAGCATTGAGGCAGACTGTCTGTATGCGGGTATTGTGATCGACACTAATAATTTTACCACCAGATCCGGAGTACGTACCTTTGAAGCTGCTGCATTCTTAAGGAGAAATGGTGCAGATATTACCAGAGTACGTAAGATGCTGCGTGATGATATTGATTCTTACAAGGCAAGAGCAGAGGTTGTACGTACTGCCAGCATTTACAGGAAGTGCTTTGCTATTGCCAAGTGCCCAAGCGAAGGTCTGGAAAGTCCTACCGTTGTAGGTGCACAGGCAGCCAATGAGCTTCTGAATATTGCAGGAGTAAAGGCATCTTTTGTGCTTACCCCATACAATAAAGAGGTTTATGTAAGTGCCCGTGCCATTGATGAAGTAAATGTACAGATCATGATGGAACGTATGGGTGGAGGCGGTCATCTGAATATTGCCGGAGCACAGCTGAAGTCCAGCCTGGATGAGGCAGAGCAGATGCTGAAAGACATTATAGATCAATTATACGAAGAAGGAGAATTTAAAGAATCATGAAAGTAATTTTACTGGAAGATGTAAAGTCCCTTGGTAAAAAGGGCGAAATCGTAAATGTAAGTGACGGATATGCAAGAAATATGATCCTGCCGAAGAAGCTTGGTGTAGAGGCTACTCCTAAGAACCTGAATGACCTGAAACTTCAGAAAGCGAATGCAGAGAAGGTTGCACAGGAGAATTACGAGGCAGCACAGGCTTTTGCAAAAGATCTTGAGACAAAGGAAATCATTCTTACCTTAAAGGTAGGAGAGGGCGGAAGAACTTTTGGTTCTATTTCAGGCAAAGAGATTTCTGAAGCAGCTAAGAAACAGCTTAATCTTGAAATTGACAAAAAGAAACTGCAGCTTCCATCCCCGATCCGTAACCTGGGTGTTACCAATGTTCCGGTCCGTCTTCATCCAAAGGTAACCGGAAACCTGAAAGTATGGGTAAAAGAGGAGCAGTAAGTATTTCATGGAAGAAGCATTGATCAAAAGGATACTGCCTCACAGTATTGAGGCAGAGCAGTCAGTGATCGGCGCCATGATCCTTGACAGGGATGCGATCCTGGTTGCCTCTGAGATCCTGACAAGCGATGATTTTTATCAGAAGCAGTACGGGATTATTTTTGATGCAATGGTAGAGCTTTGTAATGAAGGAAAGCCGGTAGACCTGATCACTTTGCAGAACCGTCTGAAGGAAAAAGAACTTCCTCCGGATATCAGCAGCATGGAATATGTGCGTGATCTTCTTACTGCAGTTCCTACCTCTGCAAATATTAAATACTATGCAAGTATTGTAAGTGAGAAAGCTGTTCTCAGGCGTCTGATCAAAGCCAATGAAGAGGTGGAGAATGCCTGTTATCTGGAAAAGGACAGTACACAGACTATCCTGGAAGAAGCAGAGAAAAAGCTTTTTAATATCCTGCAGCGGCGTACCAGTGAGGAATTTGTGCCTATCCAGCAGGTAGTGCTTAATTCCATCAACAACATTGAGAAGGCATCCAAGCTGAAAGGAACAGTTACAGGTATTCCTACAGGATTTGTGGATCTTGATTACAAGACTTCAGGTATGCATGGGTCAGATCTGGTGCTGATCGCAGCCAGGCCTTCCATGGGAAAGACCGCTTTTGTACTGAATATTGCCCAGTATATGGCATTTCGTAAGGATGTGACAGTAGCCATTTTCAGTCTTGAGATGTCAAAGGAGCAGCTGGTGAACCGTCTGCTTGCTATGGAGTCTCATGTGGATTCCCAGAATCTGCGTACAGGTAATCTGAAGGACGAGGACTGGACAAAGCTTGTGGAAGGGGCAGACATTATCGGACGCTCCAACCTGATCATTGATGATACACCAGGTATTTCCATTGCAGAGCTTCGTTCCAAATGCAGGAAGTACAAATTAGAGCACAATCTTGGGATTGTAATGATCGATTATCTTCAGTTGATGAGCGGATCCGGCAAAACGGATTCCAGGCAGCAGGAGATTTCAGATATTTCCAGATCTTTAAAGGCTCTTGCAAGGGAGCTGTCTGTGCCTGTGATCGCATTGTCACAGCTGAGCCGTGCAGTGGAGCAAAGGCCGGATCACAGACCAATGCTTTCTGACCTGCGTGAGTCAGGAGCCATTGAGCAGGATGCGGATGTGGTAATGTTTATTTACAGGGATGATTATTATCACAAAGATACAGAGAAGAAGGATATTGCAGAGATCATTATTGCCAAACAGAGAAACGGCCCTATCGGTACAGTTGAACTGGTATGGCTGCCAAGGTATACACAGTTTGTAAATATGAAAAAGTAAGGCGGATTTTGTCAATCGCTTTTTCTTGCAATCCATAACCCCTTTGTTATAATAAAAACAGGAGGCTGGTGTGCGATTGAAATGATATTGAGCACCAGGCAGCCCAAGAAGGAGGGGTAGCGTGGATAAGCGGTATACAGTAGCGCAGACCGTCCAGATCACAGGCGTGAAGTCATATGTTCTTCGGTACTGGGAAGAGGAACTGGATCTGAGGATCGGCAGAAATGAGCTTGGACACAGATACTACACCGGATATGATATTCAGCTCTTTATGAATATTCAGGAACTTAAGAAAAGAGGACTGCAGCTTAAAGCTATCAAGGAGCTGGTTCCCCAGATTGCCAGGAAGGCTCCAGGGATGAGCCAGAGCAAGGTCAGACTTCTGGAAGATGCTTCTAAAGATACTGTTAAAGATACTTCTGTTCAGGCAGATACAGTTTCGGAGGCAGGACAGGGAAAAGGACAGGCATGTGAAGAGCAGCCACCAGCAGATCCGTTGGGTGACAGTACAAAAGAACCGACTGCAGATCCTGTATATGATCGCATGAAAGAAAGGGGGTCAGGAGAGGATTCAGGGAAGATCCTGGAATTTCAGCAGATCCTTGAAAGACTGATCCGGCAGGAACTTCACACTCAGAATGATGGGGAGGCAAGGTGCCGATCCATTGATGCGGCCATACGCAGACAGCAGCTTGCACGAAAAGAGGCTGCCGCAGCTGCAGAAAAGAAAAATAAAAAGAGACATAAAGTACATATGTAAGAAGGACAAGAAGAGACGCAAAATACATATGTAAAGAAGAGTAAGAAGAAGCACAAAATATATACGTAAAGAAGAATAAAAAACATAAAGTATATATGGTGTTATAGAAAAAGGGCTACCGCATAAAGCGGCAGCCCTCTGATCGTTACCGGAAATTATTCCTGGCTGATAGCGCCTGTAGGACAGACATCAGCGCAAGTTCCGCACTCAACACATGCGTCTGCATCGATTACGTAATGATCATCACCCTGTGCAATAGCCTCGTTCGGGCACTCGCTTTCGCATGTTCCACAGCTTACACATTCATCAGAAATTACATATGCCATAGTTATATCCTCCTTTGATCTCTTTTGTACCCTTGATTGGGTTCTAAACCCATTCTAATATATCTATCGTTGGATTACAAGTACAAAATTATAAACAAAATTTTAGAACTGTAAATGTTGATTCCTGCAAAAAATCGTATTATAATAGGCAAGGGTGGAGACTCTTTATAGGGACTGCAGGTACAGTCCTTTTACAGATAACGATTCTCTCCATATTTGCGAATAAAGGAGGAAACAGATCATGGCACAGGTGACAAAACAGATGCTGATCGGCGAACTGCTTCAGTTAGACCCTAACATTGCAGGGATCCTTATGAGAGCTGGTATGCACTGCATCGGCTGCCCGTCTTCCCAGATGGAGTCTCTTGAAGAGGCTGCTATGGTTCACGGGATGGATGCAGATGTCCTGGTAGAGCAGATCAATGATTTTCTTGCTCAGTAATTTGCACACCATATAGACGAAAGTGCATCTGTTGACAAAGAATGCTTTGTTGACAGAGTGAACAGGTAAAGAAATGCCGCATCAATTACAGCCTTATAAGACTGTAGCCGATGCGGCATCTTTTTATGCATATATAACGATCTGTGATCTCCATAGTCATATGTTTGATACCGGGGATCAAAAGCCCTGGTTTGATATTGCTTAAAGCTGCTCCAGGCTCTGAACCGCATGAAGGGTGATCAGTTCCCCGTGCTCTTTCAGATGAGCCTCACCTGACATGGTAAATGCCTGACCCTGTCCGTATTCAGAAAGAATATTGCATACCTTATTGAACTCTTCAGGAGTGCAGTCAGACTGATGGATCACCAGACGATAAAAGCTCTGGGACGCATCTTTGTACAAGGTATTCTCACCTGTAAAATACCCTCCCAGTCCGTGTGCTGCTTCGATCACTTCATCCAGTGTATGGAATGAGAAAAGACGGATCAGATCAATATCTGCGTCACTCTCAGGCTGTGCCTTCTCCTGGACTGGTGCTTCTTTTTTCTCTGAGGGCTTGTTCTCGGACTTAACCTTGGCTTCACACAGCTTCTGGATCAGATCAATAATATTATCTGCTCCATCAAACTGGATAGCATCCTTACGGTCACTGCCCTTGTATGGGGAAAACTTGGAAAAACGGGTATCCAGCTCCTCAGGATCCTCTACCTTGGTAATGATCAGGATAATGCTCTCTGCGCTTACCGGTATAGCTTCGATCATCAGTGGAATATTATCAGCTTCAAATCCGAACTGCATCTGAGCCTGCTGCATCATATCACGAAACAGCTGTTTGGCCTTGTCAGTGCCGTAGGCCAGCTCGCTGATCTGAATATGGTGTGTCTCCAGATCTTCCTTTGTCAGGGTGCAGCGAATCTGATTGTCATTAATCTTTTCTATCTTCATATCATCACATCCTATTCTTAAGTGGGAATGATTCCTGCCTAAAGTTCATTATATTTTATATTATATAACACAAAAGTGCAAGAGGGAAGCGGCTTCTATTTCTTTGTTTATAAAATATTTAGAAACAAAATGGAAAAAAATTCCTAACTTATAAAAAAGACTTGCATCTGAAAAAAGAAACTGTATAATAGAACTCAGGAAAGACAACCGGATGATCTATACAGGTTCAGTTACTATGAAACAAGGTATCAGCTTAAAGTATTAACATTATTTCACTACTATGGACTTTGCCGATTTTGTCATGCAGCGTTCTTGCTGTGGCAGGTACATATTTTCCCCATAAGATGAAATGATCTGCCGGAAGTGTCTTTTCAGAACCAGTTGGTGTTTTCTGAAATAATCAGGAAAGGAGGTTAAGGCACGGAGAAGGATATATCACGTAAAAGAAAGAAAAAAGCCCGTAAAATTCTGGAAAATGAACTTCTGGAATACCAGGATCTGGGGATTTCCCTGTATCTGGAAGGAGAACCAAGTACGCCAAAATCCATTGCAAAAGCCTGTCAGATTGCAGAAGGCGGAGGTTATATGCGGGATTATACAGAAGATGAACAGGGCCGGATCGCCAGGGTAGACTTTGATTTTGTGCTGGAAGAGCCAGGCTTTAAAAGGTAAATAGAGTTAAGAGAAATCCCTTTGGCAGCAGGCTCCCCCTACTCAAAGCTTTTGTCCAAAGGGATTTCTGTATGGAATTAAATAATCTATAAAATGAAACAATCTGGGAAATGAAGAAGTTGTAAAAATAAACTAATTATTAAATGCTATTAATAAACAAATTTATTGATGCAATTTAAAAAGGATATGATATAATGAGCGTTAGCAAACCCAAGCCTGGGGAAAGGTTTTACTGAAAGGATAAAAGTATGGATAGAAAGAAAAAACCAGTGATACTGGTGTGTATACTGATCCTGGTTGTGGCCATCGTAGGAGTGGCGGCCCATGTGATCATGAAGTATGTTCCCACCAGACAGAGAATGGATCTGAATGAATACTATGGACAGGTTGCTGACGGACAGTGTGCCATTGTTGTGGGGACAGAGCGTCTGGAGCAGAGAGGACTTGTTTCTGATAATAAGACATATATTCCTATAGATGTTGTGGATTCATATATTAACCAGCGTTATTATTGGGATTCTGAGGGGCGGCAGGTACTGTATGCTACACCCACCCAGCTGACCAGTCAGCCGGCGCAGTCTGAGCCAGGCAGTGAGGTATGGCTGAAGGATGATACCGTTTATTTAAGTATTGATTATATCAAGCAATATACAGATATTGATGCTTATGCATATACAGATCCTGCCAGGATCACTATTCAGAAGCAGTTTTCCGGGATCCAGACTGTACAGGTGCAGAAGGATACATATGTGCGGTATCAGGGAGGGATCAAGTCACCGGTCCTTACAAAGGTAAGTAAAGGGGATTCCCTGATCTTTATGCAGGAACTGGAGAACTGGACACAGGTTGCTACCTGGGACGGTTATATCGGCTACATTGAAAAGAGCAAGATCAGTGCACCTGAGGATACTACACTGGAGAGGGATTTCCAGGCAGAGCAGTATACATACATTACCATGGATCAGAAGGTGAATATGGTATGGCATCAGGTGATGAGCCAGGAGGCCAACAGTACTTTTGCAGAAGCTACCCAGAATATGACCGGTGTAAATGTGATCTCACCGACCTGGTTTGCAGTACAGGATAATGCAGGGAATATTTCCAACATTGCTACCGCAGATTACGTTGCACAGGCTCATGAGAAGGGACTGAAGATCTGGGGACTTGTGGATAATTTCAGCGAAAATGTGAACACCTCAGAGCTTCTGGCCAAGACAAGTGCAAGGCAGAATCTGGTATCCCAGTTGGTAAATGCAGCTGTAGGTGCAGGGATCGACGGGATCAATGTAGACTTTGAATATCTGAAAGAAGATGTAGGGATTCACTTCCTCGAATTTTTAAGAGAGCTTTCCATTGAGTGCCATAAGAACAATCTGGTGCTTTCAGTGGATAATCCGCCGCCAGCAGAATACACCAGCCATTATGATCGTGCTGAACAGGGCAGAGTTGTGGATTATGTAGTGATCATGGGTTATGATGAGCATTATGTAGGTTCAGAGGAAGCTGGTTCTGTTGCATCTCTTCCATGGGTAGAGCAGGGGATCCAGGATACACTTGCAGAGGTTCCGGCAGAGCGTGTGATCAATGCCATGCCTTTCTATACAAGACTGTGGAAGATCGAGGCTGGTACATTGTCCAGTGAGGCTATTGGCATGGATGCTGCCGCAGATGTGCTTACCGCCAACAATGCAGAGACATACTGGGATAATACCACCAGCCAGCAGTATGGAGAATACGAGAAGGACAACTGCACCTATAAGATCTGGGTGGAGAATGCAGATTCCATTGCCGCCAAGGTACAGCTTGCTGTGAAGTACAATCTGGCAGGTGTTTCTGCCTGGAAGCTGGGCTTTGAGAACAGCGGCATCTGGCAGGTGATCTCTGATAATCTGGCTGCTGCCCAGTAAGAACTTCAGGACTTTAACAGGAAGATAATAAATACATTCCCTCAGGCATATAAATAATAGGAATATGCCTAAGGGGTGCGCTTATGAAAAAATATAGGATGGAACTGATCATGGCCTGTCTGATGCTGGTAAGCTTTTACCTGCTGTCAAGACAGGCCGCTGTTGTATCTGTAAGCAGTAAAGGTTCGCAGACAGTACAGGAGAGAGGTGTTATTGTTATCGATGCAGGACATGGAGGAGAGGATCCGGGTATGATCGGGATAGGTGATTTGGAGGAAAAAGGGATCAACCTGCAGATTGCCGGGAAGCTTTGTCTGTGCCTTGAAAAAGAAGGATATACTGTGGTGATGACCAGAGAAAAAGATCAGGGCCTGTATGGAGAGGGCAGGAATAACCGGAAAGCCCAGGATATGCAGAAAAGGATCCGGATCATTCAGGAAGCAAAGCCTCTGCTTACAGTCAGTATCCATCAGAACAGCTATCAGGATCCGGAAGTGAAAGGTCCTCAGGTTTTTTATTATCAGGATTCACTGGAAGGACAGAAGCTGGCGCAGATCCTGCAGACAGAACTGAATCAGCAGCTTGCGATAGAAAGGCCAAGGGAAGCAAAGGGAAATAAGACATATTATCTTTTGAAACGAAGTGAAGGGATCCTTACGATCATAGAGTGCGGATTTCTTACAAATCCGGAGGAAGCAGCCCTTCTTGTGCAGGAAGAATACCAGGAAAAGCTGGCAGAAGCCATTACAGCCGGGATCATCAAATACCAGGCGCAAAGCTCTGAAGGGAATAATTAAGCTACATACTTTGATCAGGATAATCAAGAGGTTACTCTGTTCAGAATCATTTAGCTGCAAAGAAACAAACTTCATCTTGTCAAGATTTTGTTTGCGTGATAAGATAATAAAAGCCGTATGGATAATTACACACAGTCGGATGTGTTGTAGTACATAAGGCTTTTCTTTAAAATATATGTTAGTCAAAACTAACAAAAAACCAGGAGGCAGATATGTCATTTTTTGAGAATACACGTAAACCCGATGGTATCGGTGGGAAAATTATGGTTTCGGTAATGAATATGGGACATAAAGCAATGGCAGATTGGGGATTCCAGTTCCTTGAGATTCCAGAGGAAGGCAATGTATTGGATTGTGGATGTGGAGGCGGAGCAAACATAGAACGAATTTTGCGTGAACATCCACAAACAGTTGTCAAAGGAATTGATTATTCAGAAGTCAGTGTGGAAAAATCGCAGAAAGTGAATCAGAAAGAAATTGATAAGGGGCGCTGCCAGATCCTGCAGGCCAGTGTTATGGAGCTTCCCTTTACAGATGAACAGTTTGACCTTGTTACAGCCTTTGAAACCATATATTTCTGGCCGGATCTGCCCAAGAGCTTCCAGGAGGTTTATCGTGTTATAAAAGCCGGAGGCACATTTTTTATCTGCAATGAATGTAATGGAGATACAGACAAAGACGATAAGTGGATGGAAAAGATTCCGGGCATGACGATTTACAAAGATTCTCAGATAGAGTCTGTACTGTTACATGCCGGATTCCATGACGTAAAGATTAATAAAAATGACAAAGGATGGATCAGCATTACAGCAAAGAAATAGGATCCATTTAGAATAGCAGATGTGCAAAAGGGACTGAAAAGTCCCTTTTGTGCAATCAAAAAGCAGATTGGTTCTGCCGAAAAGTCCGGATTTTTGTTTTGAATCAGGTATGGGAATCAGGTAATACAAAGCCCTGCCAGGGGTGTACAAACTGAACAAAATAAGATATAATATGAGCCGTAAATGCACAAAAGAACGGAGTAAAATATGCTGGGAATTATTTATCTTATTTTATGTATATTGATAGGAAAAGAGATCACAGCTGTGCTGATGGCAGACAACAAAGCACAGGGCACAGGATTTAACCGGATCTGGATCACAGGGCCTGCTTCATTTGGCATTGGCACACTGATCCTTACCTGGGCAGTTTATATTATCTCATGGTTTGCAAGTGTTCAGGGTGGGATGGAGCATCCGCTTTTTCTTGGAAACCTTATAGTGATGGCAGCAGCACTGATTTTTCTTGTTTGGCTGTATGCAGGGAGGATCCGACATCATCAGTCTTTATGGACATTAAAGAAAGAAATTGCAAACAGGCGTCGTCTGATCGGAGAAAGCATTTTTTTCGGGATTGCTTTTTTGTTTGTTACCTGGATGATGTTTTATACATTCCATATCAGTGGTGGATATCTGTATTCAGGATTTACAGTTTTTGGGGATTACGCACCGCATACAGCTATGATGCGCTCCTTTTCCCTGGGCAATAATTTTCCTACCCAGTATCCCCATTTTGGAGGAGCAGATGTAAAATATCATTTTATGTTTCAGTTTTTATCAGGTAACCTGGAATATCTTGGCCTTCCTATAGATATTGCATATAACAGTGTCAGTATTCTTTCCCTTCTGGGATTTTTCATGATCCTTTACAGCCTTGCACTTCGGATCGCAGGGAGCATGGGAGCAGGTGTACTGTCAGTGGTGTTTATGATCTTCCGAAGCGGAACTGCGTTTTTTGTATTTGCATGGGAGCATATCCAGGCAGGAGATCTGTGGGGCATTTTAAAAGAGAATACTTCTTTTATCGGTTATACCACCCACGAAAACTGGGGACTGTGGAATTTTAACGTATATCTGAACCAGAGACATTTAGGCTTTGGCCTGCTTCTGGTGGCTCTGGCGCTGTGGGTATTCATGGACTGGCTGGAGGCAGGCACAGATCATCCGGAGAAGGGATGGAAATGGCTGAAGTGCCGGTTTACCACTAAGGAAGCGTGGCTTCCTAAAGATCCGGAACGGGCTCTTTTGCTGGGACTGGTCCTTGGACTGGCTGCATTCTGGAATGGGGCAGCAGTGATCGGCGGTCTTTTGATCTTGTGCGGTTTTGCCCTGTTTTCAGACGGAAAGCTTGATTATGCACTGACTGCAGGGGTGACTGTGCTTTTCACAATGATCCAGTCAAAGATTTTCGTAACCGGATCTGTGGTTTCACCATCCCTCTATTTGGGATTCCTGGCAGATGATAAGACTCTGTGGGGAATCCTAGTATATCTGTTTAAGATCACAGGCCCAGTATTTCTTGGAGTCCTTTTGCTGCTTGTGTTTATGAACAGAGGGCAGAGGGCGGCTTCAGTGGCCTTTCTCATGCCAGTGCTTTTTACTTTTACCATGTCACTGACACCGGATATTGACGTAAACCATAAATATGTGATGATCGCCTATGCATTTATGGTTATTTTCTGGGGATGGGCTGTATGCAGCCTGTGGAGAAAGAAAATCCTGGGAAAAATATGCGCCATTCTTCTGACGGTCAGTCTTACTCTTACCGGTATCTACGACTTTGTAGTGATCCTGAAGGATAATGATTCTATGCACAGGGTATCTGTGAATATGGAAAGCACACTGACAAAATGGTTAAGTGATAATCTGTCAGACAAAGATCTGATCCTTACACCGGAATACAGCATGAATGAAGTAACCATGTCCGGTGTGATGATGTATCTTGGATGGCCTTATTATGCCTGGTCAGCAGGATATGATACCAATTACAGGGCAGCACAGGCTGTGCAGATCTATACCACTGAGGATCAGTCACTTCTTAAGGAAACTGTGACTCAGGAAAAGATTACATATATCCTGTTTGAAGAAGGCATGGAATTTGAACAGCAGGTATGCAGGGAAGATATTATTGAAAAGACCTATCCGCTGGTTTATACTTCAGATGACGGAAGGATAAGGATTTATAAGACAACAGAGGAATCATAGAAAATGCTATGTCAGATGATAGAGGAATCATAAAGAAAAAGGGGCGGTAAGATGGAAGCAGAAATGGCAAAAGAAACAAAAAAAGGAAAAATAATGGGAAAGAAAAGGATCCTGCAGCTTCTGCTGGCAGTTGTCCTGATCGCAGGCTCCGCATATCTTTTGAAGGGAGATGTGTGGACGTTCTGGACTTGGTGGCTTCTTGCAGGAGTCCTGGGACTTTGCGCCATGCCATTGACAGGCAGGCTTTTTAAAGGCTTTGATGATAAAGGGTGGGTCTTTTCAAAAGCCCTGGCAATTGCAGTTACCGGATTTGCTACCTGGTTTCTGGTATCTATCAAGCTTGCTGCTTTTACTACACTGACCTGTGTGGCAGTGGTATTGATATTTGTTGTATGCTGTATTTTGCTTTTCCTGCATCAGAACAGACAGGGGATCTGGTGTATGCCGGAAGGCCATGGAGATCTGATTTTCTGGGAAGAGGTGATCTTTTTTGCTGCATTTTTGATGTGGACGTATTTTGCAGGCTTCCATCCACAGGCATATGGAACTGAGAAGTTTATGGATTACGGCTTCATGGAAGCGATGATGCGAAGTACTACACTGCCTGCTACGGATCTGTGGTATTCCCAGGGAAAGATCAATTATTATTATGGCGGTCAGTATTTTGCTGTATTTCTTACAAAGCTGTCTGTTACCAAGGTGGCAAAGACCTATAACCTGATGCGTACTTTTGCGGCAGCGTTTGCTTTTGCCATGCCTTTTTCGCTGGTTTATCAGATGGTGAGAGACCGGATGGACGGACAGCTTACAGGGAAGAAAAAGTGCGTACCGCAGATTGCAGGATTAACAGCAGGGATTTCCTTGTCTCTGGCAGGAAATGGCCACTACATTGTTTATCGGTGGGTTCTTCCATGGATCCAGAAGCTGCAGGGTGTGGAAAGCGATTCCAGTTACTGGTTCCCGGATGCTACCCGCTACATCGGATATAATCCTTACAGGGAAGAGGATCGGACGATCCATGAGTTTCCAAGCTATTCCTTTGTACTTGGGGATCTTCACGCCCATGTGGTAAATATCATGTTTGTACTTTTGCTGATCGGTATTTTGTATGCATGGATGAAGAAAATGAAATCCCAAAGGCTGGATCAGGTGGATCTTCGTACATTTGCTTTCTGGAAAAGAGAAATGCTATCCCCCTATCTGCTGCTTGCCGGCCTGCTTCTTGGAATGTATCAGTGGACGAATTTCTGGGATTTTGTTATTTATTTTGTAGTTACCGGCGGTGTGATGCTGTTCGGAAATATTGTACGGCTGGGAGGCAGGATCCGGAAGATCCTAGCTGTTACCATTGTACAGGCTTTGGAACTTTTGGCAGTTTCCTATCTGGTGATCCTTCCCTTTACCATTCAGTTTGACAGTATGGTAGATGGTGTAGGAATAGCCAAATATCACAGCTATTTTTATCAGCTCCTTGTTTTGTGGGGGATTCCTGTATTACTTGTTCTTGTATTTGTGATCTCACTTTTAAGAGAAAAGCTGAAGCAGGTGGAGCATAAAAGCCTGTATAGTCTGATGGCTGCCACAGATGTACCGGATCTGTTTGCCCTGATCACCGGATTATGTGCCTTTGGACTGATCCTGATCCCGGAACTGGTATATGTAAGGGATATTTATGAGAATGGCAATGCAAGAGCCAATACCATGTTTAAGCTTACGTATCAGGCATATATCCTGTTTGCCCTGACTATGGGATATGGGATTTACCGGCTGCTTATAGTGACCAGGAACAAGCTATCCAAAGTATTGGCAGGCGTTGTGCTGTTCTTCCTTGTGTGGACCTTTGGATATTTGGGGAACAGTGTAAAGGCCTGGTTCGGGGATGTGTGGAAGGTCAGCGATTACCAGGGGCTGGATGCCACCACATTCCTGGAACAGCAGGTTCCTGAGGATGCAGCTGCAATCCGGTGGCTGAGGGCAAATATTACAGGTTCGCCGGTTGTACTGGAAGCACCGGGAGACAGCTACACCAAGTATGAGCGTGTGTCTGCAGCTACAGGTCTTCCTACGGTGATCGGCTGGAGAGTCCATGAATGGCTGTGGAGAAGCAATGTAGCGGATGTGGATTTTAAAGCAGAGGATGTAAAGCGGATCTATACGTCCACAGACGAAGACCAGGTTAAGCGTCTTTTGACCAATTATGATGTTTCCTATATTTTCGTTGGTTCCACGGAACGGGAAAAATATGGAGACAGTTTAAATGAATCTTTGCTTCAAAGTCTTGGAACTGTGGTTTTCCAGGATGAGACCTATGACACATATATCATTAAGGTGGATGGGGTTAATTAAAAAGAAAGTGAGATAGAGAAGGCTGAGAATATATGAGAGCAGAAGTAGTAGCAATGACAGGGGAGTGCCTGAATCATGAAGCTTTGAGAAGAGCAGGAGAGATCCTGAAAAACGGCGGATTGGTGGCATTTCCTACAGAAACAGTTTATGGGCTTGGAGGTGATGCATTGAATCCCCAGGCTTCCAAAAAAATCTATGCAGCAAAGGGGCGTCCTTCGGACAATCCACTGATCGTTCATATTGCAGATATGGACAGCCTGTACCGGATCGTAAAGACAGTACCGGAAAAGGCCAGGATACTGGCTGGGAAATACTGGCCGGGACCTTTGACTATGATTTTTCAGAAATCTGATATTGTACCAATGGAGACTACAGGAGGACTGGATAGTGTTGCTGTGCGTTTTCCAAGCGATCCGGTAGCAGCAGCGCTGATCCGGGCGGCCGGTGGGTATGTGGCTGCACCAAGTGCCAATACATCAGGAAGACCAAGTCCGACTACTGCACAGCATGTAGAAGAAGATCTGGGAGATGCCATTGATATGATCATTGACGGCGGGGCTGTAGGAATCGGTCTTGAGTCAACGATTGTGGATTTTACAGAAGAGATCCCTGTGGTGCTGCGCCCGGGATATATTTCCCTGGAAATGCTTCAGGACACGCTGGGGGATGTACGGATGGATCAGGGACTGATCCGGTCAGACAGTTCAGTGCGCCCTAAAGCACCTGGAATGAAGTACCGTCACTACGCACCAAAAGCAGATCTGGCAGTAGTAGAAGGACAGGCTGAGAAAGTGGTAGCCAGGATCAACGAAATGACAGAAGCAGATCTTGCAAATGGAAAAAGGGTAGGAATCATTGCTGCACAGGAATCCTGTTCCTTGTATCCAAAGGGAACGGTAAAGTGCATTGGTAGCCGTGAAAAAGAAGAAACCATTGCTCATAATCTTTATGAGATCCTCAGGGAGTTTGACCAGTGCCAGGTAGATCAGATTTATTCAGAGGCATTTTACACTCCCCAGATGGGGCAGGCTATCATGAACCGGCTTTTGGGAGTGGCCATACTGTCAGGCATGCGTTCCAAGGATCCCAACTCCCAGGTAGGATCATGTATCGTCAGCGAGGATAATAAGATCCTTTCCATGGGATATAATGGATTCCCAAAGGGCTGCTCAGATGATGAATTTCCCTGGGCCAGGGAAGGAGTGCCCTTAAATACCAAATACTTGTATGTGACCCACAGCGAGTTAAATGCAATCCTGAATTACCGTGGGGGAAGCCTGGAGGGAGCCAAATTATACGTTTCTCTTTTCCCATGCAATGAATGTGCGAAAGCTATTATCCAGGCAGGCATCAAAACTGTAGTCTATGACAGTGACAAGTATGCAGATACTCCGGCGGTGATCGCATCCAAACGGATGATGGATGCAGCTGGTGTGCGTTATTATCAGTACAGCCGCACAGGCAGGAAGATTGAACTGAATGTGTAAGGACACCTTTCACAGATTGGACATGATACAGTGTGCGACTATAAAGGCTACTGTTTTTACAATACAATAGGATAGACAATATGACTCCCTTTGGGGACAGCAGGCATTACAACTGTGATCCTGCCGTTCTGAAAGGGAGTTTTTTATGTGATACAAAATTACTTTGTAATGTTCTGTTACATAAAAACACTCCATTTTGTTCTTAAGGGAAAAGTTATATAAATCGTAGAAAATTGATATTGCATCCTCCAGAATATAAAAGTAACCTATAAGGTAGGTAATTATGTAATAAGGTAACTGTTGATGCTCTTTTAAAATAACATATTTTAGATCTTGTTGCCTGTCGTCAAATTGCTCTGTATACTGTCATTATCCTACAGAAAGAAAAAATCTCAGAGCACCTTCCTGGCAGTCGTGTACTCTGAGATCTGGTAAAAACCATGTTCATTATAGCAGAGTATACGCTTGTTCGCAATGAGGCAAACGGCGTTTTTTGTTAAGGGCAGTGAAAATATACCAGGATGTCCTTGCTGTGGTGGACAACTCAGATACCGGGATTCCAGACTTCGTATCAGAAAACATGAAGGTGGTGACCGGGATTTCCTGAGTATCCGGAGATTCAGATGTACTGCATGTGGGAGCTATCATAATGAACTTCCAGATGTACTGCTTCCATATAAACACTATGAAGCTGAGGTCATCAGTGGTGTGATCGATGGGTTCGTAACGCCTCATGATCAGGATTCTGAAGACTATCCTTCGATCAGTACCATGTTGTACTGGCTGCGGTGGTTTCAACTCAATCTTGCAAACATGGAAGGATATCTTAGAAATGCAGGATACAGCATTCTCGGACTTGGCAAGGATCTTCTTTTCTCTGACCAGTCACTGCTCGAAGCGGTCAGGAATAAATATTTAAACTGGCTGGAAAAGACCATCCGCATCATTTACAACAGCGGTGGTTTTCTGCCGGCTTTTTACTAATACACGCATGCACCTACTTTCGTTCGTCTGTCACAGGATTCTCATATATAGTGATCTCAAAAGGAGGTCACGAATTATGAATACAAACCAACAGATAGTAAGACAATGGGAGGAACAGGAAGCTCTCCGTCGTTTCCAGCTCATTTCCCCGCTTCTGCACGGGGATCTGGATGATGCCAAAAAACTCCAGCTTCGCAAAAAGATTGCCGAGGAAAACGAGATCACGGTCCGTTCTCTATACCGCTATGAAAAGGCATACAGAGAAGGACAGTTTTCCGGGTTAAAACCGGCAACCAGGAAGAAACAGCGCTCACAGAGACTGCCCGAGAACTTTGAATTCCTTGTAGAACAGGCCATCCAACTCAGAAAGGAAGTACCGGAACGTTCCGTCGCTCAGATCATTCTGATTCTTGAAATGGAAGGACATGTGGCTCCTGGAGTTTTAAAGCGTCCTACTCTGGAACGGCATCTTTATAAGCGTGGTTTTGGCAGGGAACATATGAAGATGTATCGGGATGCACGTGAAAGTTCATCCAAACGGTTCTGCAAACCACACCGTATGATGCTGATCCAGGGGGATATCAAGTATGGTCCCAAACTCCCTATTGGTAAAAATGGGGCAAAAGTCCAGACTTATTTATCTTCAGCAATCGATGATCATTCCAGATATATCTTGTCTTCCCGTTTTTATGATAACCAGGAAGAAACAATCGTGGAAGATACCTTCCACCAAGCGGTCATCCGTTACGGAGCATTCGATGCCTGTTATTTTGATCATGGCAAACAGTATGTTGCCAGACAGTTAAGCTTTTCTCTTGCAAGACTTGGGATCCGCGTGAAATTCGCGCGAATCCGGAGCGGGAAAAGTAAGGGAAAGATTGAAAAGTTCCACCAGGTGGTAGATGCCTTCAATCGGGAAGCCAAACTGAAAAATATAAGATCATTGGAAGAACTGAACCATTTATGGTCTGTCTTCCTTGAGGAGTATTATCACAAAAAGCCACATGAAGGGATTGCTGAATACTATGAAAGCCTGGGTGCTGCGGTACCCGAAAACGGGATCACACCTCTCCAGGAATGGAACAGGGATACCCGGCCACTGAACTTTATCGATACTTTTGTCGTTTCAGAAGCTTTCCTGCATCATGAAGAACGTAAAGTTGACAAAGGAGCCTGCATCAGTTTCCGGGGACAGCGTTATGAAACAAAGCCTGAACTGATTGGGTACAAAGTAGAGATTGCTTACGATCCTGCGGCTCCGGAAGTGCTGACTGTTACTTATCCCGGCTATGAACCGTTCACAGCCAGACCACTTAAAATCGGAGCTTACTGTGATAAAAATCCTACACTCCCGGTTTCCATGCAGGAACAGAAGCCAAGTACTTCACGTTTTCTGGATGCTCTTGAAGTACAGCATGAAAAGAACCGTGAGCAGGTAGCAAATGCCATTTCCTTTGCTTCTTATAGGAAGGAGGCTGATGGTAATGTATGAGACGTTCTTTGGCATGGAACATACCCCTTTTGTAAGGGATGTCCCCGCAGATAAACTCTATGAATCGAATTCTTTTCGCGAAACCCTTGGGCGTCTTGCTTATGTGGCAGACCGCCAGAAGTTTGCAGTTGTCACTGCTGATCCCGGTTGTGGCAAATCTACATTGATTCGCCGCTTTTATGAAGAACTTCCAAAGTCGGAATACATTGTCCTTTATCTTTCCGATTCAAAACTGACCCCGAGATGGTTCTATAAAGGACTCCTGGACCAGTTAGGACTGGAATCCAAGTTTTACAGGGGGGATTCCAAACGCCAGCTGCAACAACAGATTGAGATCATCCGCGGAGTACAACATAAAAAAGTAGTATGTATTCTTGATGAAGCGCATTTATTGGAAAAAGAAACACTGGAAGAGTTCCGATTTCTTCTGAATTACCGCTTTGACTCTATGAGTCCAATGGCCGTTGTATTAGTTGGACAGACCGAACTGTGGACGACGAAGCTGAAACTTCAGCGCTATGCTGCAATCCGTCAGCGTATTGATATGTACTGTGTACTTCCTCATCTGGATCGAGCTGAATGTGAAAAATACATCCGAAGTCATCTGGATTATTCTGGTTGTCAGCAGGAACTTTTTACAGAAAAAGCCCTTGACGAGATTTATCATGCATCCACTGGTATTCCAAGACTGATCAATCGTATTTGTGAGAAAGCATTGATGTATGCATTTCAACAAAACAAACGCCTAATCGATGATTACACGATTCGCTATGTTACAGAACATGAAATGCTGGAGGTTAGTGAATAGTATGACAGATATTCATCCAATCCAGCTTCATGCCCAGCCCTATGAGGTGAAACTCAATCTGAATGGAAACAGTTATCATTTAATCTTTGGCAGACAGGTAAATGGATGGTTTTTATGTATTCCAAACCACCGGATTGGTGTGGAACTGGCACATCCTTCAGATCGATTCTGGAATCAGGGAAGTCTGGAAGAAGCCGGAATGGCGACAGAGGAAGCCAGTACGATAGCATATGTTTTAAAAGAACTATCACAGTATATCTGATAATGCTCTGGGGAGGATAACTCCCCAGTCTGTCAACGAAACCAAAGACAGAAAACTGAGCAGCCTACTGACAAGCGATAAAATCACGTCAGTGACAGCTCATGGAATCACTAACAGGTAACTTCTAGTCCTTTCACAGTTACAGGGCAAAATGTATTAGGTAATAGGACATTGTTCAGAAGTGGTTCTATTACATAATCAAGAATTTGCTGCTCGACTTGAAATATCTTGTGAAGGAGGAGAAACGGTATATGAAAAAGAAAAAAGTACATCGATTGGCGGCATTTATGACGGCATGCTTCCTGGCAGCAGGAGATCTGGGAAACTCTGGCTATGTAATGGCGTCAGGGGAAGCTGTGGCATCAGAAACAGTCAGTCTGCAGGAAGAGCAGGCAGAAGGTCAGGCGGAATCGACACCCGTAGCAGGATCAGGTGGAACAGAAGAAATATCTGGTACAGAAATTCCACAGATAACACCGGCACAGGGAAATGCTGCCGAGAATGCACCGGCAGCTCCAACCGGACAGGAGGAAAAACAGGAGCAGCCAGCTAGTCAAGAACAGGAAGCGGATCAAGAGCAGGCAGCAGACCAGAAGCAGTCGGCAGAGCAGGAGCAGAACAAGGATCAGACCGCTGCTTCAGATGAGGCAACTCAGGAGAACGAGGAGCAGGCTGCCCCGGAAGGCCAGGATC
>ONBN01000038.1 GCA_900316115.1 uncultured Eubacteriales bacterium
TGAAGTAGAGTTGGAATAAGAAATCTACGCCAGATACTTTATCTGAGCATCCAGGGTGAACTCTAACCCATTTATTCCGACAGTAAACTTACGCAAACCCACCTCACCAAAGACTTGCAGTCAGGGGAATTTTATTTTATAATAGGCTTTAATCTGGTGAACAGACAAAGAAAGGGTGCTGGTTATTAAATTACCATATCCGGACTGTTTACAAAATCTGAAATGAGGAGAAAGGGATTATGAAATTATACGATACAGGTGTATATCTGCAGAATGGACAGGATATCATTCCGGCAGACCAGGCAAATCTTCCGATTTCCAAAGAAGAAGCCGCCCAAAATACCATTGCTTACTCAATTCTGGAAGCACACAATACCTCCGGAAATATGGAGAAGCTTCAGATCAAATTTGACAAACTTACTTCCCACGATATTACTTTTGTGGGTATCATCCAGACTGCACGTGCATCAGGACTTGAAAGATTTCCGGTTCCCTATGTTCTGACCAACTGTCATAACTCCCTTTGTGCAGTAGGAGGAACCATTAACGAAGATGACCATATGTTTGGACTTACCTGCGCCAAGAAATACGGCGGTGTATATGTACCTCCTCATCAGGCTGTTATTCATCAGTTTGCAAGAGAGATGCTTGCTGCCTGTGGCAAGATGATCCTTGGATCTGACAGCCATACCCGTTATGGAGCACTTGGAACCATGGCTATGGGAGAGGGTGGACCTGAGCTTGTAAAACAGCTTCTTTGCCAGACATATGATATTAATATGCCAGGCGTAGTTGCTATTTATCTGAAAGGAACCCCACGCCCAGGCGTAGGACCTCAGGATGTGGCGCTTGCTATTATTGGCAAAGTATTTGCAAATGGTTATGTTAAGAATAAGGTTATGGAGTTTGTAGGACCTGGTGTCCAGAACTTAAGTGCAGACTTCCGTATTGGCGTAGATGTTATGACTACTGAGACTACCTGCCTGTCTTCTATCTGGCAGACAGATGAGAAGATCCATGAGTTTTATGAGATCCATGGCAGAGAGTCTGACTATAAGGAATTAAAGCCTGGTGCAGTGGCTTATTATGATGGATGTGTGGAGATCAATCTTTCAGAGATCAAGCCTATGATCGCTATGCCATTCCATCCAAGTAATACATATACTATTGATGAACTGAATGCCAATCTGGATGATATTCTGGCAGATGTGGAGAAGAAAGCCCTGGTAAGCCTTGACGGTAAAGTACCGTTTACTTTAAGAGATAAAGTAAAAGATGGAAGACTTTATGTAGATCAGGGTATTATTGCAGGATGTGCAGGCGGTGGATTTGAAAATATCTGTGCAGCAGCAGACATCCTGAAAGGCAGCAGCATTGGCTGTGATGCCTTTACCTTAAGCGTATATCCGGCAAGTACACCAATCTATATGGAGCTTGCTAAAAACGGAGTTCTGGCAAGCCTTCTGGAAACAGGTGCTGTTGTTAAGACTGCATTCTGCGGACCATGCTTTGGAGCTGGCGATACACCTGCAAATAATGCATTCAGTATCCGTCATACTACAAGGAACTTTCCGAACCGTGAAGGCTCCAAGATCCAGAATGGCCAGATTTCTTCTGTTGCCCTTATGGATGCCAGGTCTATTGCAGCTACTGCAGCAAATAAAGGATTCCTTACATCTGCTGAGGAGTATACTGGAGGATATACAGGCCAGAAATATTTCTTTGATAAGACAATTTATGAGAACCGTGTATTTGACAGCAAGGGCGTTGCAGATCCGTCTGTAGAGATCCAGTTCGGACCAAATATCAAAGACTGGCCGGAAATGGCACCGCTTGCAGAGAATCTTGTACTGAAGGTTGTTTCCGAGATCCATGATCCTGTTACTACAACGGATGAACTGATCCCATCAGGAGAGACTTCTTCCTATAGATCCAATCCTCTTGGACTGGCTGAGTTTACTCTTTCACGTAAGGATCCGGCATACGTAGGCCGTGCAAAAGAAGTCCAGAAGGCACAGAAAGCCATCCAGGCAGGAGAGTGTCCTCTTACAGCACTTCCGGAGTTAAAACCTGTAATGGAAACCATTCAGAAAGATTTCCCTGAGACAGGAAAGGGCAATCTGGGTGTTGGAAGCACTATTTTTGCTGTGAAGCCAGGAGATGGATCTGCCCGTGAGCAGGCTGCATCCTGTCAGAAGGTACTTGGTGGCTGGGCAAATATTGCCAACGAGTATGCGACCAAGCGTTATCGTTCTAACCTGATCAACTGGGGAATGCTTCCATTCCTGATCAAAGAAGGGGAGCTTCCTTTTGCAAATGGTGATTATCTGTTCTTCCCGGGTATTCGGAAAGCAGTTGCCGAGAAAGCAGATGTGATCACAGGATATACTGTAAAAGAGAACGGTCTTCAGAAATTTGAAGTGACATTAGGCGAATTGACGGATGATGAGCGTGAGATCATCCTGAAGGGCTGCCTGATCAATTATAACCGTAAATAAAAGAGGAGAATAAACCCCTGATAAGAAAAATGCCAGGTTCTGCATTATAGAGCCTGGCATTTTTTGTCCTATCTGCATTTCAATTAAATTTCTGCACATTATAAATAATCGGCAAAAAATAACACCATAAGTCACAATGAAAATTGAATTTATTGCCGATAATGTGATATACTCACATCTTTACTCAACTGTCAAAGATGGAAGTATCGAGGACAATTTGAAATTGTTTTATTATCGTGGTCTGAAAGAATGGAATAATGAAAAAGGGTATCTGACGGATACCTGCCTGACGGCCCAGGACAGATATAAGGCATATCTGGATTATTTCAGAATTGTATATTAAAAGAGAAATAATCATTTGAAAAATAATCCACTTTCAGCGGGCTGATGGGCAAATCATGACCCACGGATGACAATATAAAATGTCTGAATAATATAAATAATACAAACAAATTAACAAAAATATACATTATAACAATAAAAATAACGAAAAATATAAAAGAAATTGAATAAAAGTATTGACAAAATAAAAAGGCAGTGGTAATATAAACTCATCAAAAAGAAGACAGGAAAACAAAAGATAACAGAGAAGGTTATCTGAAACAAAGACATTCATTCAATTCATAGTATATATAAATGTTACATGAAAAGGATGAAAGAAACGATCTTGGAAAGGCAGGGTGAGTCCAGTGGGAACATAAGTTTTTAGATCAATATAAGAGTGATGGGAATTGTATTTCCTGCAAGAAAGACCTGATACGCAGTAAGAAATAAAGAGAAGCGGTGAGGATCATATCCCGCAATAATATGTATCACAGGTAATTATAGAAACGATTTCTTATATTGAATATCCATCACAGAACTGATACAAAGATCAGGGATCTGTGTAAAGAAACAGCATCCATGAAAGTATAACCACTATCTGCAGTCCATATAAGGAGAACACTTCACAGGAAGATGCAGACAGATAGACAGGATATTTTGAAATCCATATTTTATAATTTAAGTAAGATATGAATTGAAGCTTTGCATCAGCAGTATGATTACATACGATCAGCAGATTATAATCCGTGAAATTATAATCCCAAACCTATAAAACTTTCTAAATAAACCGAATGATAAAAATCATATCGTTTATGAGCAGGAAATCCGAAAAGAACATATAAAAAGCAAAAACTGAATAGAGAACCTTTCAATCCAGACAATCGTAACAGAACATATCAATAAACAATATATATCCGAAGAGATATACCATATAAAGTTACATTGTAAACGATCTAAAGAGGAAGAAAAATTGAATAACGAAGATTTTTGAGACGGTCATCATTTTATATTACTGGAAAATGGTGGCCGTCTCGTTGTGTTGCATTGCATCAGAAACAAGCTTCCAGTGGCAGGTTCAGCATGGGGCTGACATTTCGGTGTATGTTTGGGTATTGTAAGGAAGAGTCGGTAAGGATATAATAATGGGAATACGACAGCTGTCTGGCAGAATGTATTTGACAAGAGCACCCAGTAGCGAAACACATAAGGAGAAGGATCATGTGGAGCGGAAGGATCGAAGATTATATTCTTTATGAAGATAAAAATATTATTGTATGTCATAAACCGGCGGGACTGGCAGTGCAGAATGCACGGATCGGGTCTGCAGATATGGAAAGTGCACTGAAAAATTATCTGTACAAAAAAGATCCTGGGAAAATGCCTTATCTTGGAATCGTACACAGACTGGATCAGCCAGTGGAAGGGATTATTGTATTTGCACGAACGCCATTTGCGGCGAAAGAACTGAGCAAACAGATTTCAGGTGGGCAGATGGAAAAGATATATCTGGCAGTGACAAAAGGGAAGCCTGAAAAAGAAGAAGGAATTCTGGAAGATTATCTGAAAAAAGAGGGACGCACCAACATGTCTGCAGTTGTACCGGAAGGAACACCAGGGGCAAAAAAAGCCAGGCTGTCTTATCAGGTTATAGATGAGGAAACAGAAAGTTTTCTTGTAAAAATAAAACTGGATACAGGAAGGCATCATCAGATCCGGGTACAGATGGCACATGCGGGAATGCCGCTTACAGGGGATCGGAAGTACGGAGATTCCGTAGATACATCTCTTGGACTTTGCGCCTGCAGTCTTACCTTTTTATATCCTGGAACCGGAAAGAAAATGCATTTTACCGTAAAACCAAAGGGAGAAGCCTTTAAGAACTTCTCCCTCTGAAAATAGAGCCATATATAAGATCTGGCAAAACATTTTATATCATTATCTATCGTGTATTCTTCGCTACAGCATGATTACTCATATATGTAATCTGCATAGTAGGAATCCTCCAGAGCGTCAGCATCGATCCAGGCCGGATCCAGAAGAGTGGTCTTTTCGCTGGATGTAATTCCCTCAGTGGTAGCCTGGAGTGCTGCAAGGATAGTCTGATATCCAATGGCATACGGCTGCTGGGAAATGGTGCCCACTTCTGTGACGTTTCGGATGGCATCCTGCTGGGCTGATGTAGCATCTGTACCTATAAATGTGATGGAATCACGGCCAGCGTCCTGTACAAGAGACAGGCACAGATCGGAAATATCGCCATTTGTACAGAAAATGCCGTCCAGCTTAGGATAGATCTCCAGCACGCCCCTGATGGCTGCTTCCATATCATCTACCTGGTCAGAGTAGATCACCTGCACAACTTCAATGCCAGGATAATCAGCAATGCTTTCCTGGAAAGCTTCTACTCTGGCTTTGCAGCTTAAGGTCTTTTCCTGAGGAGAAAAGACAGCTACTGTCCCGTGGTTCTTCAGATAATGAGCCATGCGCTTGGCTGCAATGTCACCAAGCTTCTGATTGTCTGTACCGCAGTAAGCGGCAACAAGATCTTCACTGGACACATCAGAATCAAAGGTCACGACCGGGATCCCGTTCTCTCTGGCAGATTCCAGCTGAGCCTGACAGGATTCGCTGTCTCCTGCAGAGACACATACTACATCCGGATTCTCAGCAATCACAGCGTCCAGAGTATTTACCTGGCTTTCCACATCTGTCTCATCAGAGGATCCTTCAAAGGTCATGGTGATCTTATCATCTTTTTCAAAATTATAAGCATCATTTACATCAGATACAGCCTGTTCCATGCCTTTTTGTACAAGGTCCCAGAACTGGCCTTTTTTTGATTTACTTACCACTGCAATCTTTGTACCTGGTTTAAGATCCATAGAGGTATCAATCTGGGAGAGTGGTGAATCCTGCCCTTCACTGTCCTGTTCTGAGGCTTCGTCCTGGGCATTGACTTTGACAGGATCAGTAATAGACTGTACGGAATGATTGCCCAGTGCCAGGAACAAGGCGGAAACAGACAGGATGGCAATAGATGCGGATGCCATTTTTTTCATTGGTTTCGTCTCCTTTTGGCGTTAAATATAATTGATGATGGACTATAAATCCACAGTTTCTGAAATTTCTTTCTTATTATACACTTTTTCAAATTTACGTCTATAGATTTCACAGTTTTTTAATTTTTTAAAAACAGGTCAAACGATTGAATGACCAGTAAAAGTATGATAGAATGGAAAAAATTGGTGATTATACACAATAAAACATGATTCAGGAGGGAAAAATTGATATGGGAGCAAAAACAGTGATTGCTATTGACCTGGGGGCGTCAAGTGGCAGACTGATCGGGGTAACTTTGCAGGATGGGAAGCTTGAGATGAAGGAGATCTACAGATTTCCTAATGAGGGGATCCATGCAGGTGACAGATTTTACACAGATGTACTGCATATTTTCCATGAGATAATTGCAGGGCTTCGGAAGGCAAATCAGGAACTGGAGAGTATTGATGCTATCGGTCTGGACACTTGGGGAGTGGATTTTGCCATGTTGGATGAAGCTGATGAGATGGTAGGCAATCCTTTCCACTACAGAGATGAACAGTCTTCCGGGATGATAGAGGAAGCAGAGAGGATTTTCGGCAAGGGCGTTCTGTTTGAAGAGACCGGAGTCCAGGATATGTGGTATAACACAGTTTATCAGCTGCTGGGCCTGAAGAAAAGGAATCCCAGGATCTTAAGGGATGGGCGTACATTCCTGATGATCCCGGATGTGCTGGGATTTTTACTTACAGGACAGAAGAATATTGAATATACAAGCGCTGCCACTACCCAGATTTATGATGTGAAGAAGAAAGATTGGTCAGAGAAGATCCTAAGTGAGCTGGGAATGGATCGATCTGTATTTCCTAAGGTTCTTATGACTGGTGAGGTAAAGGGATATCTCAGTCCTGTTGTTTCACAGTTGATTGGCTGTGAAGAACAGAGCCCTATTCCACTGATCGCTGCTGCACAGCATGATTCTGCTTCTGCTGCCCATGCGGTTCCGGCAGAAACAGCGGATTATGTTTTTATTAACTCAGGTACATGGTCCATCATCGGATCCATCATAGATGAGCCTGTGATTACCAGGGAAGTTTTTGAACAGAACTATTCCAACGAAGGTGCTGCCTATGGGAAGATCAAGCTGGTCAATACCATCATGGGGATGTGGTTGATCCAGGAACTTCGTAAAAGCTGGGAAAGAAAAGGGAAAGACACAGATTATGGTTTCCTTTTGGATGCAGCAGCAAAGGCAAAGCCATTTACAGCTTTTCTGGATGTGGATGATGAATTATTTATTGCACCTGTGGATATGGAAGCTGCTATCCGGCAATACTGTGAGAAGACAGGGCAGGAGCCGCCAAAGGGACAGGGAGAGTTTTACAGGACAGTGATCGAGTCACTGGCATTCCAGTACCGTCAGGCGATCCATGATCTGGAAGCTATCACAGGCAAAAAGACAGATACAGTACACTTCCTTGGAGGGGCAGTCCGGGATAAACTGTTCTGCCAGTTTATTGCGAATGCTACAGGTAAGAAAGTGGTAGCAGGCCCTATCGAGGCTACTGCTGTAGGCAATGCCATGGTTCAGCTGAAGTCACTGGGCTGCATTGCAGACGAGAGGGAAAATGCACAGATCCTTCGGGCAACCTTTGAGATCGCAGATTATATACCGCAGGATACCAAGGTATGGGATGAAAAGTTTGAAGAATACAGGAGAATAACGAAAAAATAATGGAACAGACAGGGTGCCTGTGGGTGACATCACCATATAGAAAGGCGTGGGTCATACCGTTAGACAATCCAAAGCAAATGCACAAGTTTAGGACAGTGAACGACAATTGTACAAATAAAAAAGTTGCCATTTGTCAGGGGATATGATAAACTTTACGTTGTGATAAATACCTAAAAATGCGTAAGAAAGGGGCCTGAATATGAGGGATTTGACAAATATTCTTAAAAATATGAGTCTTGTTTCTCAGTTCGGGCTTTCTTTAATTACACCAACCCTTCTGATGTTGGGGCTTTGCTGGTGGCTTACATCCAGCTTTGGCCTGGGCGGCTGGGTATACATCCCAGGATTCTTTTTCGGGCTGGGCGGATCTTTTACGGTAGCCTATAAGTTTTACCGAACCACCATGAAGAAAGAAAAGAAGCAGGAAAAAGAACAGAAGGTCTCCTTTAATAAACACAGTTAAAGGACATATGGGTACACAGTCAAAAAGCTGCAATATGCAGCAAAAGAAAGTCAGAAGACAATCAGAAAGAAGGCAGGCGCAGCAAAGGTAATGGAAAGGAAATCAGGATTATGAGCAATGTAACAGGAAAGATCCAGCCAGCAGTAAAAAAAGAGACTGAAAAAGTAGCGGCAGGTACTGCCATAGGAGTGATCCTGATGTGGGTGGTATTTGGGATCCTTCACATGGTGATGCCTCAGAAGATACCCTTTGATTATACTGTGATCCTTGGGGGCTTATGTGGCGGTATTGTAGCAGTACTGAACTTTTTTACCATGGGACTTACTGTTCAGAGGATTGTGTCCCTGGAGAACCAGGACGCTGCCCAGAGGGTGATGCGCTCCAGTTATTCCAAGAGAATGTTTCTACAGCTGGTATGGTGTATTGTAGCCATTACAACACCATACTTTCAGTTTGCAGCAGGACTTCTTCCCCTGCTTTTCCCGGGAGCAGCCATTAAGATTGTGGGTATTTTCGGGAAAAAGGAAGAAAAATAATTACAACATCCGTATCAAAAATCCGTATATAAGACAGGAGGTGAGAAACGAAAATGGACATAGATATAACTGGCGGAAGGATATTTTATACCTTTCCCATTGATTTCCCTGTACTTGGGAAATTCCAGATCACAGAAACCCTTCTGGTAAGCTGGCTGGTAATGATCCTGATCACCGGACTTTGCATCTGGCTCACCCATGACCTGAAGGTGGAGAAGATCTCCAAGCGTCAGGCGGTTGCAGAGCTTCTGGTAGAGACGGCCAACAAGTTTGTCATAGGCAATATGGGGGAGAAGTTTAAGAAGATGATCCCCTTTGTGGCAGCCTTGTTTGTTACAAGTGCAGTGTCCAATCTGATCAGTCTGGTAGGCCTTAGAAGCCCTACCGCAGATCTTTCCACAGAGGCAGCCTGGGCAGTGGTTGTATTTATCATGATCACATCCCAGAAGATCAAGACAAACGGAGTTGGCGGATATCTGAAGGGATTCACAACACCGATCCCGGTGATGACTCCGTTTAATGTATTGTCCGAACTTGCAACACCTATCAGTATGGCCTGCCGTCACTTTGGTAACATTCTTTCTGGCGTGGTCATCAACGGTCTTTTGTATGCAGCACTGGCAGTGGCAAGTTCCAGGCTGTTTGGAATGATCCCTGGTATTGTGGGGCAGGTTTTATCAAAGATCCCTATCCTTGATGTAGGTCTTCCAGCGATCTTATCTGTATATTTTGACTGGTTTTCCGGTCTTATGCAGGCATTTATCTTCTGTATGCTGACAGTTATGTATATTGCCAATGCAGCAGAAGAAGGTTAGAAATCAAACGGACATGTCGCCTGCAGGCGGCATCCCCATATATGAAATCAACACAGGAAATAATAAAAACTCAGGAGGATTAAATTATGGATTTTCAGATTTTAGCAAAAGGTATTGCGTTAGCAGGTTGTGCAATCGGTGCAGGTCTTGCACTTATCGCAGGTATCGGACCTGGTATTGGAGAAGGTAATGCAGTTGCAAAAGCACTTGAGGCTATTGGACGTCAGCCGGAGTGCAAAGGTGATGTTACAGGTACCATGCTTCTTGGATGTGCCATTGCAGAGACTACAGGTATTTATGGTTTCGTTACAGGCCTGCTTCTGATCTTCGTCGCACCTGGAACCTTCATGAAATTCCTTGCATAAGGTACTTGAAAGCAACACCGGACAGGAGGTTATAAAATGCAGGTACAGGAACTTGTAGGAATTGTGCCATGGACATTTGTGGCCCAGATCTGCAACCTGTTTATCCAGATGTATCTGATCAAACGCTTTTTATTTAAGCCTATAAACGAGATGCTTGAAAAAAGAAAAGCCATGGCAGATGCCCAGATTTCCGATGCCCAGAAGGCAAGGGAAGAGGCAGATGCAATGAAGAAGGAATACGAGCAGAATATGCTGGATGCAAAGGACAAGGCAAATCAGATCGTAACAAGTGCACAGAAAACTGCTGCCATCCAGAGTGAGGAGATCCTGAAAGAAGCTGCAGACCAGGCAGCTGCCATTAAGTCAAAGGCTGAGAAGGACATTGCTCAGGAGAAGCGAAAAGCAGTAAATGAAGTGAAAAATGAGATCGGCGGTATTGCTATGGAGATCGCCGGCAAAGTGATAGAGCGTGAGATCAGTGAAGAGGATCACGCAAAGCTTATTGATGAGTTTATATCGAATGTAGGAGAGGCATCATGACACAGACTGCCAGATTGTATGGCAGCAGTTTGTATGAACTTGCTGCCGAAGAACAGCTTACAGACGTCCTGATGGAGCAGATGGAGGAAGTGCGTCAGCTTTTCAGGGAGAATCCGGAGTATGTGAAGCTGCTGGGAGAGCCGTCGATTCCCGGAGAAAAAAGAGAAGAGCTTCTTGAGCAGGCTTTTGGGAGCCAGGCGCAAAGATATCTGGTGAATTTCCTGAAGCTTCTCTGCCAGCGTAATCTTATGCGGGAGTATTCCGGCTGCTGTCAGGAATTCAGAAGACGCTATAATGAAGACCACAATATAGCAGAAGCCATTGTTACAAGCGCTGTGGTTCTTAGTGAGACACAGATGGAGGCTCTGAAGGCGAAGCTTGAAAAAATCAGTGGCAAACAGGTGCTTCTGACCCAGAAAACAGATCCGAAAGTTGTGGCAGGTCTTCGCGTGGAACTGGAAGGCAGACAGCTGGACGGAACTGTTCAGGGGCGTTTGTCAGAAATGTCAAAGAAATTAAATGAAGTCATAGTTTAAAGGATGGAAGGAAACATGCAGCTTAAACCTGAAGAAATAACCAAGGTCATCCGAAGCCAGATCAAATACTATGAAAACGCTATTCAACAGAATGAATCAGGAACAGTCCTTATGGTAGGTGATGGTATTGCCAGAGCCAGCGGACTGGTGAACTGTATGGCAGGAGAGCTTCTTGAATTTGAGGACGGAAGCTATGGAATGGCACAGAATCTGGAAGAAAACAGCGTATCCATCGTATTGTTCGGTGATGATACAGGGATCGGAGAAGGCCAGACAGTAAAGCGTACAGGTAAGGTAGTGTCAGTACCGGCCGGAGATGCATTGATCGGACGAGTTGTCAATGCACTTGGTCAGCCTATTGACGGTGCCGGACCTATAAATGCAGAGGAGTACAGGGCGATCGAAAGTCCTGCACCAGGCATCTGCGAGAGAAAAAGTGTAAATCAGCCTCTTCAGACCGGAATCAAGGCCATTGATTCCATGGTGCCTATCGGAAGAGGACAAAGAGAGCTGATCATCGGCGACAGGCAGACAGGTAAGACTACCATTGCCGCAGATACCATTATCAACCAGAAGGGTGAGGATGTGATCTGTATCTATGTTGCCATAGGACAGAAAAGATCTACAGTGGCTTCCCTTGTGGAAACCCTGTCAAAGAACGGTGCCATGGACTATACCATTGTTGTTGCGGCTACTGCTTCAGAGGCCAGCCCTCTTCAGTATATCGCACCTTATTCAGGATGTGCCATGGGCGAATACTTTATGTACAAAGGCAAAGATGTTCTGATCATTTATGATGATCTGAGCAAGCATGCGGTGGCATACCGTGCACTTTCCCTACTGATCCGCAGGCCGCCGGGCCGTGAAGCATATCCTGGAGATGTATTCTATCTTCATTCCAGGCTCCTGGAACGTGCAGCAAAGCTGGACGATGCCCATGGCGGCGGTTCCATGACTGCACTGCCTATTATCGAAACACAGGCCGGAGATGTATCTGCATATATCCCTACCAATGTTATTTCTATTACAGACGGACAGATCTATCTGGAAACAGAGCTGTTCCACTCCGGTATCATGCCTGCTGTCAACCCGGGTATTTCCGTATCCAGGGTTGGAGGTAATGCACAGATCAAAGCCATGAAGAAGGTTGCCGGTACACTGAAGCTTGTTTATTCCCAGTACCGTGAACTGCAAAGCTTTGCACAGTTCGGATCTGACCTGGACGCTGATACAAAAGCCCGTCTGGATCAGGGAGCACGTATTGTGGAGGTGCTGAAACAGGGACGTAATGCACCGGTTCCTGTAGAAAAGCAGGTTGCTATTCTTTATGCTGTAACAAAGGGCATTCTGTCAAAGGTTGCAGTAGAAGATGTAAAAGCATACGAGGCAGGGCTTTTTACCAGCCTTGATAATGATGCAGAGGGAGTTGCAGTAATGCAGGAGATCCGTTCTTCCGGAAAACTGGAGAGTGAGACGGAAGAGAAGCTGAAAAGAGTTCTGGAACAGTATACAGAAAGCTTTCTGGATACAAAGCCTGCAACTGGTAAATGATTAGGAGGAGTTTAGATGGCTGCAAATATGAAAGCGGTAAAGCTGCGTATCAAAAGTGTGCAGAGCACTATGCAGATTACCAAGGCTATGGAGCTTGTAGCATCCTCCAAACTGCGTAAGGCAAAAGAACGTGCGGAAGTAAGCAGCCCTTATTTCCAGACTCTTCATAAAACACTGGAAGAGATCGCCAGAGGGAATACTGACTTTACATCCGTATATGCAGCCGGTTCCAAAAGCAGCAGATACTGTTATGTAGTGATTGCAGGAGACAGGGGACTGGCTGGCGGATATAATACAAACCTGTTTAAATGTCTGGAAGAAAAAAGCCAGGGAAAGGATTATACAGTCCTTCCCATTGGGAAAAAGGCTGTTGAATATTTCCAGAGAAAAGGGATCCCCTGTGTGACAGAAGCATTTGGGGAGATCGCAGATATTTCTGTGGCAGACTGTTATGAGATCGCAAATATTCTCTGCGAAGAATACAAAAAGGGAAGCTTTGGGCATATAGATCTTTGTTATACCAAATTTATATCCATGCTGTCCCAGAAACCGGATGCCATCCCGGCTATCCCTTTGGCAGATCTTGTAGGGGACAGTGAAAAAAGAGAGCCTGTCCGCAATCTGATCCTGTATGAGCCGGATGCATCACAGGTATTTGATGCTATTGTTCCGGAATATCTGGCAGGGCTGATCTATGGAGCCGTATGTGAAAGTCTGGCCAGTGAACTGGCTGCCAGACGAAATGCCATGGAATCAGCCACCAATAATGCCCAGGATATGATCGAAAGTCTGAATCTGCATTACAACAGGACCCGTCAGGCAAGCATCACCCAGGAGATCACAGAGATCGTAGGCGGTGCAGAAGGCGTATAATTTGGAGGTAAATATAGGATGAGTGAGAAACACATTGGTGAGGTGGTGCAGGTCATCGGACCGGTACTGGACATACGTTTTGCCCATGACCAGCTGCCAGCACTGCTGAATGCCATTGAGATTGATAATCATGGAGTGAAGCTGACTGCGGAAGTGGCACAGCAGATCGGTGATGATACCGTGCGCTGCATTGCCATGAATTCCACAGATGGAATGGTAAGAGGGACAAAAGCTGTGGATACTGGCAGTCCCATTAAAGTTCCGGTTGGCGAAGAATGTCTGGGCAGGGTATTTAACCTGCTGGGCGATCCGGTGGATAATCTTCCAGCACCGGAGACAAAAGAAAAATGGGCGATCCATCGTCCAGCACCTGCTTATGAAAATCAGGTACCTGCAACAGAGATCCTGGAGACAGGTATCAAGGTCGTTGACCTGATCTGCCCATATGCAAAGGGCGGTAAGATCGGTCTGTTCGGAGGCGCAGGTGTTGGAAAGACTGTGCTGATCATGGAGCTGATCCATAATGTTGCTACAGCACATGGCGGACTTTCCGTATTCACAGGCGTAGGAGAACGTACCCGTGAAGGAAATGACCTTTACAATGAGATGAAGGAAAGCGGTGTTATTGACAAAACTGCCCTGGTATACGGACAGATGAATGAGCCGCCGGGAGCACGTATGAGGGTAGGTCTTTCCGGACTTACCATGGCAGAGTATTTCCGTGATGTTAAGAATCAGGATGTGCTGCTGTTCATTGACAATATTTTCAGATTTACACAGGCAGGTTCCGAGGTATCCGCACTTCTCGGACGTATGCCTTCAGCAGTAGGATATCAGCCTACACTGGCAACTGAGATGGGTACTCTTCAGGAGCGTATCACCTCTACAAGAAAGGGCTCTATCACATCTGTACAGGCAGTATATGTACCGGCAGATGACCTGACAGACCCGGCTCCTGCTACCACATTCACCCATCTGGATGCAACAACTGTACTTTCCAGGGACATTGCCAGCCAGGGTATTTATCCGGCTGTGGACCCGCTGGATTCTACCAGCCGTATCCTTTCACCGGAGGTAGTAGGCAGCGAGCATTACGAGATCGCACGTGCAGTACAGAGAGTGCTGCAAAGATATAAAGAACTGCAGGATATCATTGCCATCATGGGTATGGATGAACTGTCAGAGGAGGATAAGCTGACAGTAAGCCGTGCACGTAAGGTACAAAGATTTCTGTCTCAGAGCTTTTCTGTGGCAGAGCAGTTTACAGGTATGAAGGGACAGTATGTTCCTCTGAAAGAGACATTAAGAGGCTTTAAGATGATCCTTGACGGTGAATGCGATCAGATCCCTGAAAGCTGCTTCCTGTTTGCCGGAACCATTGATGATGTATTTGAAAAGGCAAAAAGCCAGAATCAGTAAAGGAGGCTGCCTATGAGTACATTTCCCTTAAGGATCGGTACACCGGACGGCCTTCTGTTTGAAGGGGAAGCCCAGCGTGTGACCTGCCGCAGCATTACCGGAGATCTTGCCATTTTAGCCAGACACTGTAATTTCTGTACAGCTCTTGGCATGGGAGAGGCCAGCGTGGTGATGGCTGATGGAAGCAGAAGGACTGCCGCATGTATCGGAGGTATGATCTCAGTGATGGACGGTAGCTGCAGTCTTCTGGCAACTACCTGGGAATGGCAGGAGGATATTGATGCAGACCGGGCGGATGCAGCAAAGAAAAGAGCAGAAGAAAAGCTTGCCGAAAGCGGTCTGACAGACCGGGAATACAAAATTGCAGAAGCAAAGCTTCACCGTGCACTGGTGAGGTTAAGTGTGAAAAAGTGATGGGGAAACCTGTCACTTTTTTGCGTTGACACGATAAGGTGTCAGGGTATAAAATTATTTATTAAGAGAACCGTTTAGGAGGTAGCAAATGAAGAAATTAATGACCGGTGATGAGGCCATCGCCAGGGGGGCATATGAGGCAGGTGTTTCCTATGCGTCTGCGTACCCGGGGACCCCAAGTACAGAGATCCTTGAGAATTTGTCTACATATAAAGAGATTTATGCGGAGTGGGCACCTAATGAGAAGGTAGCCATGGAGTCTGCTATCGGAGCATCTGTGGCAGGTCTGAGAAGTATTGTATCTATGAAGCATGTAGGTATGAACGTGGCTGCGGATCCTATGTTCACCTGGGCTTACATGGGGGTGAATGGCGGAAATGTGATCGTAACTGCAGATGAGCCTGGGATGTTTTCTTCACAGAACGAGCAGGACAACCGTAATTATGCAAAAGCTGCAAAGATTGCCATGATGGAGCCTTCTGACAGCCAGGAATGCATTGATATGGTGAAAGCGGCTTATGACCTGGGAGAAGAGTTTGATACCCCGTTTATTATCCGTATGACCACCCGTGTCTGTCATTCCAAATCCATTGTCGAACTGACGGACAGGATAGAACAACAGCCAAAGGCATGGGTAAAGAATCCGGCCAAATACGTATGTCTTCCTGCCATTGCAAGGAAGCTGCGCGTGAACCTTCAGGAAAGAATGGAGAAGCTTGCTGCATATAGTGAGACAACCCCATTTAACCGTGTGGAAATGGGCGATACCAGCGTAGGTGTTATTGCCTCCGGTATTTGCTACTACTATGCAAAGGAAGTATTTGGAGAGAGGGCTTCTTATCTGAAGCTTGGCTTTACGAATCCACTTCCTGCAAATCTGATCAAAGATTTCTGTTCCAAGGTGGATAAGGTTTATATCCTGGAAGAGAATGATCCATATATTGAAGAGTTTGTAAAGCAGCAGGGCTGTGCGTGTATCGGCAAGGAGCTTTTCCCTGCTTATGGAGAACTGACACCGGATGTGATCCGTGCCTGCATTACAGGAAAAGAAAATCAGGTTATGGATTTCGACCACAGCAAACTGATCGGCAGAGCGCCTTCTTTCTGTGCTGGATGTCCTCACAGAGGTCTTTTCTACAGGCTTGGAAAGCGTAAGGATATTATGATCAGCGGTGATATCGGCTGTTATACCCTGGCAGCAGCAAAGCCTTATAATGCCATGGATTCCACAGTATGTATGGGAGCCAGCATCAGCCTTGGCCATGGAGCACAGAGAGCCTTTAATATGGAAGGTGTGAACAGGAGAGTGGTTACTGTTCTTGGCGATTCCACATTTTTCCATACAGGCATCAATTCCCTGATCAACACTGTTTACAATAAGAGCAATACAGTGAATATCATCCTGGACAACAGGATCACAGGAATGACAGGACACCAGAATAATCCGGGAACCGGATATACAGCCAAAGGGGAGGAGACTACCCTGATCCGCATTGAGGATCTGGTACGTGCCATCGGTATGAAGCATGTGTATGTGATCAATCCCAATAATCTTCAGGAGGTTGATGATACACTGGATAAATGTCTGGCACTGGACGAGCCGTCCGTGATCATTACCCGCTGGCCATGTGCATTAAAGAAATTCTCCAAAGAGGATAAAGAAGAATTTGACAGTCTGTTTGTTACAAAGAACGAAGTAGACGAAGAGAAGTGTGTAGGCTGCCGTCTTTGCCTGAAAGCAGGCTGCCCGGCGATGTCCTATGACAGAAAGTCCAAGAAAGTCCAGATTAATAAAGCACAGTGTGTAGGCTGTGATGTTTGTACACAGGTATGCCCCAAGGCTGCCATTGTAAAGGAGGAGGCATGACCATGACAAAAAGCATTTTATTAGTAGGTGTAGGTGGTCAGGGAACCATCCTTGCCAGCAAGATCCTGACTACTGGTCTGATGGAGGCTGGATTTGATGTGAAAATGAGCGAGATCCACGGCATGTCACAGAGAGGTGGAAGCGTTTCTTCCCAGGTGCGCTATGGAGAGAAGGTAATGTCTCCAGTCATCGAAAAAGGAAAAGCGGATATTATTGTTTCCTTTGAGAAAATGGAAGCGCTGCGTGCACTGGATTATCTGAAGCCGGACGGAGTTCTTGTGGTAAATAACGAAGAGATCCCATCCATGTCCGTGATCACAGGAGAAGAGGAGTATCCTGAGGATGTACTGGAGGAGATCCAGAAGCATGTAAAGGCAAAAGTAGTAGATGCCACCCGTCTGGCAGGAGAGCTTGGCAATGAAAAGGCTGCCAATATGATCCTTCTTGGAACCATTATCCGGGCAATGGGGCTGGAGCATATCCACTGGGAGCAGATCCTGGAGGCCAATATCAAGCCACAGTTCCTGGAATTAAATAAAAAAGCATTGAAAAAAGGGATTTCACTGATAGGAGATTAAACATGATTGCAGAAAAAATGAAACCTTACGTAAAGAATAATTCCGCTATCCGTATGATGTTTGAGGAAGGAAACCGTTTAAGAGGGATCTACGGTGCGGAGAATGTTTTTGATTTCAGCCTTGGTAACCCAAGCGTACCTGCACCGGACTGTGTGCGTCAGGCTATTATCGAACTGGTAAATGACACAGATCCTACTGTACTTCACGGCTATATGAGCAATGCAGGTTTTGAGGATGTGCGTCAGGCTATCGCAGATTCACTGAACCGCCGTTTTGGTACAGCCTTTGCAGCAAAGAACCTGATCATGACAGTAGGTGCTGCCAGCGGCCTGAATGTGGCATTAAAGACCATTCTGAATCCAGGGGAAGAAGTGATCGTTTTTGCACCTTATTTCCTGGAATATGGCGCATATGTAAAGAATTATGACGGAAAGCTGGTAGAGATCTCACCGGACACAGCTACCTTCCAGCCTAATCTTCAGGAGTTTGAAGAGAAGATCACACCAAATACAAGGGCAGTGATCGTAAATACTCCGCACAATCCAACTGGTGTTGTGTATTCAGAGGAGACAATCAAGAAGCTGGCTGCCATTATGGAAGCAAAGCAGAAAGAGTATGGAACAGTGATCTATCTTATTTCTGATGAGCCATACAGAGAACTGGCTTATGATGGAGTACAGGTTCCATATCTGACCAAGTATTATGATAATACGATCGTAGGATATTCCTACAGCAAATCCCTTTCCCTGCCAGGAGAGCGTATCGGATATCTGGTAATTCCGGACGAGGCAGACGGAAGCCAGGAGATGATCACTGCAGCAGCTATTGCCAACCGTACCATCGGCAGTGTAAATGCACCATCCCTGATCCAGAAGGTGATCGCCAAATGTGTGGACGCAGAGGTGGATGTGGCTGCTTATGACAAGAACAGACTGGCTCTTTATAACGGATTGAAGGATCTGGGCTTTGAATGCATCAAACCTGAAGGGGCATTTTACCTTTTTGTGAAGTCACCGGTTGCAGATGAGAAGGAATTCTGTGAAGCTGGTAAGAAATACAATATCCTGATGGTTCCGGGAAGTTCTTTTGCCTGCCCTGGATATGTACGTCTGGCATATTGCGTATCTTATGATACCATTATCAATTCCCTGCCTCAGTTTGCAAAGCTTGCAAAGGAGTTTGGACTTGCCTGACACCATTTTTAACAAAAAAAGAAGGAACGCACATGTGAATGATCTTGGCAAAGATCCTGTGCCTGCTCTGGTGCTGCGCCTGGCGCTTCCCACTATGCTTGCCCAGCTGGTAAGCGTGCTTTATTCCATTGTAGACCGTATGTACATTGGAAAAGGCGTGGGGAGCCTGGCACTGGCCGGAGTGGGTGTGTGCTCGCCTATTGTAACTTTATTGTCCTCCTTTGGCACTCTTGTGGGCCTGGGAGGATCTCCCTTAATGGCTATGCGTATGGGAGAAGGAAATACAAAAGAAGCAAAAAAGATCCTGAATAACGGATTTATGATGATTACTGCATTATCAGCAGTTCTTACCATAGCCTTTCTTTTATCAAAAGAAAAGCTGATCCTCTGGTTTGGAGCCAGCAGTGCCACTTTTCAATATGCAGATACTTACCTGACCATTTACACGGCGGGTACTTTTTTTGCCCTGATGGCCTGTGGCATGAACAGTTTTCTCATTGGACAGGGATTTTCCGGCCTTGGGATGGGCACAGTGATCCTTGGGGCAGTTTTGAATATTGTCCTGGATCCTATATTCATTTTTGCGTTCCATATGGGCGTGGCAGGGGCAGCCATTGCTACGGTGATCTCCCAGATGGCATCCTGCATGACAGTGCTTCTTTTCCTGCATAGCAAAAAAATGCCGGTACGTCTTGGATGGGGAGAATTTTCCTGGAAAACCATTAAAAGGATCGTTACCTTTGGCCTGTCCCCTTTTTTGATCATTGCATTTGACAGCGTGATCCTGATCGTACTGAACACGGTATTGCAGCGCTACGGCGGGGGAGAAGAGGGAGATATCCTTGTTACCTGTGCAACGATCGTACAAAGCTACCTGCTTCTGATCACCATGCCTCTTGGTGGGATCACCCTGGGGTGCCAGCCTGTGATCAGCTATAATTATGGAAGTGGAGATGGGGAGCGGGTAAAAAAGGCAATGAAGTATATTGTTGGCCTGTGCCTGCTTTTCTGCGGGCTGATGACGGTTGTGACCTTTACCATATCCCCGTTATATGTTTCTCTTTTTACCGGAGAAGAAATGATCCTGAAAAGATCTGTCCGGTATATCCGGATCTTCACGGCCATGATCATACCGCTGGCTGTACAATATCCGCTGGTGGATGAGGCAACTGCCCTGGGGCAGGTGCGACTGGCCCTGTTCTGTTCCATGTTCCGCAAAACTGTATTTTTGTGCGTGCTTTTGATATTCCCTGCCCTGATCGCTGCAGATGCCGCCTTTTTGTCTGAGCCTTTGGCAGATGTGATCAGTGCTACAGTGACTACCTGTCTGTTCCTTCATTTCTTTCCAAGGATTATTGCCCACCGCAGGGAAGAACTGGAAAAGAAAGAAGCAGAAAGAGGCTAGCAAAAAAAGATCATTGTAAGTAACTGAAAAAATCTATGATATTAAAAATACCCTGTACCTTCCGTGAATGACGATCCGGAAATGTACAGGGTATTTCATATTATATCACTTCCAGCAGAAACTGTCTGGGACAGATCCGGCAGGTGAAAAATCAGTTTTTCTTAAATGCAGCTCTCTTACGATCTCTTGCATCAAGGATTCTTTTACGGATACGAAGGCTCTTTGGTGTTACCTCCAGAAGCTCATCTGTATCAATAAATTCAATAGCCTGCTCCAGACTGAGTACCTTAGGCGGAGTAAGCTTTAATGCTTCATCAGCAGAAGAGGAACGGGTGTTGGTCAGGTGCTTTGTTTTGCATACATTCAGTTCGATATCCTCTGCCTTACCGTTCTGACCGATGACCATACCGCTGTAAACCTTCTGGCCTGGTCCGATGAACAGAGTACCACGCTCCTGGGCTGCGAACAGACCATAAGTAACAGACTCACCAGCCTCAAATGCGATCAGGGAACCCTGTTTTCTGTATGGGAAATCTCCCTTGTAAGGAGCATAGCCGTCAAATTCAGTATTGATCACACCAGTCCCTTTGGTGGAAGTAAGGAAATCTCCACGGAAGCCGATCATACCTCTGGAAGGGATGTGGAACTCAAGGCGGACAGAACCATCGCTGGCAGTGCTCATACCCTGAAGCTCTCCTTTACGTTCACTCAGCTTCTGGATCACAGTTCCGGAAAATTCTTCAGGAACATCTACATATGCGATCTCCATTGGCTCCATTTTCTTACCACGCTCATCATAGTGGTACAGAACCTCCGGTTTGCTGACAGCGAATTCAAAGCCTTCACGGCGCATGTTCTCGATCAGTACGGAAAGATGAAGCTCACCACGGCCGGAAACCTTGAAGCACTCTGTAGTGTCAGTATCCTCTACACGCAGGCTGACATCTGTATTCAACTCTTTGTAAAGACGGTCACGAAGATGTCTGGAAGTAATATATTTGCCCTCCTGTCCAGCTAAAGGACTGTCATTTACCAGGAAATTCATGGCAATGGTAGGCTCGGAAATCTTCTGGAACGGGATTGCTTCCGGGTTCTCACCGCCACACAGGGTGTCACCGATATGGATCTGTGCAATACCGGAGATGGCAACAATAGAACCGATCGTAGCTTCTTTGACTTCGATCTTGTTCAGGCCGTCAAATTCATACAGCTTGCTGATCTTTACCTTCTGGTGTTTGTCAGGATCGTGGTGGTTCAGAAGGGTAAGCTCCTGATTTACGGAAATAGTACCGTTCTCAACCTTACCGACACCGATACGGCCTACATATTCATTATAATCAATGGTACTGATCAGTACCTGGGTATCTGCATCCGGATCTCCTTCAGGTGCAGGGATGTATTTCAGGATAGCTTCAAATAAAGGCTCCATGCTTTCCGGTGTGTCCTTAAGATCCAGGACTGCATGGCCGGTCTTGGCAGAAGCATAAAGGAACGGGCAGTCCAGCTGTTCATCAGAAGCACCCAGATCCATAAGAAGCTCCAGTACCTCGTCCACCACTTCATCAGGTCTTGCTTCCGGTCTGTCGATCTTGTTGATACAGACGATCACATGCAGATCCAGCTCAAGTGCCTTTCTCAGAACGAATTTGGTCTGAGGCATAGCGCCTTCAAAGGCATCAACCAGGAGGATGACGCCGTCTACCATCTTAAGTACACGTTCTACCTCACCGCCGAAATCAGCATGTCCTGGTGTGTCGATGATATTGATCTTCACGCCCTTATAATGAACGGCTGTATTTTTGGAGAGGATAGTGATACCGCGCTCTCTCTCAATATCATTGGAATCCATGACACGTTCCTGAACTTCCTGATTTGCACGGAAAACGCCGCTTTGTTTCAAAAGCTGGTCCACAAGTGTGGTTTTCCCATGGTCAACGTGGGCAATAATGGCTACATTGCGTACATCTTCGCGTTTGGTCTTCATAAAATCGAAATCCTTTCTTTCTATATTAATGTGTTTCGTTCTCATAAGTTGTCCGATTTTCCAGTTTACCACATTTTTCGCAGATTACAAGGTGTTGAAAAATTTTTTTTTAATTTTCGTGATTTTTTGGTTCTAAAAAAGGTTCTCATCACATACATAATATAGACCCGCCCAAAAGGGCAAAAATACACACAAAGTGAAGGGAAGGAGAGCTACATTATGGCAGATAAAATTATTGAAAACAATCAGGTGTGGATCATCGGAAAGATCGCAACAGGTTTTACGTTCAGCCACCAGGTTTTCGGGGAAGGATTTTATACTATGGAGCTGCTGGTGAAAAGACTGAGTAATTCGGAGGACAGGATTCCGGTCATGGTTTCGGAAAGACTGGTGGATGTAACCCAGGATTATGTGGGAGAGTACATAGAAATCCATGGACAGTTCCGGTCCTATAACCGGCATGAGGAAAAGCATAACCGGCTGGTGCTGTCTGTTTTTGTAAGAGAACTGAAATTTGTGGAGGAAGAGGATGAGGCTGCACCTGTAAACCAGATATTCCTGGACGGTTATATCTGTAAGCCGCCTGTTTACAGGAAAACTCCGCTTGGAAGAGAAATCGCAGATCTTTTACTGGCTGTAAACAGACCCTATGGCAAGTCGGACTATATCCCCTGCATCTGCTGGGGAAGAAATGCAAGGTATGCTTCGGCTTTTGAAGTAGGAGGCCATGTACTGATCTGGGGAAGGATCCAGAGCAGGGAATATATGAAGCGTACAGGGGAAAATGAGACAGAGAAGAGGATCGCTTATGAGATTTCAGTAAGCAAGCTGGAATATATAGAATGATGTAACTGCCTGGTACCCTGGGAAGCAGCTATGGAATCATACATACAATGCAACGGAAATTATTGTAAATTTGCCAATGATTATTTTACTGTATCATCAGTAACCCCGGGCTTGCAATTCTGGTAAAACTGCGGTAATATAAACGTATTATTTAAAAATGGCGTAGTTTGCGCCTGCATTTTACAGTAGCAAAATGCCACTGCCCGGCGGCTTTCCTGATACAGGGATCCGGCTGGACGCAACGATGAGAGGAAATGTTATGGAAAGAGAATTAACAGAGGTTTACTGTGGAAGCGGCAGAGGGAAGACTACACTGGCAATGGGGCAAAGCCTGCGGGCATCCACCCAGGGCAAAAGTGTGATCATCATACAGTTCCTGAAAGGGAATGAACGCCGGGAACTGGACTTCCTGGAAGAACTTGATGAGTTGGATATCAAGATTTTCCGCTTCGAGAAAATGGAAACCTGTTACGAGGAACTGACAGAGCAGGAAAAGGCAGAGGAGAAGCGCAATATCCTGAATGGCCTGAATTTTGCCAGAAAGGTGATCGCCACACAGGAATGTGATTTCCTTGTGCTGGATGAGATCCTGGGGCTTCTGGACAATGGGATCGCCACGTTGGTCATGATCACGGATATTCTGAAGCTGAAAGACGAGTCCATGCATGTGGTGATGACCGGAAGGATGATGCCGGATGCATTAAGGCCCTATGTGGACAGTGTTACCACTCTGACAACAGAAACGATCTGACTTAAAGGGCATCTGCATGGATGCAGGATTCCCTGATTTATACAAAGAAGATAAGGAGGAAGATAAATGGCAATTTTTAAGGGTGCTGGTGTTGCAATTGTAACTCCAATGTATGAGGATGGAAAGGTAAATTATGATAAACTGGAAGAGCTTTTAGAGCAGCAGATCGCCGGCAGCACAGATGCAGTGATCATCTGTGGAACAACAGGCGAGTCTTCCACACTGACACACGGAGAGCATTTGAAGACGATCAAGTTTGCGATCGACAAAGTGGCAGGGCGTATTCCGGTGATCGCAGGTACTGGTTCCAACTGTACAGAGACTGCCATTATGCTGTCCAAAGAGGCTGCTTCCTACGGAGCTGACGGACTTCTTCTTGTAACACCTTATTACAATAAGGCTACACAGAAGGGTCTGATCAAGCATTTTACAGCTATTGCCAATGAAGTGCCGGATACACCGATCATTCTTTACAATGTACCAAGCCGTACAGGATGCAATCTTGCACCTGCTACCGTTGTCTCTCTTGCAAAGAATGTAAAGAATATTGTTGGTATCAAGGCCGCAAGCGGGGATCTGTCCCAGATCGCAAAGATGATGTCCCTGGCAGACGGATGTATTGATCTTTATTCAGGTAATGATGACCAGGTACTGCCTATCCTTTCTCTTGGAGGCGTTGGTGTGATCTCCGTATTATCCAATGTGGCTCCAAAGCAGACACATGATATGGTTGCAAAGTTCCTGGAGGGAGATGTAAAGGGTGCAGCGAAGATCCAGCTGGATGCCATTCCGCTGATCAATGCACTGTTCTGTGAGGTGAATCCGATCCCTGTAAAGACAGCCCTGAACCTTATGGGTATGCAGGTAGGACCTACACGTATGCCTCTGTGTGAAATGGAGCCTGAGAATGAAGAGCGTCTTGCAAAGGCTCTGAAGGATTTTGGGATTAAACTTGCATAAGACAGAAAGGGATTACAGATGGTAAAGATTATTATGCATGGCTGCAACGGACATATGGGTCAGGTGATCTCCGCTTTGGTAGAGAAAGATCCTAATGCACAGATCGTTGCAGGCATTGATATTGCAGATAATGGAAATAACAGCTATCCTGTTTTTACAGATATGGAAGCATGTGACACACCGGCAGATGTACTGATTGACTTTTCTTCTCCAAAGGCTGCTGACCAGCTGATGGATTACTGTGTACGCCGCAGCCTTCCGCTGGTACTTTGTACCACAGGCCTTAGCGAAGCACAGCTTGCCAAGGTAGAGGAGATCTCAGGTAAGGTTGCAGTTCTTCGGTCTGCCAATATGTCCTTGGGGATCAATACCCTGCTGAAGCTGATCCAGGATGCGGCTAAGATCCTGGCTACTGCTGGCTTTGACATGGAGATCGTAGAGCGTCACCACAATCTGAAGCTTGATGCGCCAAGCGGTACAGCGATTGCCCTTGCAGACAGTCTGAACGAGGCAATGAACGGTGAGTATCATTATGTATACGACCGCAGTCAGCGCAGAGAGCAGAGAGATCCAAAGGAGATCGGTATTTCCGCTGTACGTGGCGGTACCATTGTAGGAGATCATGAAGTGATCTTTGCAGGACCGGATGAAGTGATCGAGTTCAAGCATACCGCATACTCCAAGACCGTATTTGGCAAGGGTGCTGTAGAAGCAGCCAAATTCCTTGCTGGCAAACCGGCCGGTAAGTATGACATGAGCGATGTGATCGGCTGATTAAAATTAATATTTACAATCAAAAACAAACCTGCTATAATGTGCAGGAAGATAGCAAAGGAGCGAGTCTACAGATGACTTGCTCCTTTTTTTATCTCCATTTGAGAAAAATATACGATTTAACAACAGAAGACATGTAGTATACTATACATGTCTGGGAAAATGCTGAAAAAATTTGCATGAACCAAAAAAAAATTATTTATTTTGCATGAAAAAGATTGTATTCATAATTGTAATGTGTTATACTGAATCCAACAAATGAATAACAGTTAGGAAAAAGGAGCTTCCTGTATAATTCAAATATAGGGAATTCCCAGAAAGAAGGTTGAGAAAAAAATACCTCAGTGTAAAATAAGATTACTGACTTTGACCAGG
>ONBN01000025.1 GCA_900316115.1 uncultured Eubacteriales bacterium
TTTTCGGTGTCAGTTTGAAAATATCAATACCTTTTAATGCCATGATTCATCTCCCCCTTTCTTACATCAACGCAGCGACGAGACGTGCAATGGTATCCACGCTCTTCGGGTGTCTTAAGATGACTGCGTCAGCTCCGCCTGCGATAACAGAGGCTGCGGTGGAGACTTCCATTTCCACGCCGCGCTCTTCTCTCGGGCCCCATTCCGGGAAGTCTTCTTCGGAAACGACAGCTTCCTTCACTGCCCATGCTTCCGATGCGACCGGGGTGATGATCGGCATCTGCAGCATTGCGTCGTTCTGCTCTAAAGCAGCGGCACGGACACGGTCCAGTGTCGACGCAACGTACTCATAACCATAACCTACAGTCGCTGTTCCAACATTCATAACGATCTTCTTTGCATCAACACCTAACTGTGTTGTTACTACGTTCAGCTGTTTTGCAAGGTTGATATCATCGGCAGACTCTGCACCAACGATCTGGTTATACGCAAGTCCTGCTGCTGCACCGATTGCCTTGTAGTTCTCTTCTTTCTCGGACAGAACGATGATGTTCCGCCCCTGAAGAGCCTCTGCTACCTTAGGAAGAAGTTCCGCATCCTTCTCCACATTCTTGCAGCCCTCTACAACCAGTGGACAGTCAATAGCCTCTGCTACCTCTTTCACAACTGCGATCAGTTCCTCTGTAGATTTGTTAGCTCCGTTGGGATCTCCGCCATCCAGATTGAGCACAACAAAATCTCCACCCTCCATAGCTGCTGCTTTCTTAGCGATCTCAGCCATAGTGGTGCAGCCTTCATAATATGCTCTGATACCAGGAGCAAAATCATCAAGGCCCATATCGGTGATCTCAACACCGATCTTAGGAGCGTTCTCGGTCGGGTTATCAAATGTATAGAAAGGGAATGTGGAATTACCTCCTATTACAACTGCTTTATCGCCAGTTCCAACCGTAACCGCATTGATCTTTGCATTAAATTTTTGTGGTTTCTGATTAAATGGCATTTCTAATAAGCCTCCTTAGATTATTCAAAAATAATTATACTACATCATCGGGTCCATTGACAATGCCGGATGATTATGTTCTGTTAAAAATGCAACAAGCACTTCCGGATCTGTTGCAACGGTTTCATCCCCGATCATATCCGTAAAATTGTCAATCCCATAAAGCTCTTTTGCAGTCTTATTCAAGCGTTCTGCAACTGTGTCCTTTAATTCCTTGGGCATCCATACAATACGTTCAATACCGCCTTCTGCCTTCATGAATTTCTTGGATGAAATAAAATGTTTTCCATGTCCCATAAATCCAGGTGTCTGAACACCGCCGCCAGTCATGGATGCCATCTCGGAGAACGTCATTCCAAGAGGTGTCATGCCTGCATACTCACGGTTTGCGATCACCACGCCATTGGAAAATGGCTCGATTCCGCAGATACACTCAAAGCATCCGCAGGAAGTCATAGGATCCTGCATAATGGAATACAAGGTAACATGCTCAAGAGCTCCCTGTGAGAACTTCTGAACTGCTTCATCCACATCTTCATAAGACCCCAGGTTCTCATCAATAGGACGTTCCTTTGTGATCACCTGACACGGTCCATTTGGATCAAGCTCATTTGTAGCTTTTGCATCCAGCCAGGATACAGCACCGCAAAGTCCCAGTCTCTCAGGTGTGACTACGCACACATGTGATGGGGAGAATGCCTGGCAAAGGATGCAGCTGTAATACACATCTACAGACTCATCTGTAAGAGTCTCCAGACGGGCATCACGTTTGTCAAAAGTAGGAATACCTACTTCATGACGCATCCTGGTGCATTCTGCCGGATCTGTAAAGATCGTTACCTGACATTTGTCTACAACAGCTTCAAATTCATTCTTCACCTGGGTATACAGCACTTCCCCGAAATGTTTCGCACGGAAGCCTGCCTCATATGCCTCATTACTGATACGGATACGGAACATATCCCTCTGGCCTGTATGATATACACCCTCGATGCAGTTTATATAATTGTGGAATTTACGCTCGATAACCGGTTCAAAATCCGGCTGCATCTTCTTTCCTGCCACTTCTACCAGGTAGGCAAGACTGTGTTTGCTGCCAGGTTCAAAGGTATCGATTTCCGGGCCTACGACCGTGATCTTGTGATCCTCAACCTCGTCCATGGCCTTGGTCTGTACAAGTTCTACGCAGTCCACACGGGAACCGTCAAATTCCACACGCATATCCTTACGACGGATGATCTCCCCCTCAAAAGCGGAGGCGAATGCAACCGGGATATCTACTTTTGTGATCTTGATCTTAATATTTCTGGCTTCCAGGGAAACCTTATTGAAATCAGCTACATCCGGGCATGCAATCAGTGCACCTGGTACTTCTTCGATATTCTCTGTCTCATTGGAGATTACCGGGAAACCAAGCTTGATAGCGCCTGCTCCTGCAGCCAGTACAACGTCATCTACCGGTTTGAAGGCATTTACAAATGCAGGTACCCTCTCTGCGGTATAAGAAAGCAGTGATGCTGCATCCCCTGGTGTTACATTACCAAAGATCAGTGCTGCACGAAGTGCAACAGATACTACATGGATCACAGATGTAACATCTTTTCCAAGAGGAACGATACGGAGATTATATCCCATCTTAAGCCCCAGTTCCTGTGCCTGATCAATAATACCGCCAACCAATGTCACAAGGATACCCTGCGCCTGATAGCTTTTGATCAGATCTACGCCTTCCTGGGCAGTAGGTGCGGATCCAAGGATCACGGCTACGCCTGGAATGTCGCCGGTAACAAGGGGTACACCAAGCTCACGGATAATAGAATCCGCAAGATGGCCATAACACGGCTCCTGATAAGGTTCTGCACCATCCAGATATTTCAGTGCTTCAATAAACTCTGCACACAGAGCTGTAGCAACACCGGACATCAGAGCATTGTCAAGGGTCTCTTCCCTGTTCATCAGGGATTTTACTACACCAAGAGCTTCCTTAAGCTCTCCCAGTGTTTTGACCTTAACACCGGTAACAGCATAGTAACACGGCAGACAGTATGCTGTATGTGGAAATCCTACAGCCTTGTCTGCGCCATTGGCTTGTACGGCATCGTTTACAGCCTTCTCTGTAAGGCCGTAAACAGCGTCATTTCCGCTGAAAATTCTGTTGATTAACATTGTTTCCATCTCCTTTTTGTATGTTAATCCAAACCTGAATCAAGAATGCCTCGGCATTCTTGCTGCGAGGTGCGCGTCATGTAATTGCATGACATACTTCTCCTGCGCACCTCTGCAATCCTGCCGGAGGCTATATCAGCTGGGGGATTGACTCCCAGCTGATATATATATCGTAAACCGGGGCAGGGGAAATATCCCCTGTCCCGGATTGCCGATCACAAGACCAAAACTTTACCCTCCGCTGCAAAGCTTTATGTCATGTCCTGTTAAAACAGGTACGACAGATCCGCAATTACATCATTGGATCCAGTGCAAGTGCCGGATGGCCCTTCTCTGTAAGGAATCCTACCAGAGTCTCCGGATCAGTTGCTACTGTCTCATCACCGATCATATCAGTGAAGTTGTCAATTCCGTAAAGATCTTTTGCAGTTGCATTTAATTTATCTGCAATAAACTCTTTTAATTCTTTTGGCATCCATACGATACGCTCGATACCGCCCTCAGCCTTCATAAATTTCTTGGAAGCGATGAAGTGTTTACCATGTCCCATGAATCCAGGAGTCTGCACACCACCACCTGTCATGGAAGCCATCTCTGAGAATGTCATTCCAAGAGGTGTCATGCCTGCATACTCACGGTTTGCGATAACAACACCGTTGGAGAATGGCTCAATACCACAGATACACTCAAAGCATCCGCAGGAAGTCATAGGATCCTGCATGATGGAGTACAGTGTAACATGCTCCAAAGCGCCCTGGGAGAATTTCTGAACTGCTTCATCAACATCCTCATAAGCACCAAGTTCTTCGTTGATCGGACGCTCTTTTGTGATCACCTGGCAAGGTCCGTTAGGATCCAGCTCGTTGGTAGCCTTAGCATCCAGCCATGAAACTGCACCGCAAAGTCCAAGTCTCTCTGGTGTTACCACGCATACGTGGGACGGGGAGAATGCCTGGCAGAGGATACAGCTGTAATATACGTCAACAGACTCATCTGTAAGATTTGCAAGACGGTCATCACGTTTCTCGAAGATCGGAATAGCAACTTCATGACGAACTCTTGTACACTCAGCAGGATCTGTGTAGATCACAACCTCACACTTGTCAACAACAGCATCAAACTCGTTCTTAACCTGTGTATACAGAACCTCACCAATATGTTTGATACGGAATCCTGCATCAAATGCTGCATGGCTGATACGGATACGCTGCATATCTCTCTGGCCTGTATGGTATACACCCTCGATACAGTTGATGTAGTTGTGGAATTTACGCTCGATAACCGGCTCAAAGTCTGGCTGCATGTTCTTACCGGAAACTTTAACAACATAAGCAATGCTGTTCTTGCTTCCATCTTCCATCTCGTCTACTTCCGGTCCAACAACTGTGATCTTGTGGTCCTCAACCTCTGAAGAGTCACAGGTATGTACAAGCTCTGCACAGTCTACACGGGAACCGTCAAACTCAACACGCATGTCTTTACGACGGATGATCTCACCCTCGAATGCAGATGCGAATGCAACCGGGATATCAATATTTGTGATCTTGATCTTAATGTCACGTGCCTCAAGGGAAGTAGCATTAAATTTGCTAACATCCTCCTGAACAATCAGGCTCTTCGGTACACGGAAAATGTTCTCTGTCTCGTTTGTGATAACAGGGAAGCCAAGTGCGATGGCACCAGCACCACATGCGACAACAACATCATCCAGAGGTCCGAAAGCATTAACAAATGCCGGAACACGATCCATGGTATATTTCATAAGAGAGCCTGCATCACCAGGTGTTACATTACCGAAGATCAGGGCTGCACGAAGTGCTACGGATACTACGTGGATCACTGCAGTAACATCCTTGCCAAGCGGGATAACACGTACATTTGCACCAGTATTCATACCAGCTTCTTTTACCTGGTCAATGATGCCGCCAACCAGTGTTACAAGGATACCCTGTGACTGATAGCTCTTTACAAGAGCAACGCCCTCTTCTACAGAAGGAGCTGTGCCAAGGATAACTGCAACGCCTGGGATATCTCCTGTTACAAGGGGAACACCCAGCTCACGGATCACTGCATCAGCAAGATGGCCATAGCATGGCTCTTCGTATGGTACAGCACCGTCAATATATTTCAGGACTTCGATGAACTCAGCGCAAAGTGCGGTAGCAACACCGGACATAAATGCATCATTCAGTCTTTTTTCTCTTGTCATCAGTGTTTTTACAACACCAAGGGCTTCTTTTAATTCTTTTAAGGTAGTAACCTTAGAACCGGTTACTGAATAGTAGCATGGAAGGCTGTAAGCTGTATCAGGGAAGCTTACTGCTTTGTCTTCGCCATGCTGAGCAATTGCAGCATCAATCGCACCTTCTGTTAAACCATATACAGCGTCATTTCCGCTGAATACTCTATCAAATAATGTCACTGTCATACCTCCTATTATTTACAGACTTGAATCATTATTTACAGGAAACCCTCCGATCGCTCATCTGTTATCAGATGGTCCCATCTATTTTATTCTTGATCTTTCTGATCTCATCCGTCACAGACTGGCTGAAATCATAGGGGGATTTCCCCTGGCGGTCTGCGTCCATTACTTCAGTATTGTAATGGATCATCCCAAGGAGATCTTCTGCCGGGATCCTGGAGCGGATAAACTCCTCATCCTCAGAGTTTCTCACTTTGTTAGCCACCACTTTCACCTGGGATACACCCAGGTCTTTTGCAAGACGCTTAACATTCTTGTAAGTCTGTACGCTTCTTGCACCCGGCTCGATCACCACGATAAACTCATCCATACTTTCTGTGGTACCCCGGCCCAGATGCTCCAGGCCGGCTTCCATGTCCATGATCACCACATCATCCCTGTGAACCACAAGATTGCTGATGATCCTTTTAAGCATTACATGCTCAGGGCAGACACATCCGCCTCCCCCTGTCTCCACAGTACCAAGGACAAGCAGTTTTACTCCGTTACAGGTCTTACCGTAGGTATCCGGAATATCATCCACTTTAGGATTCAGCGTATAAAACTGATTCCGGCTGTTTGCTCCTGTACGTTCCTCCACAAGCTTACGCATCTTTGATATCGGTACAATGGAATCCAGTGTATCCTCATCAAAACCAAGGGCAAGGCCTAGATTGGCATCCGGATCCACATCCGCTGCAAGAACCTTCTTCCCCTCATCTGCGTATAATCTGGCAAGTGTTGCCGCAAAAGTTGTCTTTCCTACTCCGCCTTTACCGGTTACTGCTATCTTCATAAGTTAATCGCGCCTTTCCTGCTATCAGATTCCGAGAGCGTCACGTTTTGCTTCGATTCTCTCGATCATCAGATCGCCTAATTTATCAATGTCTTTTTCAACGGTATAAGCAGCCTCTACCCAGTCACGAACGCCGCTGGTAAGAAGCTCTGCCACCTCTGTAGATCCGGAAACATAAGGATCTACACCAAGGAAGGTATCAAGACCTGTAGCTACTACATAGTTACCGATAGATACAGCCTTCTCAGACATCCACTCCGGAGCACATCCTACAACAGGAAGCTGGGAAATGTTAAGTCCGGAATCCTTTGCAAGCTCAGCTGCAAGGATCATCATACGGCTGATATCAACACAGGAGCCCATATGTAATACTGGTGGGATATCTGCAAGCTCGCAAACACGTTTCAGACCTGCACCGCAAAGATCCTTTGCAGCTTTGTCCATAAGGCCTGCACGGGCTGCAGCCTGTGCGGAACATCCGGAAGCGATGATCACGATATCATTTGCGATCAGCTTCTTCATCAGTTCAATATGTGCTGTGTCCGGTCTTACTTTCGGGTTGTTGCAGCCAACCATAGCAACTGCTCCACGGATAACACCAGAAGTAATGCACTCAATAAGAGGTTTGGTTGTACCAGTCTCATCAACCTGAGAGTTGGTAACACCGTCAAGTGTCTTAACGATAGCTTCTACAGAATATCCAACTGTTGCTTTATGCTTCAGCTGAGGAATATGTACAAGCTCCGGTCTTCTGTTCTTGAAGTTCTCACATGCAAGCTTTACGATATTCTTAGCTGTCTCTCCTGCGTTGTCAGAATGGAACTCAATGAAATCAGAGTCTGGCATCTGGCAGATCGGAGAAGTTGTGATGAACTTGGTATGGAAGCACTTGGAAAGAGGCCCAAGAGCCGGGAAGATACACTGAACGTCAACAACGATAGCCTCACATGCACCTGTAAGCACTACGTTCTCCTGCTGCAGGAAGTTACCTGCCATCGGAATACCACGGCGCATAGCAACCTCATTGGAAGTACAGCATACACCGGATACAGTGATTCCCTTAGCGCCCATGGATTTTGCATAATCGATCATTTCCTTGCTGTCTGCATACTCACAGATCATCTCAGAAAGGCTTGGATCATGACCATGAACAACGATATTTACATTCTCTTCAACCATAACACCAAGATTTGCTTCTGTGTCAATTGGCTTTGGTGTTCCGAACAGAACGTCAGAGAACTCAGTTCCGCACATAGAACCGCCCCATCCATCAGAAAGTCCGTTACGAAGGGACTGACGGATCAGAGCCTCCGGCTTGCTGGTGTTACCCATATGGGTCATATGAAGAGCGCAGGAAACCTCACGGTCGATCGCTCTTGGCTCAATGCCTGCTGCATGCCACAGATCCTGTGTATGCTGAGGAGCTCTTTTAAGCCATCTGGAATAGCCTTTGATCTTTCCATATTCTTCCTGAGCAAGTTCAGACATCTCGTGAGCAAGATCGTAAATATCTCTTCCCTCTGTCTCAACGCCCCACTCTTTTGCAATACGGATCAGCTTCTCAGGATCCTTTACCTGATAATCGCCGCCCTCTTTTGCATGGCTCAGTGTGATACAGATCTCACGGCCGTGATCAGAATGGGTAGCAGCACCGCCAGCTACGAAACGAAGGAAGTTTCTTCCTACGATACCGTGTACGTCACATCCGCAGATACCTCTGGATGCCTTTGGTGTAATACGGCATGGTCCCATGGAACAGATACGGCAACAGACACCCTGCTCACCAAATTTACAGTGAGGAGTCTGATTCTTTACACGCATCTGCCATGCATCAGCGCCTACCTTTGCACCTGTCTCAAGAAGACGGGCTGTGGCAGCTTCAAACTCTTCCACTGTAGTCAATTTAAATTCGCTCATTATTAACCTCCTTAATGATCATACATCCATGCATGAACAATTTTCAAAAGAGAACCATGGATGTACTTCTTGGGTATATTGGACGATCCCAGGGCAGGCATCCCATCCCCACCCATGGGATATTTTATTTTAAAAAAATCAAAGATTTAATTTGCCGGCAATTTCACGAAGTGCTTTCTTTACAGGATTATCCTCCGGAAGCTCTACCGTGGGACGTCCCTCACAGTCAAACTCATAAACAGACTCATCCTGCGGAACCACTCCCAGAAGTGTAAGACCCTGATTCCGGATCTCTTCCTGGATCCCCTCATTCAGCTTGCCCTGTGGCGCACGGTTCACGATCAGTCCTACTGTATCAGGATGCATGTTGCACTCCTGGATCAGCTTTGCAATACGTCCTACTGCCTGGATGCCCCTCCTGGAGCAGTCGCTTACCAGAATAGCTGTCTGCATGCTGGGCAGTACGCCTCTGCTGATATGTTCCATACCAGCTTCATTATCTACTACAAAGTAAGGATAATTGTTCTGGTATTTTGCCAGCTGTGTCTGCAGGAGGCCATTTACATAGCAATAGCAGCCTTTGCCCTGAGTCCTGCCCATAACCAGAAGGTCAAAATCATCATCCTCCACAAGTGCATCCTCAAAACGCATTTCAGCATAGTCAGCCTTGGACATACCGGCTGGGATCGGGCTTACCTTCGCCAGTTCTGCCTGTGCGATCTCTTCCCTTACATCGCCAAGAGTTGTCTCCACCTTTACGCCAAGAACCTCATTCAGATTGGAATTGGCATCTGCATCTACTGCCAGCACAGGACCTTTGCCCTGTTCGCAGAGATACTGGATCAGCATTCCGCATAATGTGGTCTTTCCAACGCCGCCTTTACCTGCAACTGCAATAACATGTGCCATAACTTTAAATGCCTCCTGTCAATTATCATAATGCTGCAATCTTATACAAGTGTGCGAAGTCCGGATCTGTCAATGATCTCAGAAACATCTTTCCATTTGTTAAGTGCATACAGATGGATACCGTCAACACCAAGTGCACGATACTCATCGATCTGTTTGATAGTATACTCAATACCCTCTTCTTTGAATGCTTTGATCTTATCATCATAGAACATATCAAATGGCTTGCCGTCTGCATCTTTTGCTGCAAATGGATTCGGGAACAGCCAATGTCTGGAGATCAGTCTGCAAAGCTCACGATCCATTACACAGCCGTTACGTGAAAGAGCCATATTAATGGTAGCAGACATATCAAGGATCGGCATTACTCCAACATCTACAGGCATTGTAACACCGGCTTTACGGATAGCATCCAGCCAGTATTTGAACTGCTCCATATCCCAGCAAAGCTGAGTCATGATATAATCAGCACCATTGTCCTGTTTCTGTCTGAGGACTGCAATGTCACTCTCAAGGCTGCGACATGCAATGTGTCCTTCCGGAGATCCTGCTACAGCGATCTCAAATTTATCGCCGTACTGGTCACGAACAAACTTAACAAGGTCTGTTGCATAATCAAAATCACCGCAGGTAGTAGTCTCGCCAAGGGGAATATCTCCACGAAGTGCAAGCATATGATCAACGCCCTCTTCCAGATACTGATCCAGCTGAGCTTTGATACCGTCTTTTGTATTCTTAATAACTGTAAAATGTGTTACAGGGATAGTACCTGCATTCTTGATCATCTGGCACACTTCTCTGTTGGCACCTACATTTCCGCCGCCTGCACCATATGTACAGGAAATGTACTCCGGATGATATTTCATCAGGTGCTCAATCGTTCCAGGAAGATTTGCCATTCCTTTTTCCGTCTTCGGTGGGAAAAGTTCGAAGGACAGCAGCATCTTTTCTTTCATTGCTTCTGATAATTTCATTTTACATACCTCCACGTATTTTATTTGCTTTATATAACTAAAGGTCAAAAAGCCCTTATTACCTGTTATTATGATCCGCATTCGCCCCAGCAATCCTGTAGGAATGCGGAAGCCATGACTGGCTAATCACATTTTACCTTAACAATACTGTTGGCAAGATCTACCATAAGGATACTGCCTTCTACAATGCGCTCATCCCCCATGATATCACGAAGAACAAGCTTATCGCCATCTACATCAATACGGCTTACATTTTTGAAGATCACTGAATCATCACTCTGTTTGTAAACGGTTGCAAGACACATAGTCAAACGCCTCCTTAATATTCGCAGCTGTAAAAACAGCCGCTTTGCAACAACCGTGCTTATGCACCCACTGTCATAATTGTTATTTGCTGATCTCTTCTTTTACAAGAGTAAGGGCAAGTCCAAGACGCATATTCCCTTTCTGAAAATCAGAAACTCCCTCGCGGATGGTCTTTGCAGCTGCAGCCATGCCCATCTTCTCTAAATTGTCTGCCATCTGATCCAACTCTGCTGCATGGTGTTCATTATGCTGCAGCATATAAGTAAGAAGTGCTACTGTTTCATTCTTGCAGTCGCCTCCCTGGCAGGATGTACAATGGTCACCGCACTGCTGACCCTCCCCGTGTGTATGGTCATGCTCTTCTCCGTGCTCATGTGTATGTGTATGGAAATGGCTCACTCCGTCCGCATGTGTATGCTCATGTGTATGCTCATGTCCATGCTGTACAAGATTGCCATTTTCGTCTTTAATCAAGTGCATGTGTATGCTCCTTTCTCTTTGCCCCACAAAAGGGCAGACTTATGACATTATTTTATCAATTATCATCATTATACAACCTTTTCAACCCGTTATCAAGGAATATTCACTGAATTTTAAACAAATATTGCATTTTTTAATGTGCATTTCTATTCTTTTTTACTTAATCACTTTACCTTGCTGATATGTTCGTTTTCTTTTTAACAATCTTTTTCAAAAAAATATTCAAGAATGCCTCCGCATTCTTGCTGCGAGGTGCGCGTCATGCAATTGCATGACATACTTCTCCTGCGCACCTCTGCAATCCTGCCGGAGGCTATATCAGCTGGGGGATTGACTCCCACCACTGATACCAGCTTGTTGCTCACCACCTATAGAGGTGGGAGGCATCTCCCAGCTGATATACTTAAGATTCGGCAGCATCATAAAAAAGCCTTCCCCACTGGTATCCCGGATAAATATCCAGGACAGCCAGAGGAAGGAAGGCCTTTATCAATTCTGTGTCGATTCAGAAATCACATTATTTCTCAGGACCTGCAGATACAAGTGCTTTACCAGCTGCATTTCCTTCATATTTAGCAAAGTTCTTAACAAATCTGTCAGCCAGATCTTTTGCCTTTGTCTCCCACTCAGAAGCATCTGCATAGGTATCTCTTGGATCAAGGATAGCCGGATCAACTCCCGGAAGCTCTGTAGGAACCTCAAAGTTGAAGTATGGGATCTTCTTAGTAGGCGCATTCAGGATGTCACCGTTCAGGATCGCATCAATGATACCACGGGTATCTTTGATAGAAATACGTTTACCTGTTCCGTTCCAGCCTGTGTTAACAAGGTATGCTTTAGCGCCGCTCTTCTCCATCTTCTTAACAAGCTCTTCTGCATATTTGGTAGGATGCAGCTCCAGGAATGCCTGGCCGAAGCATGCGGAGAATGTAGGTGTAGGCTCTGTGATACCACGCTCTGTACCAGCAAGCTTAGCAGTAAATCCGGAAAGGAAGTAATACTGTGTCTGCTCTGGTGTAAGAACAGATACTGGCGGCAGTACACCAAATGCATCAGCAGAAAGGAAGATCACATTCTTAGCAGCCGGTGCAGAAGAAATCGGGCGAACAATATTCTTAATGTGGTTGATCGGATAAGATACACGGGTATTCTCTGTAACGCTCTTATCAGCGAAATCAATCTTTCCATCTTTATCAAGTGTTACGTTCTCAAGAAGAGCGTTACGTTTGATCGCATTGTAGATATCCGGCTCAGACTCTTTATCAAGGTTGATAACCTTTGCATAGCAGCCGCCCTCGAAGTTGAATACTCCGTTGTCATCCCAGCCATGCTCATCATCACCGATCAGAAGACGCTTAGGATCTGTGGAAAGTGTAGTCTTACCTGTTCCGGAAAGTCCGAAGAAGATAGCTGTATTCTCACCGTCCATATCTGTGTTTGCGGAGCAGTGCATGGAAGCAATGCCCTTCAGCGGCAGATAGTAGTTCATCATGGAGAACATACCTTTCTTCATCTCTCCGCCGTACCATGTATTAACGATTACCTGCTCACGGCTTGTGATGTTGAACATAACAGCTGTCTCAGAGTTAAGACCCAGCTCTTTAAAGTTCTCAACCTTTGCCTTGGAAGCATTGTAAACAACAAAATCAGGCTCGAAATCTTTCAGTTCTTCTTCTGTTGGCTGAATGAACATATTTGTTACAAAGTGAGCCTGCCAAGCAACCTCAACGATAAAACGGATAGCCATACGTGTGTCTTTGTTTGCGCCGCAGAATGCATCTACAACATACAGTTTCTTATTGGAAAGCTCCTTCTGAGCGATCTCTTTAACTGCCTGCCATGCTTCCTGTGTTGCAGGATGGTTATCATTCTTATACTCGTCGGATGTCCACCATACAGTGTCCTTGGAATTCTCATCCATAACGATATACTTATCTTTAGGAGAACGTCCTGTATAAATACCGGTCATTACGTCCACTGCCCCAAGCTCGCTGACCTGACCTTTTTCAAAACCTTCAAGTTCCGGCTTTGTTTCCTCTTCAAACAACATCTCATAAGAAGGGTTGTACACAATCTCAGTAGTTCCTGTAATGCCGTATTTTGTTAAATCGATTCCAGCCATCTTACATTTACCTCTTTCTTCAAATATTGTTTATTTACCTGTTACGCAGGTATGTGATATCTTTTTAACGATATCATTGCAAAGAAGTACCTTGTTCCTTCTTTGGTTATTATTATACATAATAAAAGAATAAAATCAACCAAAAAATACATTTTTTTTCTTTCAACTATATTTGACTGTAGTAGTTTTTTAATAGAATTGAGTTAACTCTTTCACATTTCTATGTTATACTAATACATGAATTTAGTGCAGCTTCCGCACATGTATTGAGGAGGATTGATTGATTTGAGAACAACTGTTTTTCTTAACAACGACAGAGAAATGCCCCTTCTTGGGCTTGGCGTTTATAAAACAGAAGATTCAGAAGCAGAAACTGCCATTAATGCCGCCGTAAAGGCCGGCTACCGACTGATCGATACTGCTTCTGTATACAAAAATGAAGAAAGTGTTGGCAAGGCCATTGCTAAATGCGGCATCCCAAGGAAGGACCTTTTTATCACCAGTAAAGTATGGAATACTGCCCAGCGCCTGGGTGATATTGACGGTGCCTTTTACAGAAGCCTGGAAAGGCTGAAACTGGATTATGTGGATCTGTATCTGATCCACTGGCCGGTACCCGGCTGCTATCTTGGCACCTGGCAGGCTTTGGAGAAGATTCTGGATTCCGGACGTGCCCTTTCTATTGGAGTAAGCAATTTCCAGATCCACCATCTGGAAGAGCTTAAGAAGGTTTCCGGCATCATCCCGGCAGTGAATCAGATCGAATGCCATCCATTATGTTATCCCAAAGAGCTGATCGAATATTGTGAATCCGAAGGCATACAGGTACAGGCCTATGCCCCGCTGGCAAGAGGAGCTTATTTTGACAATGATGTGATGTGTGTTCTTGCCACGAAATATGCCCGTACCCCAGCGCAGATCGGTCTTCGCTGGGCCACCCAGAAGGGCATCAGCGTGATCCCCAAGTCTGTTCACCCGGATCGGATTGCTTCCAATGGCAATATTTTTGATTTTACCATCGAAGATGAAGACATGGCTATCATTGATACATTAAACGAAGACTTCCACAGTTCCCATGTACCGGAAGACCTGCGGGATGTGATCTTCTAACACATATTTAAAGCAAAAACTGCTGTTTCCAGCAGATGGTATGACGCCTTTATCCGGCATCTCATACCGCCGCAGGAAGCAGCAGTTTTATTATGACTGTCACTCTTTCCATGGAAGGGATGAAATCTCCACCTTTTTGTCGCGTAGCATCAGATCGATCACTGCATCTGCTGCTGACTTATCTTCAAAAAGGATCTTATTTACCTCATCTACAATTGGCATTTCCACTTCATACTTTTCTGCAAGCTCTTTGGCAGCCTTGGCAGAGTACACACCCTCTACCACCATCTTCACCTCGTCCATAGCCTGCTTCATAGTGTAGCCTTTTCCCATCAGATAACCTGCCTTACGGTTACGGCTGTGCACACTGGCACAGGTAACGATCAGATCACCGATCCCGGAAAGGCCTGCAAATGTCTCAGCCTTTGCTCCCATCTTTACACCCAGACGGCCGATCTCAGCAATGCCTCTGGTGATCAGGGCTGCCTTTGTGTTATCTCCATAACCCAGTCCGTCTGCAGTACCTGCCGCAAGGGCGATCACGTTTTTCAGGGCGCCTCCCAGCTCTACTCCCAGGATATCCGGTGTGGTATACACACGGAATACAGGGCTCATAAAAATCTCCTGGAGATAATCTGCAGTTGCCTTTTTGTGGGAGCTGACCACGCAGGTAGTGGGAAGTCCACGGCTTACCTCTTCTGCATGGCTTGGTCCTGACAGCACACATACATCTGCACAGGGAATCTCCTGCTCAATGATCTCACTTAATGTCATCAGGGTCTTTTCTTCGATACCTTTGGCCACATTCACAATGATCTGTCCCTGACGTACATAAGGAGCAAGACGCTTGGATGTGCTTCTTGTAAAAGGTGATGGGACTGCAAGGATCACCACATCCGGCTGATCCATTGCCAGCTTCTCATCCTTTGTGATCAGGATCCCTTCCGGGATCTTTACTCCTGGAAGCTTTGCAGGATTCTCTCTTTTTTCACGGAGAAGGGCAACCTCATCCCCAAGTGCGGACCACAGAATCACCTGATGGCCGTTGTTGTTCAGAAGGATCGCAAGTGCAGTTCCCCAGCTGCCTGCACCCATTACGCTGATTTTTGCCATAGTATTCACCTCTTTTATTCTTTCTTACCGGCTTTGCCAAGATAAACCTTACTTTCCTTACCGGAAAGAAGCCTGGATATGTTGGATCTGTGACGGTATACAGCCAGCACAGTCATAAGCCCCATCACCACATCCATCTCCACTGTATGGGACAGATCCATACCATAGTACCCCATTGCGCCAAAGATCACAAAGCAGATAAATGCAGATACATAGGCACTGATAGAGCCTACAGATACATAATGAATGGAAAAGAACAGGATCAGAAAAATCCCGCCTGCGATCAGGAACACTCTCCAGTCAAGGGCAAGCAGCATCCCTGCAGAGGCAGCCACCCCTTTCCCGCCTTTGAAATGCAGATAAAAAGGGAAATTGTGGCCAAGCACACAGCCTGCTGCCGTATACATGCCAAGCAGCGGAAGTATTCCACTATAGTTGTTTTTGAAAAGCTGATCTACAAGAAGGATGGCCAGCACACATTTGAACATGTCTCCCAGCAAAGTGATGGCTCCTGCTTTTTTGCCCAGTGTACGTAAGGCATTGGTAGTGCCTGCATTGCCGCTTCCGCACTGGCGGATATCAATATGATGGGCTTTCCCTACCAGGTAGCCTGTCTGAAACATGCCGAATATATAACCGATCCCCAGACAAATTAATCGTTCCATAATCTTTATTCCTTTTCTCCCCGTTCACGTACAATGAATTTCAGCGGTGTTCCGCCAAAATCAAATGCATCACGGATTTTATTTTCAATGTACCTGGTGTATGAAAAATGCATCAGTTCTTTATCGTTTACAAAAATCACAAATGTAGGCGGCTTTACTGCAACCTGTGTCATGTAGAAGATCTTCAGCCTGTGACCTCTGTCTGAAGGCGGCTGCTGCATAGCCACTGCCTCGGACAGGATCTCATTAAGCACACCTGTCTGGATACGCATGTTCTGGTTCTCGATCACAGCATCCAGGGTTTCAAACAGCCTGGAAATACGAAGGCCTGTCTTTGCAGAAATAAAGACGATCTCCGCATAAGGCATAAAGGAAAGCACCTCACGGATCTTGTTTGTATGTTTGTAAATGGTCTTGTCATCCTTTACAATGGCATCCCATTTATTTACAGCAATGATCACACCCTTGCCGTTTTCATGGGCAACACCTGCGATCTTGGCATCCTGCTCTGTCACACCCTCGGAAGCATCGATCATCACAACTACCACATCTGCTCTTTCCACAGCTGTCACTGTACGGATCACACTGTAGCGCTCGATCTCTTCTTTGATGTTCTTCTTCCTGCGAAGACCTGCTGTATCAATAAAGATATAGTCTCTGCCTTCCCAGGTCACTTTTGTATCTACTGCATCTCTGGTCGTACCGGCGATGTTGGATACGATCACACGGTCTTCTCCAAGAAGCTTGTTCACCAGGGAGGATTTACCTACATTGGGCTTTCCTACAATGGCGATCTTAGGGATATCATCTTCCTCACCATCCCCGCTGTCCTCCGGGAAATGCTTCACCACTTCATCCAGCATGTCGCCAAGTCCCTGACGGTTAGCTGCAGAAATAGCGAATGGCTCTCCAATACCCAGATTGTAGAATTCGTAAACATCCATCATATACTTCTGGAAGCTGTCTACTTTATTTACAACAAGGACTACCGGCTTATGGCTCCGGCGCAGCATGTCTGCCACCTTTGCATCTGCATCCACCAGTCCCTGGCGTACATCTGTAATAAAAATGATCACATCTGCAGTATCAATGGCGATCTGTGCCTGTTCCCTCATCTGTGCAAGGATCAGGTCACTGCTGTCCGGCTCTATACCACCTGTATCGATCATGGTAAATGTTTTGTCCAGCCAGTTCACATCTGCATAGATCCTGTCTCGTGTTACACCGGGGGTATCCTGTACAATGGAAATCCTGCCCCCGGCAAGTACATTAAAAAGTGTGGATTTGCCTACATTAGGCCTTCCCACTATCGCAACTACCGGTTTGCTCATACATCTGTCTCCTTCTAAGTTTTTTATGGTCAGGGGGATCGATCATTGCAGATACAAGATCTGCCCCTCCTTCATCAACAATTACGATCTCAACCTGTAAGCTTTCAGATAACTGCTCTACAGTCATATCATCCAGAAAAACATCTGTCTCACTTCTCAGCATACTGCAGGGAAGCAAAAGCTTTTCTCCAAGATCCTCATCCTTCAGCTGCTTTAACAGATCCTGTCCTGTGATCAGACCGGATACCGTGATCTTTTCTCCGAAAAATTCATTGGTGATCTTTCTTACCTGTATATTCACTCCCGGATATTTCTGCTGGACCATGCCTGCATATCTGGCAATATAAGGTGCTGCAAGGGCACCGGTTGCCACTGTACCAGTAACCTTACGGTCGTCACCTGGAAGCTGGCTTAATGCCTGGCGCACTTCTGTATCCAGAAGCCTTAACATGCCTACGCCGTTTTCCAGCTGCAGATATCCGTCATAGGAATCTTCCAGCGGAAGTTCTCTTTCTGCCAGAATATACCATTCATCAGAAGCATGGACAAAATGAATGCCGTACTGCTCTTTCATCTTCTTTTGCCATTTTTCAATGATCTGAAGGGTTTCCAGAGCTTCTTTTTTGCCGAACAGTTCCAGAGGATAAAGGCCGTCCCTGTATTTGGTAAGTCCTACAGGCACAACGGAAACGCTTTGCAGCACAGGAGCATATTCTGCCAGCTGTGACAGACTGTATTCCAGTTCTGCGCCGTCGTTTAAGCCTTTGCACAGCACGATCTGGCCATTCATGGTGATCCCAGCCTCATACAGCCGCTTTACTTTCTGAAGTGCATCTCCTGCAAAGCGGTTGTGGAGCATCTTACAGCGAAGCTTTGGATTCATGGTCTGAAAGGATATATTGATAGGCTCCAGATGGTACTGGATGATCCTGTCAATGTCATGGTCACTCATATTTGTAAGGGTCACATAGTTTCCCTGGAGAAAAGACAGTCTGGAGTCGTCATCTTTAAAATACAGTGTTTCTCTCATGCCTGGAGGCATCTGATCAATAAAACAGAAGACACAGTGATTTGAACAGGATCTGTAATCATCCATCAGACCGTTTTCAAATTCCACTCCCAAATCTTCTTCGTACTCTTTCTCTACTTCAAGTTCCCAGATCTCTCCGTCTGCTTTTTCTACTTCAAGGACTACGTATTCTTCATTCATCAGGTAGCGATAGTCGAATACGTCTTCCACCGGCTGTCCGTTCACGGATACCAGGATGTCTCCTGGGGTAAGCTCCAACTCCTGGGCGATGCTGCCGGGAAGTATACGGGAGATCACATGTCTTTTCTTTTTTTTCATTTTTAACTCCGTTTTTTTGCTTGATGGTTTTTGCACGCGCCTGGTTGTGGGTTTGGGGTGTGCAAAATACCGCAAACATATCATAACAACTTTGTTGGCAAAAAACAACCTGAAATTTTCCGGGTGGGGGGATGCATTCGGATGGCAGAAAAGTTGGTTGGTTTTGAATTGAGAAAGGGACGCTGCATGGCAGGAAAGATCCGCCCTATATCAGGGCTTCGTTTTCGGATTTCTCCCGTGCGCTTATTACCTCTGTCATTTGCCAAACTCACGCCTTCGGCGCTCAAACACGGCAAATAACAGAGGAGCTAGCACAGTCGAAATCTGCGAAAGCCTCGCATTGATATAGAGTCGGATCTTTCCTGCCATGCAGCTGCTTTTCTCAGTCAAACCAATTTTTCTGCTTCCTCATTTTTAGTGTTGTCACCTGCCGTATACCCATCCAAAATTCCCCTCAAAAAATTACAGTCAAGAATTACAGTCAAAACGCCGCACAACTGTATACGTCTAGCTGTGCGGCATTTCGTTTGGTGTTTTAACATCAAAATCTTATTTTACAATAAATGTAAAGTATACGTTGTCTTCTGTTGAGCCAGGATCCATGGAGAAACAGATTCTGTAAGTTCCTGGTGCAACAGCTGATGTGAATGTAACAGCATCCTCTCTTGTAGATGTAGTTGCCTGATGGATAAGTGTGCCTTTCCATACCACGAAGCCAGCACTGTTTTCATCAACAGGTATAAAGTTACACAGTGTATCCTGCTTTTCAATAGTGATTGAAACTACTTTGTCTGTCTCACTTTGATTGCAGGATGTTTCCAGGTGGAACTGGAGCTTCGTCTGGGTGCCTTGTGGAATCACGTAGGAGTCAACTTTAGGATTCAGTACTACATCCAGTAGTGGCCGGTCTGTGAGAACGGTATTGGTGTATGTAAAGCTTGCTGTGTTGCTGACTTTGTTTCCTGCGATGTTTCCTCTTGGGTCTTTGCCGTATACCAGGCACCAGTTCATGGTGTAGGTTCCGCCAGGCAGATCTGTAAAGGTCACTGTCTGATTACTTGTGACTGCTGATACAGGGAACAGCACTTTGTCTTTGCTGATCCATATGCCGGTCTGTCCGTTCCATTCTGCTTTTGTTCTGTAGGATACGGATACATCGCCTCCGTTTTCTGTTTTCAGTTCTGCCATCAGGTACAGGTTCTGTCCTATCAGGTTTGCCGAATCAATAGGCCAGGTTTTAACTTCTGCCTCCAGCGTCTGGCCACCAGCACTGTCCATCCTTGCTGATACATTACCTTGTGTTACGGTTGTGTAGCTGTATGTCACCGCTGTTCCCATGCTGATGGATGATGTTCCGGTGGAGTCCGGAAGCAGGGTGAAGGATACGCTTCTGCTGGATGTTGCATTTGATATACTCGTTCCGGCAAAGTCTGCAGACAGAAGGAATACTTCCTCATCCGGTGCATTGTCGGTGTAGGTTGTGGTCTGGAATTTTGAGGTTCCTCCCATCACAGTAAACTGAGAGAAGTTTACGCTGGATGTACCACCACTTGGAACAATGTAATAGTAGTACTTTCCTGCGCTGTCTGCAGTCTTTGGAACAGTCAGTGTAAGCTTTGTTCCTGCAGGAAGAGCTGAACTGAATGCTGCCTTGTAGTCTCTTCCCTGGATAGAGGTTCCTGTGCTTGCAAGCCGTGCAGTCCATGCCTGGTTGGTCTGGATGGTTACAGATGTTGTACCATCTGTAAAGTCTGCAAATACACGGCCGGATTTTATGGCTGTGGTTCCTGTTGCCAGAAGCCATACATGTACAGTCAGCGTTTTTGTTCCGTCTGTATTATCAGAAACATCCTTGGCATCTGCCGTATTAATGGTTGTTCCGGAAAGGGTTGTGCTGGCAGTAAGTCCTGCCGGAAGTGGATCCCCATCCTTTACCAGTGCTGTACGCTGTCCATTCTGGTTGATATACCAGCCTGCAAAAATGTTTGACGTATCATTGCCTGGGGCTCCAGGAACACCAGCGTCTGGTTTGATGGTGATCGCACCCAGGGTGCCTGTGGATGTATCCCTGTTCTGTTCCGTGCGGAGCACTTTTCCAAGGTTGTCTGTGGTAAATCTTGTCCCGTTTACATCATAGTTGATCCGGTAATGATCCTGTACAAGAACGCCGTACCGGCTGGTATTTGTCTCTGTCACGGAAGTGAATGTTTCTCCATAAGTTCCCAGTGCACCAACCATTGGCGCCACAATGAAGGTATCTGTAAGTGTTACAGTTGTTACCTCTCCTTTGGATGGCTTGCTTCCAATAAAACCTCCAGAAGCTGTTGCACTGCCTCCCTGAATGGTCAGGTCTTTTGCATACAGGCTGGTTACGGTTGCGGTCACTTTCTTCAGGGTGATATCCATGATTCCGTCACCAAAGCTTCCTACTAGCACTGGTGTACCATCTGCGCTAGTTGTACCACTGGCATTCAATATACCGCCCTCCTGTGTGTAGGAGGAGCCTTTGGCATTTGCAAATATTACATTACTGCCTGTAAAGGTAATACCTGCATGATCCTCTGCTTTCGCAGTGATCGCAGTATTCGCAGATACTGTTGCAATTCCGCTTACAGTAAGCATTCCTTTCAGCTGAAGCTGTGTATTTGTCTCAATTGTAAGGTTGCCAGCATCCACAGATGTGTTTGCTGTGTTTTTCGGTTTTCTTACTTCCAAAGTACCGCTGATCTGCGAAACAGCAAGATCAGATGTGCCTGTCTTTGTGCCTTCCTGGATCAGAAGGTAATTTCTTCTGGCATTATCTGCAGCATGAATTTCACTTGCCTGTGTATAGCTATTTCCGATAATCTTTACAGATCCGTTGGTCATTTCCAGGATCTGGGTACCACTAATATTCACATCTGATTTGGCATCCGTGATGTAAAGGATACCAGTATAAAGATCTGAAATACCATTAATACCATTTCCTGAACAGATCGCTTTCACTATAGAACCAGTCACTGTTACGCTTCCGGTACTGCTGCTTCCCACAGGTGCGGAAATATCTTTTCCTGAAATATTATCCTGAATGTTCAGGTAAACTTCAGAATTTCTGATCGTCAGTGTATCTTCTCCGTAAACCGGATCTGTCAGACTCTTATCTGCGCTTCCAAGTCTACAAGAATCAAGGGTTACATTCTTTCCATTTGTAATAGACGGGCCTGCCATATGTTTATCCCCGGTCTTTACCAGAGTGACATTTGACAGATCTACGTTCTGTACATCTTTGCCACCGATCCACGCACCGGAATAAACATCTACGTCAGAGCCTTCGCTCACATTCACAGTACAGTCACTGATACTGATATCTCCTGCTCCAGTTCCGTCGGCTGCTGCACCGATTCCGGATGCAGAAGAGCCTGCCGGCATATTCAGGGAAACGTCAAGTTCTGTCAGTGTAAGCTTTCCATTCACCGGATGTGCTGCTGTACCACCAATGGCTGCATCACCAACTTCTGGTGTCATGGAAATAGTTCCATGAGCTGCGTCGCTTCCTTTCAACTGTACATCAGAACCCTCCGCTGCCAGGATATTCTTACCTGTAAGGGAAGATGCTTTTCCGCCATAGGCAAGTGTAAGAGTTGCTTTTGTACCTGCTGTCAGTTCTACAGAATTGTCTGAACTGATATTCAGGTTTCCAAGAGTAATGTCCCTGCCGTCCAGATCTCCTTTTGCAATCAAACGGTTTGCAGTTGCATTTGCCCCGCTGTTCTGTCTGTTCTGGAGAACTACATAAGTACCAGGCCAGGTCTTTGTCACTGTGCCTTCTGCCCTCTCCTGTGTATATGCATCCGGGGTAAGGGTAATGGTTCCCTCTTCCAGATACATGGTCATTACAGTTACATAAGTGGCATCAAGGGCCGCTGCATTCATCTGCACCCCATAATAGCTGCCATCTGCTGCTTTCTGTGCATAATCAGGAAGTTTTTCCTGTAAACCGTCCTGGCCATCCGGTGTGCGGGTAATGGTTACAAATTCCGGTGCATATGCATAGCCGGTTCCCTTTGGAGTAAAACGAATGTCAGAATGATATTTCACATCTTCACCTGCACTGGTAAGTTCTGTCATAGCAGTGCTTCCCACGCCATCTCCGTATTTGATGGTCCAGTATTTCAAGGTATCTGCATCTGCTGTCAGTCTCCAGGTCTTTGCTTTATAGGAAAGAGCAACTTCGATCTGTCCGTTATTTGCTGCAGACACTTTCATTACTGCTTTTGTGTAAGCAGCAGCTTCGCTGTTGTAAATCCAAAGATCAGATGCAGGCTCATAGCCTTCGATCTGGATCAGATTGCTGATCAGATCGCTTCCGTATGCCTGTTTCACCTGTTTGGTCACTTCCACTGCATCTGTTCCATCCGGCTGTGTAAAGTCACCCCAGCTGCCCACGGTAAGCTGTCCTGCTTTTTCAGGAAGCTTTACAGAGTAATTCACTGTGTAAATGGTTGGCTGAAGCCGTATAGATACATGGTTGTTGATAAACTGATCCTTCAGTGTGTTTTCACCGGATCCGCTACTTGCAAAATTCACCTTCAGGTCAAAGGTGTAGGTATTATCTGCTGAAATCACTTTTGAGTGATACAAGGTCAGAGTGATCTGCCATCCTGCTTCCATCTCTTTCCCAAAGTCCAGGGTGTCATTTACTGCTTTTGACAAATCCATGGTCTTTGTGTCTGTACCTTTACTGATGGTTACAAGCAGAGCTGCCGTATTTTCTGCACTGTACTGTACGCCACCAGTTGTCCAGGTACTGTCATAAGCATGGGCTTCCATTTCTTCCTTAGACACCAGCTGAAGTGCAGGATTTCCCATAGACAGGCTCATTGTCACCTTGCCGTTCTGCATACTTGCAGGCAATGTATAGGAATCTACGGTCAGATCCGTAGTAACAGGATCTGTTTTGGAGTTCATGGTCACATTCCGCTCTACCTGTGCTGCGTATACGGTGTAAACCATGATGTCGTAGGTTCCAAGCTGTTCTGCAGTCGCTTTAAATAATGAATTACTGATCGCGTAGGCTTCTTTTGTAGACGGATACACCGGTGCAGATGTTGTTGTGCCGTTTACATACCATCCTACCAGGGAGTAACCTTGTCTTGTTACCTGTGAATTTCCTGCTGTGCCATACTGGATCGGATAATCTGACCATACATTCCAGGGTCCACTGTATTTAATAGTCTGCTGTTCCTGTCCTGCTGGGTCAATATACCGCTCCACAAATACAAGGGATCTTTCCCTGTAAACTGCATACATGGAAATGGTGGATCCATCCGGATAATCCGGTACAGAATAACCGCTTCCGTAGTTTGCTGTAATGTCTTTAGAATACGCATCATCCTCAGGCAGGAAGAACAATGAACTTCCAGACTGATACAAGGTGCCACTGTTGGACATTGCTGTTACAGCTTCTGCATAATTCTGATAGGTCTTATATCCTGCACTGTTTGTCTGGTCTGTTGTTCCAGGATCCAGTGCTGCAAAGGTTCCTCCAAGGAAAAATCTTTTTGCATTTTCTTCTGGTGTTCCTTGAGTGCTGCTGTTATATGCATACCAGTTTCCATTTCTGCCTGGCCATTCACTGGAATTAATGGTCTGGCCTACAGTTACGGAAATGCCGTTCACAGGATTCACCGTATTAAAGCTGGTGTAATTATATGTCCTGCTGTCCTCTTTGCTGTACAGGTCTACCTGATAGCTGTTGGCTTTCCATGCAGCATACAGGTTCACATCTGTAAATCTTGGTGTTGTACCAACAGATGCTATGGAAGCAGGATATGCCTCTGCTTTTGCAGCATCTTCCAGACTGGTGTACCATCCAAGGAAGGTATAACCTTTTCTGGAAAGCAAGTTTCTGTAGTCTGTAGCTGCATAAGTCTTATTGGTATTGTAATGTGCTGCTGTAGTTCCAAGCACACGATAAGTAGTTCCGTTTTCACCGGTAGTGCTTTCCAGTACCTGTGTGGTGGAATCTGCATCCTCGGTATGATAACCTGCAAGAGGATCGCCGTATGCCGGATTCTGGGTATTCGTCTGTGTACTGTCTGTCCAATGTCCACCATTCAGATCATAGGTCACTTTTACCGGTGTATACTCTGCTGTAACAGTGAGGGCTGTCTCACTTGGATTTCCATAAGGAGAACCAAGGGTTACATCCAGTGCACGGATCAGCAATTTACTTAATGCTTTCGCAGAAGAAATCTTTTCTTTTATGGTTGTTCCGTTGTCATCATAAGAATAGAACCATCCGTTTTCATTATCAAAGGTGCTTCCTTCTTTCCATGCATAAGGAAGTTCTGTCATGTAATGACTTCCCTGTGCATCCACATACCAGAAGCTGTTTGCCTCTGTTACCGGAGTATCATATACCCAATAATATTCCAGATAAGGCACTGATACCTGTCCTACCGAAGGAGCCTGTCCGTCAGCAGTTACCCAGCTGCCCTCTCCTGCTGCAAACTTCACCTTATAGGTGTTTACCTGCCAGATGGCATAGATGGTGGTATTTGCAGTGAAAATGCTGTCTGCATTTACCCAGCCGTCTGTGCTGTCCTTTGTAGCGTCTTTGTCTGTATTCCATCCAAAGAAGGTATATCCTGTAGCAGCAGCCTGTACCAGGCCTTTGCTTTTTCCTTCTGTTACAGTGGCATCTGCAAATGCCGGAATGGTTCCCAGTGTTTTATCTACTCCTACATTTTCCCTGATGGAAGCAGCCTTTGAGTTAAATCCTGCATCCACTGGCCTGCCGTTTTTCTGGTTCAGATCAAAAGTAATAGTTGCATATCTCTTCTGTACCATGTGTACATGAAGAGTGATCACTGCAGATCCGTCTCCGTTTGTATCTTTTGTCTTGTAATATTCAGCCAGTGCCTTTGACACAATGCTGGTTGCACTGATAGTCTTATCTCCTGTATAACTATCCTCCTGGATCTGTACCTCAGTCACTCCTAAGGTATTGGTGGAATAGTTGATCAGGTTCACACCGGAAGCCGTAAGGATCCTGTCTCCGTATGTTACATAAGCCATTTCTGTAGACACATAGGAATTGCCGTCCTGGGATGGTGTCCAGTGGCTGTTTCCATTAAACTCCTCCGTGCTGTAGTAACCGGATGCACTGCTCTGATCCATAACCAGCTGGAATTTCACCCTGACTTTTTCCCATTTTGCATAAAGGGTAAAGTCATTTGCAATGGTGGTGTTGATCACTGTAGACGCATTTCCTGTACACTCAGGATTGCTGTACCAGCCTCTGAAATAATAGCCTTCACAGAAAGCATCCTGAAGTTTCAGCTGCCGATCTGTAGCTGTAGATGTATAGTTTGCAGGGTTGTTATTTTCTACAAGTTTTTCATCTGCATCCGTAAGGATCCCCTGTGGATTCAACACATATGTAATGGATACCAGATGAGTACCAAATACTGTCTGATCTACTGCATTGGCTGTATCGTTATACAGCTTGTCATTCTCTGCCCTGGAAACTCCTTTTTCACCATAGGCGTCAGAATAAAGTCCTGCTTCCTGTACAGTCAGCCGTCCCTTTCCGTCTGTTACCTGGGCAAACGCATTTGGTGCATAAACCTGTGCCCCTGATGTTATGGTCAGATCCTGGGCTGACAGAGAATCTGTTACCCACACACCAATGTTGTCGCTTCGATATTTACTCTGCTCCGTACCCTTATATGGGTTTTCAAAAGCTTTGTTTGCGTCTTTGATCTCAACAGTTCCATAGTCTGCACTGATCTCAGCTACTTTAATGCTGGTGCCTGCACCGGAAATCCGAAGCTGACCATAAGGTGCACGGATACTTCCTGTGGTACCATCTGTCACGACCACAATACCGCCGGAAATCTGAATATCAGAGTTTGCAGGTGCATGTGCTCCGATACTGTCTCCTTTTGCAGAGTAATAATCGGAAAGGGTCTTTGTCTGCTCCTGTGTCATACCAAGAGTAGCACCTGTTCCCAGCTTCACCTGGCCGCCGGAAATCCGGACTTTCGTATTTGCACCGCCCAGATAACCACCATCTGTGATATTCACAGTACCGCCATCTACGGTTACTGTAGCAGACTGGCTGTAATTGCTGTAATTATAGATTGGATATTTGTATACATAGTCCAGCTTGTTTGCTGGAAGCGGTTTAATAAAACCATACAAGTAACCGGACGTACCAACCGCTGCAGTATTCAGTTCGCCTCCGGATACGGTAACTTTTCCGCTCCAGTCGCCACCAGCAAATTTTTTCGCATTTACTGTACCGGATTTGATCTCAAGCCCTAGGTAATTATATCCATTGAGCGTATAATCCCCTTTGCTGATCCTTTCGTCCAGCGCAGCCTTGGTGGAGGAACTGTATGCATTGCTTGGCGGTGAATAGAAACCGCTGACCACAACATAATCTGCATTGATAGTGCCACCATCCACAAGAATAACTCTGGAAATAAAATAGCTATCTTCATTTCCGTTTGATCGTACTGTTAAAACAGAATTATCAAGAACCTGTGTTTCAACAAACCAAAGACGGCTGTCAGCGGTATATACAGCACCATTTTTAAGTATTACCTTCTGAGCCTTAGTCGTTCTAAAATCATTAACCGTAAGGGTTCTCCTGTCAGCAGAAGAATCAAAGGTAGTGATAATCTCTGAATTATCAACAGTCAACGTACCACTTATACCATAATCAAAAGGATAGCCTCCTGTAGACTCACTTCCAATGGCTTTCCACTGGATCTGGCTGCCATCACTGACTGTCACATTCCCACATCCATCAAACATCTGTGTAGTATAAGAATATGAATTTGTAATATTAATGGTACTTCTCTGGATCGTCACATCTTTAATATTTCTGGCAAATCCGGTACTGTCTCCCCACAAATTATTGGTAAATGTACAATTCTTTATGGTTAGAGAGCCACCTCTATCTGTTCCGCGAAGCAGATGTCCACCATATCCGGATTTAAAATTAAATTTCAGATTCTCAAGAGTCAGATCACCTGTCTTACCTGCTGTTGTTCCAACACTGATCAAATACTCAGATGGTGAATTTGTCTGTGCACGGTTAAAGTAAAACACATCCGTACCTGCACCATTTACACCTACAAGCGCCAGTGAGGAAGGTGTTTTTAACTGAAAACGGAAAAGAGCAACTTTTCCATCAATCTGAAGTCCTACCTTTGCGCCTTCACTTCCATCAGATGAACTTTCTACCAGAACACCAAACTGATCGTCCTGACATTTCTGGTAAACCCTGGAAAATACAATCTGATTTCTTGTTGTTGTCTGATTATCAAAATCAGATGCAAACCGGATCCGATTACCGGTCATCTCTGATGAATCCACACCTTTAAGCGCCGCATTTCCATCTTCTGCAATCTGATTGATCTTCAGATTGGACTGTACGATCCTGTAATTACCTGAATAGGTAAATACTTTATCCTCATCAGCACCGACCAGTTTTCCTGCATTATCTGTATCTGCCAGCTGAGTCACAAAACCATTACTGTCAAAGCTGTATCCACAGATCCACAGATCCAGAGGAAGTGCATGGGCATCGTCCACTACATAAATGTAAGTATTACCTTTTGGCATATCAAATGTAATACTGTTCCCATTCCAGTTTTCACCTGCAAGCGCATTATGGTACTGTCCGTTTCCATCAATATACCATACAACAGTTCGTGTGCGATAAGATTCATCATTTACTGTAAGACTAACCTCCGTTCCACCGGATACAGATGCAGTCTCTACCTGAATCTGCTGAAGATCTGAAATGTCAGTCATGGTATTGGATGTGAATACTGCACTGGTATCTTTTGTATTCAAAGTGTACAGATCTGTACCATAAACTTTGGTCAGATTATATTTATCCTTGGCAGCATAAAGCAGAAGCTGATCCTTTTTGCTTACATTTATACCAGTAGTAACTGGAAGAAGAGATCCTTCTGCACCAATACCCTCTGCCTCAGGCCCGGAAAGGGCTCCATATGTCCAGGATCCGGTGCTTCCATCTGATGCAACAGGTGGCGTAAAGCATATACAACCTTCTGTACTCCATACTTCTGTGCTGCCATCCACATAGTCTGCACTTAACCGTACATTATCCGGCATTGAGCCAAATGTATTGGAAGCTTCAGGGAAGTCTGTTTCATCATAAATATAGTTAATATATTCATCACTCTGAAGAGTTGTTTTTCCCTGGATCGTTCCTCCGGTAACTTCTACCAGGCTGCGCTGTTTGCTGCCTTTTGTGCCATGGCTGTTTCTTGCACCAATCACATCTGCATCTATTGTGCCGCCTGTGATTATTGTTTTTTTCCACCTCTTCGTGCCATCTGTATAAGCAGTTGTAAGATGATAAACATTTCCCACGGATTTTGCAGTAATGGAACCACCAGACACTGCAAGATCACTTTTTGTCCCAAAGCTGCCTCCACACTGGATCGTTCCAGCTGAAACAGTTGTCTCATTAAAGAATGTGATATTTCCAGTTGCATAAACCTGTGCACCAGTAAAAGCCGCATACCTGGGTGTACTTGTATTTGGTGTATAAGTACTGTTGCCAAGCATAATACATTCATTATTTCCATAGCTGGCAGACGCAGATGATACTGCATTCTGCAATTCGGTATCATTCAGGGAAACTCCGGAGTTCAAATCGCCCTTATCATCCAGGCACTGAAGCACATAGGAAGCAATTGGATTCCCCTGACTCAGGGCTGTAATAGCGGGATCATAATACTCAACACCATCCACCTGTGTCGTTCCATAATATCCAAACAGATAAATCCTGGTGGATGATCCGCCAAAATCATATGTTCTTGTGGTAGGTGCATTAGAAGAGAAAATCCTGAACGGATAATCATCCTCATTCTGATCTGCTCTGGCAATGGTGCCAACCCCTCTGCTGCCACTGGTTGGATCAGGATAATACCTGCCTGCTGATGCATCATATCTGATCATTGAATAAGTATTTCCTGTGATCAGGTTTGTGATAAGCCGTGCAGATCCGTTTGTTGTAATATAAGAGCCAACGATCAGTGTATTGCAGATCACCGTTCCATTGGTAAATCTGGTATTTGCAGAATCATACACGGTTCCTTTCACGATCACATATCCGGTGGTATTAATATCACCGGTAGCATACTGATCCTGACTTGTAGTCATCACATTTCCATCAACTACCACAGATGCGTCACCTGTAACCGACATGGAATGACGGTTAGACAGAACATCCCCATATATATGAGCATAAGTAGATCCGCTCATGGTAATACCATAATAATATCCACGTACTTCCTTTACATAAAACTGGCTGTTTACCACATTTAAATAACTGCTGTAAGTAAATACAGTGCTTTCCTTCGCATTTATATTTGAAGTGTAAAAGCGCACACTTCCAGCTCTTGAAGTGTATGTAAGATAATTAAATGGTGTTTCCTTTTCATAGGCAGTCACATCCAGATTCTGAATTGTGCAGGCAAAATCTCCGAAAATCGTACCCAGCTCAGCTTTGCTGTTTCCTGTACTGTCAATGCCCTGTACAACAACGGTTCCTCCATATTTCGTTTCAGAATGAAATCCTGAAGTGGAAATATCAGCGATCACATTGTTGTCGCCTTTCAAATTCAGTGTTACGGTATACTGATTGGTTGTGTCCGTATTCAGAATCACATTGGCATACTGAGTAAGATCCTGCCCGGCAAGAGTCTGACTCATACTGCCGCCCTGATCATCACTCAGATTTTCCAGTTCTATCCCGCCAAGCTTTGTACCTACCGCATTATCCCTGTACGCATCAGTTGCTTCCATCTTACAGTCTCTCAAAGTAACAGTCATGGCAGATACAAGGGTCAGCTGATTCTTAGTGTATACGTTTTTACTGGTGATGCGGAATGCATCTGAAAAGTTCCAGATATAGAAATATTCATTCTCATGGCCTGTATAGGAAGCATCTGCCTGGAATGCAGGGCTTAATGCATTAGCTTTCATACCGGAATATTCTGAAGGTAACATCATTTCCGTATACCAGAAGCCATCTACAGTACGTCCGTTAGGCATGGTTACGTTCTGTTCAAAAGTGATCTTACTTACAGCCAGATCTATATATAAAGTTGAAAGATCAGCCACATAGTTTGCTGTAATATTCTTGTAAGGCATGACAGCCTTCCAGGTCAGATATCTTGCGCCTGGATCATAGGTGGTTTCCTCTGGCAGGAAGCCTTCTGTAAATGTCCAGCGGCTGAAATTCAGCGGATTGGTAGCACTGCATCTCCATACCAGTTCACTGCCTGTTGCAACAGAAAGAGTCATCGTCTTTTCTGAGCCATTTGGTGTCTGAACTTCACCGTTTACCAGAAGTTCCCATCCATCAGCCACATCTACAGTCAACTTATACTGACCGGTTCCCCATAAGCTTGTAAGCAGTACAGGGATACTCTTGATCTTTGACTCATAAGTAACAAGGGATTCCCCTTCTGCCTTATTATCCAGGATACTTCCCACAGAGAAGGTCATATCCTCAGAAAGCATTGCGCCTGCAGGCGTTGACCATCCTGCAAATTCCTGCTTCTCTGCTCCTTCTCTCTGATCCAGAAGTACAGGAAGCTGTGAAAGACCGATCCTGGTCAGATAATCAGATAATTTTTCACCATAAACAATGGTAGCAAACTCCAGAAGATGATCTGCTTCATTCCAGATTACAGATGGATTAGACTGTGCAAAAGCAGATACAGAATCATAAACCGTTGATTCATCTGTCTGAACCTTCAGCTTGGTCAGATCCACATTACTGGAAATAAGGAATCTTATAGGGAAATCATCTGCTGTCCACACTGCCTCCAGTGCAATGGAAAAAGCTCCGTCTTCTGATTCCTGGGCATCTTCCAGGGATACGGTATAGCTATCTTTGATAAGGGCACTGTCTTCCCCTGCAGTGGCAATCTTCCAGCCCTGGAATACATAACCAAATCTGTAAGGTGTAGTAAGAGTAACTACATCTCCCCAAATACATTCATGTGTAGTTACCTTTTCCAGAGTATCATAATCATCATTGCTGTTTTCATTCGGAGTATATCCCAGATCAACGGTCACGGTTACAGAAGCGGCTTCCATCACAGCATTTAAAACAAGGTCGCTGGCATATCCGGAAGGAAGTACTGTATTTACTGTAGTATCCTCTCCCAGTGTCCAGCCCTGGCAACTATATCCCTTCTGCTCATATACAGGAAGCTGGATCTGCCCTGTTTCTGCAACATAAGTGCCGGATGCCTGATGATATCCGGTAATGGTTCCTGTGCCGCTGATGGTTCCAGTATACTTTACACGGTAGGTGTCCGGCCAGGTGTCTTCTTTTGTAAGCTCTGTTCCATTATATAAGTAGGTAATTCCATAATCGCAGAAATAATTGGTATCAGATGCATTGGAAATCGTCTCTGCACCAGTGATGGTTACATTGGCTTTTCCTGTTTCTGTTGTACCAACAGCTGCGATATTATGAAGTTCATTTCCACTTCCTGTAAAGGTCAAAGTCCTTGCGCCTGTTACCTCTTCATTAAATCCCAGAAGAGAAGCATTCTGTACAGTACTGTTATTTACAGTCAGACTGTCTGTTGCTGTTACTCTGCCTCCCATTGCATTTAGTACCGCATTATCCAGTGTAATGGATTTCACATCCAGCC